>NZ_CP150660.1:2714252-3038221 GCF_038023995.1 Polaribacter atrinae
AGACATTAAATCAAGGTTCTTAGTAATCAAAGGTAGTTTTCCTTATTTTAATCTTATTTTTGTGCCCTTATAATCTAAACAGTACAAGTACTTCTTTATGAAAAGCTCAAAGGCAATTTTTTATATGATTTTTAGTGTCATTGCATTTTCACTAATGAATACAGTTGTAAAATATTTAAATGATTTTAGTGCCTATCAAATTGTGTTTTTTAGATCTATTGGTACCTTGTTTTTTACGGTGCCATTAATTTTAAAAGCGAAGATTCCTATTCTGGGTAACAATAAAAAACTGTTGTTTATTAGAGGGCTTGCAGGAGTAATTTCCTTAACAACTTTTTTTCAGGCTTTAAATTATTTAGCAATTGGTACGGCGGTTTCATTAAGATATACTTCTCCTATTTTTGCTGCTATTTTAGCACTTATTTTCTTAAAAGAAAAAATAAAGCCAGTTCAATGGTTTTTGTTTTTATTATCATTTACAGGGGTTTTGGTTATTAAAGGTTTTGGAGTAGATGTAGATTCTATTGGAATAGTATTAGTTCTTTTATCTGCAATTTCTTTAGGTGTAATTTTTGTAGTAATTCGTAAAATTGGAGATACAGAAAATCCATTAGTAATTATCAATTACTTTATGGTAATGGCTTTTGTTTTTGGAGGTATTATGTCTGTCAATAACTGGAAAAACCCTAATTCATTAGAATGGTTACTGTTATTAAGTTTAGGTGTTTTTGGTTATGTTGGTCAATTATATATGACCAAAGCATTACAATCTCACGAAACAAATGTAATTGCTCCTTTAAAATATTTAGAAGTGGTTTTTATGATTGCTATTGGTGCTTTTTGGTTTGGGGAAATCTATAATTTATGGACCTTGTTAGGTGTCTTTTTAATTATGTTTGGTTTGCTTTATAATATTTATATTAAGAATAAAAAAAGTTAATTATTTACCCCAACCAGCCATCTCTATCCAAGCTTCTGTATTGTATTGCCTCTGCAATATGATCTGGAGAAATATCTTTAGAGTTTGCTAAATCTGCGATTGTTCTGGATACTTTTAATATTCTATCATAAGCCCTGGCTGAAAGGTTTAATTTTTCCATAGCAGTTTTTAAAAGAGTTAAACTTTCTGGTGATAATTTACAGAATTCACGAATCTGTTTTACACTCATTTGTGCATTATAATGTACGTTTTCAAAGTCTTTAAATCGCTCAGACTGTATTTCTCTAGATTCCGTAACTCGTTTTCTGATGTCTACACTAGATTCTCCTTTGCGTTCTTCAGATAATTTTGCAAACGGAACAGGAGTTACTTCTATATGAATATCAATTCTGTCTAATAAAGGTCCTGATATTTTACTCAAATAACGTTGCATTTCTTGTGGAGAAGAAGTCATCGGGCTGCTTGGGTCATTAAAAAAACCACTCGGACTCGGGTTCATACTTGCCACCAGCATAAAACTACTTGGGTAGGTAACTGTAAATTTTGCTCTAGAAATAGTAACTTCTCTGTCTTCTAAAGGTTGACGCATAACTTCTAAAACATCTCTTTTAAATTCAGGTAATTCATCTAAAAACAAAACACCATTATGCGATAACGAAATTTCTCCAGGTCTTGGGTATTGTCCGCCGCCGACCAAAGCTACATTCGAAATTGTGTGATGTGGGCTTCTAAAAGGACGTTGGTATAGCAAACCTTCCTTTTTTATTTTACCAACCACAGAATGAATCTTTGTAGTCTCTAATGCTTCATGCAACGTCATTGGTGGTAAAATAGATGGTAATCTCTTTGCTAACATCGTTTTTCCAGATCCTGGAGGACCAATTAAAATAATATTATGTCCGCCTGCAGCAGCAATTTCCATGCATCGTTTTATAGATTCTTGTCCTTTTACATCAGAAAAATCGAACTCTGGAAAATCTATATTTTTATAAAATTCAGCTCTTGTATCTACAATGGTTGGTTCAATTTTTTTATCCTCATTAAAATGATTGATAACTTCTAAAATATTTTCGACTCCTAAAACCTCTAAATCATCTACAATGGCAGCTTCTTTAGCATTTTCCTTTGGGAGAATTAAATATTTATAACCTTCTTCTCTTGCTTTTATGGCAATTGGTAAAGCACCTCTTATGGGTTGTAGGCTTCCGTCTAAAGAGAGTTCGCCCATAATAATGTATTCATGAATAGCTTCAGATTTTATTTGTGCTGATGCAGCTAAAATTCCAACAGCCAAAGTTAAATCATAAGATGCACCTTCTTTTCTAATATCGGCGGGAGCCATATTGATAATAATTTTTTTACCAGGAAGTTTGTAATTATTGTTGTTAAGTGCGGCAGAAATTCGATAAGAACTCTCACGAACTGCATTGTCTGGTAAACCTACCAAATGGTAGCCAATACCTTTGTCAATATTTACTTCTACGGTAATGGTGGTTGCCTCAATACCAAAAACGGCAGAGCCATAGACTTTTACAAGCATTCTTTTTCTTTTTTCTAAAGATAAAGAAAATTAATTAAGGTTTGGTTGCTTAAAATTAATAGGATCCCATCGTGTAGGATCATTTTTTTGTAAAAAACCTTTTAAAAGGTATTCATCTCGATAACTTTTATAGTCATCATAAATAAATCGAGTAGCTTTTGTACTCAGGTTTTTATCAGAAATTAAAAATTGGTTATCATCAATTTCTTCAAAAGAAATCGTTGAAAATTTATACTGTTTTTTGAAGTTTAAATCCTTATTAATTGAAGTGTAAGAAGGATTAACATCAGCTGTAAGCTGAAAAGAAGAGGTGTAAATACTAACTGGAATAAAATTATTGTTCGTAGTTTGTTGTTGTGAAAAACAAAAACTACCAACAAATAAAGTTAAAAGTAAGAAATTGTATTTTTTCATAGTACGTAATTTTACTTTATAAAAATACTACTTTAATATCACAAAAAAAAATGCACTCATAAGTTGAGTGCATTTTAAATATAAATTATTTTTTGATATTATTTTAAGCAGAATTTCTACTTGCATTGATATTACCAAATAAAGAACGCATTACCATTTTTTCATATATTTCAATTTCTTCTGCGCTTCCGCCAGTTTTTTGAAGTTCTTGAATTTTCTTTAAAGCAAATTGCTGAATTGTTAATAATGGCAATACAATTTGTTCTCTAATTTCTATAGAAGCTTTTCCAACAGGGAAACTTTCCATTAATTCAGACTCTCCAGTAAGTTTTAAAAGTAGTCTTTTAGACGTTTCGTATTCTGTAAAAATTACTTTCCAAAATTCACCAAACTCTTCATCATCTGCCATATAAGAAGTTAGCCCAAAGAAAGATTTGGTTAAACTCATCATACTGTTCTCTAGTAATGTTCTAAAGAAGTCTGAAGCGTGGTAAAACTCTTTTATTTCTTCAAACCTACCAGCATCTTCATATTTTTTAAGTGCAGTACCAACACCAAAGAAACCAGGTACATTTTGTTTTAACTGGCTCCAGCTTCCTACAAAAGGTATTGCTCTTAGTGCAGAAAAGTCAAGTTTGTCAGATCCACCACGTTTACTTGGCCTACTTCCAATATTGGTTTTTGCATAGTATTTTAACGTACTCATTTTTTCTAAATACGGTAAAAATTTATCGTGATTTTTAAAATCTACATACGTTTGGTAACTTGTAGCGGCCATATCGTTTATTAATTCTCTATGGCTATCATTTAATTGATCTTTGGTAAAAACATCATTTTTAATACCAGAACTAATCAACTGCTCTAAGTTGTATTGAGATGAATTTAAGGTACCAAAGTTAGAACTAATCGTTTGTCCTTGTATGGTTAATTGTATTTCTTTATCTTCTATTGTTGGGCCTAAAGAAGCATAGAATTGGTGTGTTTTTCCTCCTCCACGAGCTGGTGGTCCACCACGTCCGTCAAAGAAAATTACTTCAATATCAAATTCTCTAGATATTCTTGTTAGAGCTTCTTTTGCTTTAAAAATACCCCAGTTAGCCATTAAGTAACCACCATCTTTTGTTCCATCAGAAAAACCTAACATAATTGTTTGTTTGTTTTTTCTTTTGGCAACATGGTGTCTGTAAACTTTATTAGAGTATAAAGTTCTCATTACATCTTCTGCGTTTTCTAAATCTTCTACAGTTTCAAAAAGCGGAATTACATCTATTGGCAATTCGTTTTCAAAACCACATAAGTTTAGCATTGCAAAAGTTTGCATTACGTGTAAAGCACTTTGGTTGTTACTAATAATGTAACGGTTTGCGCCACGTTCTCCATTTCTTTGTTGAATTTCTTTTAAGGCATAAATAGACTCAATGGTTTTAACAGAAGTTTCGTCTGTTAAAATACTTGGGTCAATACTTCCTTTAACAACAGATAAAATGTCTACTTGCTCTTCTTCAGAAAGATTTAAATAGTTTTTAGGGAAAGTAGTATCTCCTGTTTTTAATAAATCTTCTACAATTTGAGTAAATGCTTTATGGTGTACTCTACTATCTTGTCTAATATCTAAGGTTGCAAAGTGAAAACCAAAAATTCTGACTTTATTGATAACATCATTTAATTCTTCTACAAATAAAGATTGATGCTTGTTAACAATAATTTCTCTTGCAGCATATAGTTCATCTAATAAGATTTTTTGAGAAAAGTTAACTTTGGTATAACTTCTTACAACGTGCTTATAAAGTCTTTTTTCTAGTTTTGCAAAAATTTCTTGCACACCATCAAAAGTAAAACGTCTTTTTAAACGTCTGATGTCTCTATAGTAGTTTCTTAAAATTGTTTGACGCAATCTTTCTGCAACATCTAACGTAATTTTTGTAGTTACAAATGGATTACCATCTCTGTCTCCACCAGGCCAAAAACCAAGTTCTATAATTTCATTTTCTATTGGCTCTCCATCATAAATATGATGTTGAATGTAGTTGTAAATTTTAGGTACAGAGTGATAAAATACGTGTTCTAAATACCAAATTAGACTTACAGCTTCATCAAAAGGAGATGGCTTTTCTTTTTTATAGAAAGGCGTTTTACCTAATTGAGCTAATAATTTTCTAATTAGTAATAAATCATCATTCTGAATTGCTCTGTCTAAGTCTGTAATAATACCTAAAACAGACCCTGGGTAAAATTGTGTTGGGTGTGCTGTTAATACAATACGTACTTTAAAATCTTCTAGATGTGCTTTTAATTCGTCCTTTTTATTACTAAGTAGCGCTTGCTCTTTAGAGTTTCTTAAGGTTCCAAAACCATCCATATTATTTACAATAGGGTAGGCAGCATCTTCTACAGCATCAAATAAAACTACTTGACGTTCTATAAATTGAATAAAACGGAAAAGTAAATCTGATTTTTCTTTTTCTGTAGGTTCGTCTTGGTATTTATTAAAAAAGTGCTCTACAATTTCTGTAGGATTTTTTCCTAATTTAAAACCTTTGTTACAAACTTTATGTAAAAGAGGTAATAATACCCCAGTATCGTCTATGGTGTCAAAAGGTAGCGTTGTGAAAATACTGTTGTAAATCTGATATTTAGACAGTACGTTTTCATTAAATCTATCTAGCTTAGGTAAATTGTTCATTTTCTTATGATTTTACGGGATTAAAATTACGAAAAAGGGAAATGATTAAACCTACTTTTTAATGAATAATCGTGTTTTTATTTGCGAAAACGATATAAATTCTATTCCTTTTTAGTGAATTGTTTATTTTCTGTTACTTAATGTAGTTTTTTGTTTTTTATTTAAACAAAAATAATTTTTTAAATCCATGCGAAGAGTAGCATTCTTTAATGGATAAAAAATGCTACTTGTCGCATAGATTTTAATCCTTATAATTCTAAAGATTGCAACGTTTCTACTAGTTTTTTGTCAGATGGTCTTGGAGCATTTGCATTCACGATATTTCCTTTAGGGTCAATCAATATAAAACGTGGAATCCCTTTTATTTGGTAGTCTTCTATAAATTTAGATTCCCAATTATTATCTGCAAATAATTGTAGTCCTTTTAAGTCTTTATCAACAATCATTTCTTTCCATTTTTCATGGTCTTTCATTTTATCGATAGAAATACTTATAAATTCAATGTTTTTATTGTGATATTCTTTTTCTAGTTTCTTTAAAGAAGGTATTTCTGCTATACAAGGGCCACACCAAGTTGCCCAAATATCTAAGTATAAATACTTTCCTTTTAAGTCGTCTAAAGAAGTAGTTCCGCCTGCGTAATTTTCATAATCTACAAATTTTGGAGAAGGACTTCCTGTAGCCAAAGCCTTTAATTTATTGTAAGCCGTTGTTATTTCTTTGTTGTTTTCTTCGTTGGTAGAGTTTTTAGAAAAAATGGCGTAATATGTTTCCAAATCATTTGTGTAGGTAACTCCGTATTTAGCAGCGTCATACAATAATTTGTTTTTTATTTTATCATTTTTAATTTTTGCAGTCAATTTTAAGTACGCAATATCATCTGCTATAGAATCTTTTTTTGCTAATGCTGTTGCATCGGTTCCTATGGCATTCTCTACAACACTTCGATATCCTTTAGAAAAAATAAAATCGTTTTCATTTTCTAAATCGATATTTTTTAACTCATCTAAAAAGTTTTCTGAAGCTTTAAAACTTCTATCTTTAGAATAGTAACCATGATAAAGTTCGTATTTGTTTAAAGTAGATAAGTAAGTGTACTTAATGTTTTTAAGTTCATTGTTTTTAAAATTTTCAGAAATAGCTTTCGTTTTCATTAACAAATCTTCTTCTGCTGTTTTTATTTTTAATAAATGTGCTTTAAAATCAGCTTCATCCTTTAGAAACATTTCTTTTTGATCTCCTGTTGTCGTTTTTGTAACAAATACTTTGTCAGACAAATATTGATTAATAGCACTGTTGCTTCCGCTAAACTGTACCGTAGAATCTTTCTTTGTAGCATCATATTCAATTTTTAAAATACTTCCTTTTGGGATATATACATCTGTTAAGTTTTTATCTTGACGAAGTGCATAAAAATCTGTAGCTGTTTTTAATGTGTCACTAAAAGTACCATCTTCTGCAATGGTAAGATCAGCTATTTTTTTCATAGTATATTGGTTGTAAATTGCAGCTTTTTTAGAATCTGTATTTTCAATTTTACCAGAAATAACGGCATAATCTATCTTTTTTTCAACTTCTGTTTTACAAGATAATATGGTTGTAAAGGCTATTAATAGTATTATTTTTTTCATATTTCTTTTTTCTTTATTTAATTTTTCGTTGAGATTTTTAAAAGTGTGTTTGTTTCTTTTTTTTTATCAAAACGCTTGTCTTTTCTGTGTCCTACAACCCAAATAATGGCATTGTCATTATTACAGAGTAACCAAGTGTTTTGTTTTTGTAAAAGCGAGAATTTTTCATCTTTAAAATATTTGCTTAGTTTCTTTTTTCCGTTCATTCCTGTAGGATAAAAGAAATCTCCATCTTGCCATTTTCTAAGTCTTAAAGGGAACTGTAAATTATGTTTATCAACATAAATGGTTTGTTTATTTTCTGTTGATTTTTCTTGTACGTTTTCTAACCTTAAATGAATAGGTTTGGTAATTAAGGTTGTATTTTCGTCTATCTCGGTTGTGATTTCGAGTGCAGTCGAGAAATCTTTTTTAGATAGTAATAAAAAACCTCTATCTTTTAATAATGTATGTGTTTTAGATAGAATTTGTTTGCCAGATTGTGCAGAAAGTAAATTAGAAACATCATTCCATTCTGTAAAATTATAGTCTTTTAAAAGTTGGTATAAATAGGCCTTCGGATTTGATAATTTCTCAATTTTAGAAATATCAATGTTTAAAATATTATCTACTGTTACTGTTGTTTTTGTAGAAATTTCATCAACTTTATCTTCAACGATTTGCTGACTCTCTTTTAAATGAGCTGTGGTTTTATCAAAAGTTTCTAACAAACTTGGGTTGATTTCTTTTAAAATAGGAACTATTTGATGTCTAATTTTATTTCTGATGTATTTTGTAGAGGCGTTGCTTTTATCTTCTCTCCAAGAAATGTTGTTTTCTTTTACAAATGTTAATATGTCATTTCTAGAAAACTTTAAAAGCGGACGTACAATATTTCCGTTAATTTCTGGAATGCCTGTTAAGCCATCTAAACCAGCACCACGCGTTAAATTAATAAGAAAAGTTTCTAAATTATCATCTGCATGATGAGCTGTTAAAATATAATCGAATTGGTGTTTTTCAATCAGTTCATTAAACCAATCATAGCGTAAGTTCCTTGCAGCAATTTGTGTAGATTGTTTGTTTTCTTTGGCAAATTCTGTTGTGTTAAAATGAATTGTAAAAACTTTGGTGTTTAGATTCTTTCCTAAATTTTTTACAAACTCCTCATCTATATCACATTCAATTGGTCTTAAATTAAAGTTGCAATGTGCTAAAGAAATATCAAACTTTAACGTAGATAAAAGATGTGTTAAAACCACAGAGTCAACTCCGCCAGAAATGGCGATTAATAGTTTTTTATCCTTTAAAAAAGGAAGATTTTGGTTTATGTGGTTCGCGAGTTTTTTTAGCATTGTACCTCAAAAATAACAATTTTATATGTGATAGTATCATTTAATTTGAAGAGTATTGGATATCGTCTTTTGTATTCAATTCTCCATCACCTCCTAAAGAAATTAATTGATAATTTTGTCCATCTTTAGATGGTGTATATACAAAAGTAGATTTCCAATAATCCGTGGTCAAATTATTTCTTAAAGGATTATTTCTAATAATCTCTTTTTAATGCTGATGGAAATTTACCAAACTGCTTTTTTTCTGATTCTAAAAGTTTAGAAATTTCCAGCATTCTTTTTGTTGTCTTTCTCTGATTCTCATTTTTAAAAATGAAGAATGAAAATAGGAAGATAACAGGGATAATAATGATAAAGAAAATGAACAATGGTTTTGTCAATGGATGCCAAACAATACTTTTTGGCAGGTTATTTTCTTTCTCATACTTTCTTCTTCTTTTTGTGTTAAACCAATGCTTAATGTCTAAATAGGTATCTAAAATACATCCTATAAAATCAAACATTTTATTGTTTATTTAACCAAACTCGAATCTCTTTTCTTATAGAAACTTCTGGTTTAGGTAACGGAATTGTTTTACCAAACTGTTTACTTCTATTAAATTTAGAAAAGGTAACTTTTAATGCTTTCCATTCTGCTGGGTACAACTTTAAAAACATGTTAAACATATTTTGTTCTGTTGGTTTTTCGTTTAAACTGTCTAATGTTTTTCTAAAAAGTTCTTCTTGATTCGGAATCATAACGTAAATTTTAATAAAATTATTGATTGTCTTTTATTGCTTTATAAAACACTTGCTGTAGCTTTGGTCTTATATTTAGATTGTATATATTTCTGTGATCTCTATTAGGATATACTCTGTTTGATAAGAATATAAAAACTAAATTATTTGTAGGATCTGCCCAAACAAACGTTCCGGTAAAACCACTATGACCAAAACTTTCTGAACTAACTTCTGGTGCAGGATAAGCTTCTTTTATAGATAATTTAGCATTGTCAATTAAAGGTTTGTCAAATCCTAAACCTCTTCTGTTTTCATTTTCTGGGTATTGAATTTTGGTAAACTCTCGTAAGGTGTTTTCAGAAATATATCTTTTTCCATCATAGATGCCGTAATTGGTATACATCTGCATAATTTTTGCCAAATCTAATGAGGTACCGAACAAGCCTGCGTTACCAGAAATCCCACCTAAAAGAGCTGCATTTTCATCATGAACCCAGTTTCTTGTAAGTCCTTTTCTAAAAAGATCATCTACTTCTGTTGGTACAATTAAGTTGTTAAAATTCTTAGATTTTGGTCTGTATCCTAAAGTGGTAGCTCCTAATGGGCTGTAAAAATTGTTTTGGAGATACTCAGAATAATCCTCTTTAGTAATTTGACTGATTAAGTCAGGGTAAATTAAAAAGCTTAAGCCAGAATATTTGTATTTTTTTACATCAGAAACTTCAGATCTATTAATTTGTCTAAAGACCTTATTTTTAAATCTGTTTTTAACATAAAGACCTTCGTAAGCTTCATTTTTAAATCTTCTGCTAGCTTTACTTTTGATAAATCTTTTTTTGATTTTGCCATCTTTCTTTAAAACTTCATTTAAAAAAATAATATAAGGAGTTAGTCCTGCTTGATGTGCTAAAATCTCTCTAACGGTAAGCTCTTTTTTATCTTTTCTATTTTGCCAAGGTGTCCAATACTTACTAAAAGGACTGTCTAAATCTAATTTCCCTTCACTATGAAGCTTCATTAGTGCGGGCAAAGGTCCTGTAATTTTAGTAACAGAGGCTAAATCATAAATGTCATCTAAACTTACTTTTTGGATGCTGTCATAGGTATGAAAACCGTAGGCTTTATTAAAAATGATTTTACTGTCTTTTACCACTAGAATTTGTGCGCCAGGAAATGCTTCTTGCTGTATTCCAAATTTCATAATGGAATCTACTTTGGTGTACATGTAAAGAGAATCCATACCAACTTCAGATGGATTTCCGTAAGTAATTTTTTGATTTTGAGCGATTGAAATGTGTGAAATAAATAATAACCCAATTAAGAATAAAGTAGATGTTTGCTTAGATGTTGTCATGTTTATTGATCTTTATTTTAGGATTATTGTAAAGTTTTTTTATTTAGAATTCAATAAAGCAAATTTCATTGCTTTTGCTTTTAGCAAACATTCTTCGTACTCTTTTTCTACAACAGATTGTGCTGTAATAGCGCCACCAACAGAATACGAAATATATTTTTCTGCTTCATTATATAAGATACTTCTTATAATAACATTGAAGTCAAAGTTATTATCTGGTGTAAAATATCCAATTGTTCCAGAGTATAAGCCGCGTTTTGTTTCTTCTAAATTCTCAATAATTTTCATTGCAGAAACTTTTGGAGCTCCGGTCATGCTTCCCATCGGAAAGGTACTTTGAAGTACGTCTATTGGGTGTGTGTTTTCTTCTACTTCAGAAACTACCGTAGAAATTAATTGATGTACTTGCTTAAAAGAATACACTTTGCATAATTCTTCTACTTTTACAGAGCCTATTTTTGCAGTTTTAGATAAATCGTTTCTAACCAAATCTACTATCATTACATTTTCTGCACGTTCCTTTTCGTCTCGCGTTAAATCTAAAGCTAATTGTGCGTCATCAAATGCGCTGACCAATCTTTTTGCTGTCCCTTTTATTGGTTGAGAAATTATTTTAGTGCCTTCTTTTTTTATATATCTTTCTGGTGAAGCACACAAGGCATATTTGTCATCTAACTTTAAAAAAGAGGCAAAGGGAGGTTCAGAAATTTGGTTTAGATGTTTATAAACTTCAACTGGGTTTATCGTTGCATTTTCTGCATAAAATTCCTGACAGAAATTAGCTTCATAAATATCTCCTTTTTTTATGTGATCTAAAACCTGGGTTACTTTTGCATGGTATTCATCCTTATGTATCCTTAGTTTTATTTTGATATTTTCTTCCCTACTGTCTGTTTGATTCTGGTCGAGTTCTTGCGTATCCTCTAAATCGTTCGTTTGAGTTTGAATTGACAGTTTAGAAATCTCATCAAAATCACTTTCAATTTCATCATCAACCATTCTTAAATAATGAAACTCTACAGAGTTCCCTTTGATAAAAACAAGCTTTTTGGGTTGAAAAAAATACAAATCGGCAAAATCTAAACCATCAAAGTTCTTGGAAGAAAGTTGCTCAACATCATTTTTAACATCATAGGTGATGTAACCAAAAAGATAATCTTTGGTAATGGTTTGGTACTCCTTTAATTTCTCAAAAGCGTTGTAATAATCTGTTTTTATAGAAGTAAAATCATCTGCAGCTAAAGCCCCATCAAAACTAGAGTATTTCTGATGATAGTTATTAGAATCTAACCAAATAACCGTTTCAAATTGTTGTGCCCAAGACAATAAATTGTTTTTGAACTCAATAGTATTATCAACAGAAAAAGTGCGAGTTGTTCTTTGCATATTCGCTTCAAAAATACAATTCTTATTTCTTTGAGGTATAAATTTTTAAATTGATTTGATGTTGATGTTAAAATGTTTTTCCAATTGTAAATTGGATAGGAATTGCAACACCTGAATTTTTAGTAAAAATATTTCCGTTAGAGTAATGCATAATTCTAAGTTCTGCGTTGTAAGCTCTTTTTTCTCCAAAGAAAACG
Source organism: Polaribacter atrinae (assembly GCF_038023995.1). Taxonomy (NCBI): domain Bacteria; kingdom Pseudomonadati; phylum Bacteroidota; class Flavobacteriia; order Flavobacteriales; family Flavobacteriaceae; genus Polaribacter; species Polaribacter atrinae. The sequence goes on from NZ_CP150660.1 coordinate 2,726,452, forward strand.
CCTAAACCCATCGTATCTTGATACGTGATTTTTGGTCCTGTTTCTAAATTATCTATGTTACTTTTTGTTAAATAAGTGGGGCCAATTAAAGAGTAATTGGTGTACATGTCAAAATCATCTCTTCGCATTAAATAAAAACGCATAGTAGGGAAAATAGAAAACGCAAACACATTTGTATTGGTGGCTTCTGTGTTAAAAGCGGTAACACTTACACCCCAATCTAGAGAAAAAAGTTTTTGTGTTCTAAAAGCCAATCTTTGGTAGGTGATAGAAAATGAGTTTTCTGCTTTTACATCACCAACCCAAAAAACCGGAATTCCGAAACTTTCGAAATTACCAACTTTTAAACTCATTCCGAAAAATTTATTTGCACCAAAACCAATTTTACTGGTTCCGTAACTTACTTGTAAAATGTTTTTTGGAAAGAAATATCTTTCATCATTTTCATATTCTAAAGCCAATGCATCGGGTATTTTTTGAATATGATATTCAAACCCAACAGAGGTTTGTGAAATAGAAGGTTGATTGTGTTTGTCTGATTTCGGGAAAAATGTTCCGTTTAAGGCTAGTTTCCATCGGTCATTTAATTGGTAATTGAATCCAAAACCATAGAGTAAGCTTCCAAAATGAGCATCGTCATAAATTACTTTATCTTCAATAGAAAAACCACTTCTTGTAACATTTGCTGCACCAAGTTCTCCAAAAAAGGATAGTTTTTTAGTTAAGTTGATGTTTTTTTTGAGTGATAAATACCAAGCATTAATCCACACACTTCTATAATAACCAATATTATTTACATTGTCATATTTAAACCAAGAAGCAGGTCTTATAACACCAAATTGCAACGCTAAGTTTTTGTCTATTTTGTAGCCAAAACCTAGTTTCCCAGAAAAATAGTTTCTACTAAAGGTTTCCGTTTTATAGCCTTCAATTAAGTTATCATTAGAAAAAGGATAAAAAATGCCACCAAAATTAACACTGTAATAAAAGTTTGATAAAAATTTTGAAGGCTGTGTTTTTAGATTTTTATTTTCTTGACTATTCAAGTTTGAAAATATCATAAAAACAGAAAGCAGTAGTATGTTTTTTTTCATGTTATAAAAGTAAGTAACTTTTTAAAAAGAAAAAGTAAAGATAAAAGGTGAGTACTATTAATTGATAAGTATTTTTTTTACATTTATTTTTTGGTAGTATATTTACATTATGGAGTTAATTATTTTAGGACTGGTTATTGGTTTAGGAATTTCCTATGTAATATCAAAGCGGTTTTCAGTATCAAAGAAAAAGAATTTAGTAGAAAAACAATCTGTTATTTTATTAGATAAAATAAAGAAAGTATCTAAATTGATTACCGTAGAAGGAGATTTTTCTGAGATTTATCATCATGAAAATACCAAAGAAAACTTTTGGGGATTTAGTAGCAAGAAGAAAGCAATCGTCTTAATTCAGGCAAAAGCACATATTGGTTTCGATTTTAGAAAAATAAAATTAGCGGCTAATACAGAAAAAAAGGAAATTGTTTTATCAGATTTTCCGCAACCAGAAGTAGTTTCTATTGAGTGTGATATTAAGTTTTACGATATAAAAAATGGCTATTTAAATAAGTTTGGTACAGAAGATTTTACTAGTTTAAACAAAGAGGCAAAAGAACATGTACTTAACAAAATACCAGAAAGTAATTTAATACAATTGGCAAATAAAGAAGCGTTAGAGGCCATTTTATTGATGGAAAACATTGTAGAAACCATTGGGTGGAAACTAGATTATACTGCTTTAGAAGCAAATGAAGCGCATAAAAAAATCTCGAAATAAAACATATTTCGAGATTTTTAAAATTATATATTTTTACTGATTAAGCATTTAACGGCTTACCGTCCCAAGCAGCTTTTGCAGCTTCTTTTACCGCTTCAGAATACGTTGGGTGACCATGGCAAATTCTAGCTAAGTCTTCTGCCGATGCTCTGTATTCCATTGCAACTGCAGCTTCCATAATTAAATCGGCAACACGTGCACCAACCATGTGAACTCCTAAAATTTCATCTGTATTTTTATCTGCAATAACTTTTACAAAACCATCTGTATCTCCACTTGCACGAGATCTACCTAAAGCTCGCATAGAAAATTTACCAACTTTGTAATCTACTTTTGCATCTTTTAATTCTTGTTCTGTTTTACCAACAGCAGCAACTTCTGGCCATGTGTACACAATACCAGGAATTAAATTATAATCGATATGTGGTTTTTCTCCAGCTAAATATTCAGCTACAACAACACCTTCTTCTTCTGCCTTGTGTGCTAACATTGCTCCTTTAACAACATCACCAATTGCGTAAATATTAGAAACATTGGTTTGTAAATGATCGTTTGTAGTAACTTGACCACGTTCGTTAACCTCTACACCAATTTTTTCTAAACCTAAACCTTCTGTATATGCTTTTCTACCAACAGCAACCAAACAATAATCTCCAGTAAAAGTAACTTCTTCACCTTTTTTGTTATTTGCTTTTACGATAACTTCATCACCGTTTCTTTCTACAGAAGTAACACCATGACTTACAGCAAATTTAATACCTTGTTTCTTTAAAACTTTAGTAAGTTCTTTAGAAACATCAGCATCCATAGTTGGCGTAATTTTTGGAGCATATTCTACAACAGTAACATCTGCACCTAAACGTTTGTAAACAGAACCTAACTCTAAACCAATAACACCACCACCAATTACAATTAAATGTTTTGGTACTTCTGGTAATTTTAAAGCTTCAGTAGAAGTAATTACACGTTCTTTATCTAAAGAAATAAAAGGTAAAGTAGACGGTTTAGAACCTGTTGCAATAATAATATTAGTCCCTTCAATTATTTCTGAAGAACCATCTTTTTTAGTGATTTTAACATGTGTTGCATCTTCAAAAGAACCTAAACCTTCAAAAACATCAACGTTGTTTTTGTCCATTAAATACGTGATTCCTCCTGTAGTTGTTTCTACAACTTTGGCTTTTCTTTCTACCATTTTTCCAAAATCAAACGTCGGATTTTCAACAGAAATTCCATGTTCTTCAAAATGGTTTACAGCATCATAATAATGATGAGAAGAGTCTAATAATGCTTTAGATGGAATACAACCAACGTTTAAACAAGTTCCTCCTAAAGTTGAGTATTTTTCAATAATTGCTACTTTTTTACCTAATTGAGATGCTCTAACTGCAGAAATGTATCCTCCAGGACCAGATCCAATTACAATAATATCGTATTTCATGATTGCGTTTTTTTGCGTAAAGTGTAACCTTTCGCTTTGTTTCTTATATTGATGAACAAAAATACATATATTTTCATAGAATAAAGTAAGAAATAAGTAGTTTTACTAATCTGTATTTCTTAATTTTTAGCTAAATAAGATTAAAAAAGAACTAGGTTTTAAATGAAAAATAATTTGAAAGAATTGACAATACAAAATGTCTTAATTATTGGTTACGTTTGGGTTGAGCCAAATTCTTCTGCTGCAGGAAGTAGAATGATGCAATTAATTGAGCAGTTTTTAAAACATAATTTTAAAATAACTTTTGCTTCTCCTGCGCAAAAAAGTGAAAAAGCTACAAGTTTAAATTCTTTAGGGATTGATGAAGTTTCAATTGAATTAAACAATGCTTCTTTTGATGATTTTATAAAAGAGTTACAACCTACAATTGTCATGTTCGATCGTTTTATGATGGAAGAGCAATTTGGTTGGCGCGTTGCAGAAAATTGCCCAAATGCAATTCGAATTTTAGATACAGAAGATTTACACTTTTTAAGAAAAACTCGTCATCAGCAATTAAAGAAAGGAGAAGTTTTTACAACAGAAGCTTTATTAAAATCTGCGGATGCCAAAAGAGAAATTGCATCTATTTTGCGTTGCGATATCAGTTTGATTATCTCTAGTTTTGAAATGGATTTGTTAAAATCTGTTTTTAAGATTGATGAAAAAATCTTGTATTATCTACCTTTTTTATTAGATAGGATTGATGAAAATCAACAAGAAAAATGGAAGTCTTTTAATGAAAGAGCAAACTTTGTGTTTATTGGTAATTTCTTTCACAAACCAAATGTAGACGCTGTTTTAACTTTGAAAACTGAAATTTGGAGTGAAATTAGAGAGCAACTTCCAAAGGCAGAAGTTCATATTTATGGAGCGTATGCGAATCAACAAATAAATCAATTACATAATAAAAAGGAAGGTTTTATAGTAAAAGGCTTTGCAGAAGACGCTAAAGAAGTAGTGAGAAATGCGAGGGTTGTTTTAGCTCCGTTACGTTTTGGAGCAGGAATAAAAGGAAAACTGACCGAAGCCATGATTTGTGGGTCACCAAGTGTAACTTCTACAATTGGAGCAGAAGGAATGTATGATAACTTGACTTGGAATGGTTTTGTAGTAAATGATTTTACAGAATTTTCTACAAAATCGATTCAGTTATATACGGATGAAAATCTGTGGGAAAATTCGCAAAAAAGCGGAGTTGAAATCATTAATAACATCTATGATAAGGAAAAGTTAGGTGTGCTTTTTGTCAACCAAATAAAAGAAATTCAAGAAAATTTAGAACAACACAGAATACATAATTTTTTAGGGAATTTATTGCAACATCAAACCTTACAAGCTACAAAATATATGAGTAAATGGATTGAGGCTAAAAATAGTATTCAGTAATTTATTTTTAGAGGTCTGTACTTGATTATTTGTATTACAATTATATAAAAAGATTCAATATGTCTGGTTGAGCGCAGTCGAAACCTAATTTTAAGAATTTAATAGTTCTCGATTGCGCTAGAACTGACAATCATGAATTTTACAATTACTATCAAAACAGTGTCTAGTAATTTAATTTTTATCAGATTTCTATAAATTAATTTCCTTTACAATACTCTCGTTTCCAAATTTATCAACGGCAGTGATTGCAATCGCATTTAATCTACTTTTTGAATTTTTAGCATCAACTTTTATCAAAGGAATGTTTTGTGAGTTTGTAAAAGAACCATGTATGTGATAGTCCCATTTAGAGTTGTATTTGTAATAGATTACCCAATTTGCAACTTCATCAATATTCTTATGAGTCCAATTTACCAATAAATTTTCTTTTCCTTTAGTGTAACTTAATATTGGAGCTTCTGGTATTGCTTTACTCAACCAAGGATAACTAGGTATCAATGCTTGTTTTTTATAGGGACCATTAAAAATTGCTGCTGTTAGTTCTGGCGAACTTATTAAAGGAGCAATGCTCCAATGAACAGTTCCTGGAGATTTTGAGGTCATTCCGCGCGTAATCATAATCTGATTTATAACTTCGTCAATTGCTTCTTCTCCTTTTTCTCTACCAATACTCATTCCTGGCCAAAGATGTCTTTCTTTGGTGTTTTCTTCTATCCACCAATTTAATAAAACAGGAAAACTAACATCCATTCTATTAATTGGCCAATATAGTTGCGGTGTAAAATAATCTATCCAGCCTTCGTTTAACCAAAGTTTTGCATCAGCATAAAGTTCGTTATATTGATCAAAACCAGCGGTTACAGAAGCAGGATAATTGGGTCTCCAAAAACCAAAAGGACTAATTCCGAATTTTACGTTAGGTTTTGTTTCTTTTATGTTTGTATAAATACTTTTAACGAATTGGTTTACATTGTCTCGTCTCCAATCATCTCTTTTTAATTTTCCGCCAGTGTTTAAGTAGGCTTTCCAACTTTTGTCATCAGGAAAATCTTTATTGTTGTTATAAGAAGGGTAGGGATAAAAATAATCGTCAAAATGAATTCCGTCTACATTATATCTTTCAACAATATCCATAACAACTTTGTAGCTGTGGTTTTGTGTTTTTTTATTTCCAGGATCTAACCAATAAAAACCAGTTTCTAGTTTTACTGCCAATTCTGGGTGTTTACTTGCAATTGAGGCATTTGTTATTTCGCCTCCGGTGGTGTGATGTGCTCTATAAGGATTTAACCAAGCATGTAGCTCTAGCCCTCTTTTATGCGCTTCTTTAATCCAGAATTCTAATGGATCGTAATAAGGAGAAGGTGCTTTTCCTTGCGTTCCTGTTAAAAAATAAGACCAAGGCTCTAAGTCGCTTTTGTACATTGCGTCTGCCTGAGGTCTTACTTGTAACACCACTGCGTTAAAATTATTTTTATGAAGAAGGTCTAATAATTTAATAGCTTCTTCTTTTTGTTGTTTGGTAGAAAGACCACGTTTACTTGGCCAATTTATATTAGCTACACTCGCAATCCAAGCAGCTCTGAATTCTCTTTCTGGAGCAGGAACGACCCTTTTTTCTAGGTCAATAATATTTTCTACTTCAATATTATTTTCAGCTTCAATATTTTTGTTAATTTCAATGTTTTTTTGAGTTTCATTGCCTTTTTTTACATCTGTATTATAAACTTTTTTACTACAACTAATACATAAGAAAGTAGATAAAAGAATAAAATAGATTGGTTTTGTATTTTGATAAAAAAGCATTTTCATTGATGTTATAGTGTTTATTCTAAAAATTCCCTTCTTTCTTGGTTAAGATTACATTAAAACTACTCCAGAATCAACATAGGGTTTTAATATAGGGTCATCTAGTTCTAAATCTGTAATGGCAATATCAATTTCTTTAAGTGGGCAAATATCATAATTTAGTCTGATATTTAGTTTGTTTGAAGTAGATAGGTACACATTGCGTTCAGAAGAATCAATCATTGCTTTTTTAACTAATGCAACCTCATAGCCTTCTCCCGTAATTCCTTGTTCCGCATTAAAGGCACTTACCCCTATAAAGCAAAGATTTGCAGTAATGTTAGATAAATATTGAATTACATCAATACCAGTTGTTACCATAGAGTTTCTTTGTATTCTACCTCCAATAAATATGGTTTCTATAGTTGGGTGTTCTGCCAATTGCATTGCAATTGGTAAACTATATGTATAAATGGTTGCTTTTAAGTTTTTTGGAAATAATTTAGCTAACATTAAGTTTGTAGTACCACCACTCATTATAATAACCATTCCGTCTTCTACTAAAGTAATTGCCTTTTTAGCAATGACAACTTTTTCTTCTCTTTTGTAGATGACATCTTCATTGTAATGGTAAAGTTTTTGCATGGTAGAAATTGCACCTCCATGAACTTTGGTTAACAGACCTTTTTTATCTAGTTCTTTTATATCTCTTCTTATTGTGTCTTCTGATACATTTAATTTTTCAGCCAAAAAAGTAGAACTAACCTGTCTGTTAAGACTTACTTCATCTACTACTTTTTGCTGTCTCTCTTTTTTCTTCATAAAAAAATGATTTTTTCAAAAGTAAGATTTTATTTAACCATTTTGCAAATGTCTTTTGGTTAAAAAGATTTTTTTTGCTGTTTTTTTGCGTTTTTAAAAATAAAAATGCAAAAAATAACTGATTTTCTAATATTGTTAAAAAGATGTTTTATTTCATTCATTTTTCCTAATGCCACTCTCGTTTGTCCTTGTTTTTAAGATAATTATATGTTAATTTAATAATTTTTAATAATTCAGAAAATCGCAATGGATGCGTGTTTTATTCTTGAAATGTGTAATTTTTCGAATAATTTTATTAAATGCTGCAATTTTGTGCGATTAATTTGCGGTATTTTGTTTTTTTTATATCTTTACCTTAAATAATTCAAATTCAAACTAAATGAAAAAAAATTACAAACTAACATTATCCTTGATAGTGTTTTTGATTGTGCAAAGTACGTTTGCTCAATTAAAGACAATTTCTGGAGTTGTTACAGAGAAAGGCAGTGAAATCCCGTTGCCCGAGGTTAGCGTTTTTATTAGTCAAATTAATAAGGGTAGTGTTACAGATTTTGACGGGAATTATACAATTAAAGCTGAGGATTTAAAAGGAAAAACAATAGCCTTTAGTTACCTTGGTTATAAAACGATTACAATAACCTTAACAGGAGAAAATCAAGTTATAAATGCAGAATTAGAGGCAGATGCTACTGGTTTAGACGAGATTGTGGTTACTGCACTAGGTATTAAGAGATCAGCAAAATCTTTAGGATATTCTTTAACTGAGGTTGGTGGCGAAGATATGTCTACAGTAAAAAGTACAAGTGCGGTTAATTCTCTGCAAGGTAGAGTTGCTGGGGTAAATATTTCTGCAGGTAGTGGTGGAGCCGCTGGATCTAGTAGGGTAATTATTCGTGGAGCAAGTTCATTAACAGGAAATAACCAGCCTTTGTATGTAATTGATGGAATTCCTATTATTAACAATACAAATGGGTCTGTTGTTGGTGCAACCAATGATGGAACTGGAGATGGAGGAGATGATATTTCTTCATTAAACCCAGATGATATTGAAAGTGTTTCCGTTTTAAAAGGAAGTTCAGCTGCAGCACTTTACGGTTCTTTAGCGTCTAACGGAGTTATTATGATTACCACAAAATCAGGAAAAGGTCAAAAAAGATTAGGTGTAGAGCTTTCTAGTTCTTTTACTTTTGATAAAATTAATACAAGTTTACAAAATTTTCAAACTACTTATGGTCAAGGTAATAATAGGTTAAAGCCTGGTTACGAGTATGATGGTAGTGGTCAGGCGGTTGAAATTTCTAATGTAGCCAATGCTATTGATGATTCTTTTGTAAGTTCTTTACAGTCTTGGGGAGATAAATTAGATGGCTCAATGGTTTATAATTGGGATGGTACTAAAAGACCTTATTCTAATACCGGAAATAATTTAGATAAATTTTATAATGTAGGTTCTACAGTTATAAATACAGTAGCATTATCAAAAGGAGGCGAGGAATATAATTATCGTTTTTCTTTTTCTAATTTAGATAATGATGATATTTTTCCGAATACGACTTTAAATAGAAAATCGATATCATTAAATGCTTCTGCAAATATTACTCCTAAATTAACATCAACAGTTAATGCTAAATATGTGATTGAAAAAGTGCATAATCGTATTAATATTGGAGATACACCAGGTAATGCAAACACAGTAGCGTATGTGTTACCAAGCAGTCTTAATATTACAGATTTACAGCCAGGTTTTAATGAGGAAGGTACAGAATTATTGTTTCAACCAAGTCAGTTTATTTCTAACCCATATTGGGCAACAGATGTATTTAATAATGATGATAAGAAAAATAGATTTACAGCATCTACAACTTTAAAATATGATTTTAATGATTGGCTGTATCTTACAGGTCGTGCAGGTATTGATACGTATGATTTAAGTAGAAGAAGGGTTACTCCATTCGGAACAGCATACAGGCCAGCAGGTGAAATGACACAAGAAAAATCTACATACACGTTATTTAATGGAGATTTAATGTTAGGTATAAATAAAGATTTATCAGATAAAATTTCTACGAGCTCAATTTTTGGAGCAAATACAAGAACATCATCTTTCGAATCTTTAAGTGCATTGGGTAGAGGTTTTATTGTAGAAGGTTTAGAAGATATTAACAATACAACGTTACCAGAACCAAGTTTTGGATATTCTAAAACAAAAACGAATTCTCTTTATGGATCTGTTGAAGTAGGTTATGATAAGTTTTTTTACTTAACATTTACAGGAAGGAATGATTGGTTTTCTACACTTTCCTTTCCAGGTAAAACAACTCCAAATAATGGGTTTTACTGGTCTTTAAGTCAGAGTTTACTGTTAAACGAATTGTTTGATTTACCAGAGCAGGTTAATTATGCTAAAGTAAGAGCAAGTTACGCACAAGTTGCCGGTGGGGCTAGTAATGCGTATAGTTTAAATTTAGATTATGCAATTACAGGTTCTTTTCAAGGACAGTCTTTCGGAGAATTAAATGGTAACTCTATTCCTAATCCTAACTTAGTTCCTTTTCAAAAGAATGAATTTGAAGTAGGTTTTGATGGACGTTTTTTCCAAAATCGTTTAAATTTAGACTTTGCTTATTATCAAAATCAAACTACTAATGATATTGTAAGTGCTTCTGCATCTCAATCATCTGGTTTTACGTCTTCGATTCTTAATATTGGAGAACTTCAAAATAAAGGATTTGAGTTTTTAATTGGAGGTACTCCTATTAAAACTGAAGATTTTTCATGGTATACTTCTTTCAATTTTGGATATAATGACAGTGAAATTGTTCACACAGATGATGAGGATACTGCCATTAATGTTGATGGTAGCCAGACGCGTTCTAGAACCGCAATTATTTCTCATATAGTTGGCGAAAATTATGGTGTAATTTGGGGTTCTTCATACAAAAGAGATAGTGAGGGTAACATCATGTATAATACAACGGGTTCTATCCCGAAACCAATTCAAGGAGAAAATAAAATTTTAGGTCAAGGTGTTGCACCGTATACTTTAGGTTTTTCTAACTCTTTTAAATACAAAGATTTTTCATTAAACTTTTTAATAGATGCTAAGTTTGGTGGAAGTGTTCATTCTGGAACCAATAGAGAATTAATGATGAGAGGTTTGCATGAAAAAACACTAGAAGGTCGTGAAGATGGTTTGGTGGTGTCTGGTATAGATGATGCAACAGGAAATCCATTTACAATGACTGTAGCCCCAGAAAATTTAAGAACCTATTATGGTTTTATTGGTGAAGAGAATTCTGGTATTTCAGAAGAGTTTGTGTACAGTACAGATTTTATAAAATTTAGAGAATTAAGTATCGCTTATAGTTTGCCTAAAGCAACTTTAGAAAACATTTTTGTAAGCGATGTAAGGCTTTCTTTAATAGGAAGAAACTTATTTTATATTTCTAAAAAAATAGATAATGTAGATCCAGAAGCTTCATTAAACAATTTAAATTCTCAAGGTATAGAAAGATTCGGAACACCATCAACTAGAAGTTATGGATTCGCAATAAATGTTAAATTTTAAAAAAATAGATCATGAAAAAAATATTTATTTCATTCATAATTATAATGTTTGCGTTAAGTGCTTGTGACGACGGTTTCGAAGAACTTAATGTAAATCCAACAAAGCCAGTACAATTAGATCCTTCTACAAAATTCACCTATATTCAGTTATATACAGGTGGTAGCAGTTATGTAGCGTATTTATTTTGGAATATTATTCATTTAATGCAAAACGTACAGCATTTAAACAATACGTCGTATGCATCATTTTTATATAAAGAAGGAAATACACATTGGTTGTTTGAAGAGCAATTTAAAACTACGGTAAAAAATATTGCAGATTTAGAATCTCAATTAGAAGTAAGTACAGAAGCAACTGCATCTATAGATTTAGCAATTACCAGAGTACAAAAAGTATTAATTTTTAGTAGAATTACTGATGTTTATGGAGATATTCCTTACAGTGAAGCTGGTAAAGGTTTTTTAGAAGGAGTTCGTTTTCCAAAATATGATCAACAAAGTGCTATTTATGCAGATATGTTATTGTCTTTAGAAAACGCAGCGGCTACCTTAAGTGCTGGTGGAACAAGTTCTTTTGGTTCTGCAGATTTAATGTTTTCTGGAGATGTTGCAAAGTGGAATAAATTTGCAAATTCATTAATGTTGCGTTTGGCAATGCGAATGGTAAAAGTAGATGAAGCTGGTGCAAAATCTTGGGCAACCAAAGCTATTGATGGAGGCGTAATGACTAGCAATGCAGATATTGCATACATACAATATGAAAACTCTGCAAATGATGGAGGACCAAATGTAAATCCTTTAACAAAAGGTTTTACTTCTAGAGCATCAACACAGGTTAAAATTTCTAAAACTTTTATGGATTTTATGAAAACAAGAAACGATCCAAGAGTTTCTGTTTTAGCATCCACAGTTGATGGAAATACTGATTTTGCATTACAATTTGGGCAAGATATTAATGATGAAACAAGGGGAGATGCAAACTCTAAACCAAATATAAATATTTTTGGAGGGTCTGGTACTATAATTTATGATGCACCTTTTTTCTTTCAAACGTATGCAGAAGTAGAGTTTATGTTAGCAGAAGCAGCAGAACGTTGGGGATTATCTGGCGGAACTTCTAATGTTGAAACACATTATAACGCAGGTGTAACAGCGGCAATGCAATATTTATCTATGTATGGGCATGGTGTAGAAATTACAACTGCAGAAATAGATACATATTTAAATTCAAATCCATTTGTACCAGCGCAAGCTTTAAAAATGATAAATGAACAATATTGGGTAGCAACTTTTGGAAACGGTTTAGAAACTTTTTCTAACTGGAAAAGATCAGGCTATCCAGAATTAGTTCCTGCAAATGTAGCAGCAACGCTTACAAATGGAGAAATTCCAAGAAGACTTCCATATCCTGCGTCTGAAAAATTGAATAATTCAGTAAATGTAGAGGCTGCAATAGTTTTACAAGGAGGAGACCTTTTAACTACCAGAATGTGGTGGGATAAAAAATAAATAAATTCACTTCCCCAATAATTATTGTCATAATTGTTTTTTTTATTTTGAGTTAGTAAGGGGTGAGATGGCGCGAAAGACGATTCTCACTCCTTATTTTTAAAGAGGTAATTTGAAATTAAATATTGGAAGAATAAGTTTTTAATAATATAGAGATTAAGGATACCACTATTTAAAAGGATAAGAATTAAGACTGTATAAAAATGAAAAATCATAAATCAATAATACCTTACTTTATAGTCTTATTGCTTTTATTAAGTAATTGTAAAGATAATTCTAAGACAGAAGAGAAGAAGATTAGCGTTAAGAAAAAAGAAAAAGTTACTTTACCTACAGCCAGTAACAATGACGTTTCCGTAATTAAAGAAGATAATATTTTTGTTATTGATCAAAAGTTTACAAAGGAAGATGCTCAAAAAAATATAATAGGAAAACCTGTTGAGGTTGATTTATCTACAACATCAGGAGCTATGATTTCTGCGTATTCTACGTATAATGATGAGTACACCATTTTTTATAAAACTCTCGAAAATAATTCTTGGTCAGATTGGTTAGAGCTAGAAGAAAATGAACACGTTGATAACCCAAATCGTAAAGTTTTTTCACCTAAAAATTTAAACCCTTCGGTACAGAAAATTCAATTTAAATCAAGTAAAATAACAAAAAGTGAAGTAGTATTTAGAATATACACATTTGAAAAATAATCCCCTATGAAAAAAATAGTATTCTTACTTATTGTTTTGTCACCGTTTTTTTGTTTTGCAGATTGTACACAACCGGACTTTTGTGGAAGAGCTTGTTGGGATACAAATGGTTCACGTCCTGCTCAAACAAATCCAAGTTACACAACACCTACTCATATAATAGTTCATCATACTGGAGATGGAATTGTTTTTCCGGCGAATACAAATTATGCAGAAAAAATTAGATATTATTGGGATTTACATGTAAACACCAATGGATGGTCAGATCTTGGATATAATTGGTTAATTGATAGAAATGGCGTTATTTATGAAGGAAGAGGAAACGGTGTTTCTGGAGCACATTTTAGTGGGCATAACGCAGGTACAATGGGAGTTTGTATGATTGGTGATTTTACTTTAGAATCTCCTTCTGCAAAAGCTTTAACTTCTTTAAAGAATATAATATCTTGGGAGGCAACAGATAAAAATATAGATGTAGCAGGTGCTAGTTATCATGCATCATCAGGTCTTAATTTAAACAATGTTTCAGGTCATAAAGATGGTGGAGCAACGGCTTGTCCTGGTACAAGTCTTTATGGTTTATTGCCAAGTATTAGAGCTTCTATAAGTAGTTTTTCTTGTTATACAGACACAACTCCAGCTCCTGGTTTAGATTGTTCAAGTGCAATAGAACTTAGTAATGGCGTTGTCTATTCTGGAAGTAGCTCTACTGCTGGTTCAAAAGTTGCTACTTTTGGATGTAACTCTTGGACAGAAACAGGTCCGGAGAGAGTACACAAGATAACTCCTACTGCAGATGGACCAATAACAGTAGCTTTATCTAATTTTTCAGGAGATTTAGATGTTTATATTTTAGGAAGTTGCGATCCTTCAGATTGTTTAGGAACTGTAAGTTCGTCATCAGCAATTTATGAAAATGGTATTGCAGGACAAACCTATTATTTAGTTGTAGATGCAGATGATGGTAGTGGAGGTTCTTATGATATTGTAGCAACATATTCAGAAGCAGTAGTTGCTGAAGATGTTACAATTTCAGATGGACTTGTAAATGTAACAACCCTAACTGCTGGTGAAAATATAAATGTTTCAGCTACACAAAATTATTCGGGGTCTCAACTCGCTGCCGTTTTACCTAATATTCATCTTGGTTATTACTTGTCAACTGACTGTGATTTGAGTTCAAATGATGTTTTACTTGGAGAAAGTAGTTCTAATATAGGTAGTGATAATACATCTCAAAATGAGAGTGAAACGCTTACCATTCCTAATAATACTCCTGCCGGAACTTATTTTATGCTATTTTCTGCGGATAATAGAAGTGAGTTAAATGAAAGTGATAAAACGAATAATGTAAGTTGCATACAAATTACAATAAATAGTTCTGTAGAACCTGAAGATGTAGAGTTGATAAATACAACTGTAGCTCCAATGATTGTAAATGCAGGCAATGATATTAGGGTTACTGCAACACAAAGTTATTCTGGATCTCAGCTTGCTGCTGATTTACCTAATATTCATCTTGGTTATTACTTGTCTACTGATTGTGATTTAAGTGAAAATGATATTTTATTGGGTGCGGATAATTCTAACCTTGGCAGTGATAATGAAAGTGAAAATGAAAGTTCAAGTCTTACGATTCCAAAGAACACATCTGCTGGAACTTATTTTATCATCTTTTCAGCAGATAATAACGGAGTACTAACCGAAAATGATGAAGCTAATAATAGAAACTGTATTCAAATTACAGTAGACGCTGCTTTGTCTAATATAGATTATGAGTTTAAAAATCAATTAAAAGTTTTTCCAAATCCTACATCAGATATCATAAACATAAAGGCAAATACCAATTTGGGTATCAATCAACTTTATATCTATAATTTAAATGGACGTTTAATAAAAGAAAGTGCAACAGATTTAGATAAAATTAATATTTCGGAATTATCAAAAGGAATCTATTTATTAAAAGTTGTTGGTAATGAGAATAAAACAGCGGTTTTTAGAATTATTAAAAAATAAAAAAAAGTTGTTTTAAATATTAAAACGCAAAAAAATAAAGTACATGAATTCAACCATAATTTTATTAATCATTATCTCTTATTTTGGAGTATTAATGTTAATATCTCACTTTGTTTCAAAAAATACAAGTGATGATTCTTTTTACACCGGAGATAGAAAATCTCCTTGGCAAGTAGTTGCTTTCGGAATGATTGGAGCTGTTATGTCTGGTGTTACATTTGTTTCTATTCCGGGAATGGTCAGTAATAATTATTTCTATTATTTACAATTTGTTTTTGGTAATGTAGTAGGATATATTTTTATCACTTATGTATTAATTCCTATTTATTACAATTTACAATTGGTATCTATTTATAGTTATTTAGAAACAAGATTTGGATCTAGAACTTATAAAACAGGATCTTTATTTTTTCTGATATCTCAATCGTTTGGTGCTGCCTTAAGATTATTATTAGCAGCAAAAATTTTACAGTATGCCGTTTTTGATGCACTAAACATTCCGTTTTTTTTAACGGTAATTATCATATTGATTTTAATATGGATGTACACCAATAAATCTGGAATTAAAACAATTGTTTGGACAGATACACTTCAAACATTTTTTTTACTAATGGCGGCTATTGTGTCAATATTCATCATTAAAGATTCTTTAAACTTAAGTTTTTCAGAAACGATCACGTCTGTTACAAATCATAAATACTTTAAGGTTTTTAATTGGGATTTTAATTCTGGTAGTAATTTCTTTAAACAGTTTATTTCTGGAATTTTAATTGCTGTTGCTATGGTTGGTTTAGACCAAAATATGATGCAAAAAACATTAACCTGTAAAAGTAAAAAAGAAGCGCAGCGTAATATTTTAACCTTTAGTTTGTTTTTAGCTTTAGCACAGTTTCTCTTTTTAGGTTTGGGAGTGATGTTGTATTTATATGCAGAAAAATTCGGAATTCAATTAGAAATAGAAAACGGTCAATTTATTCATACAGATAATTTATTTCCGATGCTTTCTCTTGGTAGTTTTGGTACCGTAGCAGCAATCAGTTTTATTTTAGGAATTACGGCAGCTTCATTTTCTAGTGTAGATTCATCACTAACGGCGTTAACTACCTCCTTTACACATGATTTTTTAGATATTACACATAAAACTTCAAAAGAAAAAAAACGACTTAAAAATTATGTTTTACTTGGTTTCTCAATTGTAATTTTCATTATTATAATGTTATTCTCTGGAAGTAAAGGAGACGTAATTACAACAATTTTTAAAGTAGCAGGATACACGTACGGTCCGTTATTAGGGCTTTACCTTTTAGGTATTTTCACTAAAATAAGAATAAAAGACAAAGCTGTACCATACATCTGTGTCTTAATGCCATTACTTACATATTATATAAATTACATAGTTAAAGTTAAGTTTTCATTTGATTTAGGTTTCATGAATATTTTATTAAATGCTTGTCTTACCATACTATGTTTAATCCTTATACGAAACAAAAATGACGAATAAATTAACTACAGAGCAAGTATCAGATTATAATAATTTAGAGCAGATGAGTACCACGGAATTGCTCACAAATATGAATAATGAGGACAAATTGGTTCCTTTGGCTATTGAAAAAGCAATTCCATCTATACATAAACTGGTAGATGTAATTCATGAAAAAATGAGCAACGGAGGCCGATTATTTTATATTGGTGCAGGTACAAGCGGACGACTGGGTGTGTTAGACGCATCAGAATGTCCGCCAACGTATGGTGTTTCCGATAATTGGGTAATAGGAATTATTGCTGGTGGAGATGTGGCACTTAGAAAAGCCGTAGAAAATGCAGAAGATGACACAGAATTAGCATGGGAAACTTTAAAAGAGCATAATATTTCTAATAAAGATGTTTTAATTGGTATTGCAGCTTCAGGTACTACACCGTATGTTATTGGTGGTTTGCAAAAAGCAAAAGAACAAAATATAATTACAGGTTGTATTACATGTAACGAGGGGTCTCCACTTGCGTTAGAAGCAGATTTTCCTATAGAATTAGTCGTTGGGCCAGAGTTTGTAACAGGAAGCACAAGAATGAAAGCAGGTACTGCTCAGAAATTAGCTTTAAACATGATTTCTACAACTGTTATGATAAAACTAGGCAGGGTTAAAGGAAATAAAATGGTAGACATGCAGCTTTCTAATAAAAAGCTCGTTTCTAGAGGAGTAAAGATGGTTATGGATGAGCTCCATATTGAAACAGAATTAGCAAGTAAACTGTTACAGGAACATAAAAGTGTTAGAAAATCTATAGAAGCGTATAGAGAAGAAGTCAAATAATAGATTTTATAGAAATGGCAAAAAAGGAGAGATTAATAGCGTTAGATGTTCTAAGAGGCATAACAATTGCTTCCATGATTTTGGTAAATACGCCTGGTAGTTGGTCTTATGTTTATTGGCCATTATTACATGCAAAATGGCATGGCTTTACACCAACAGACGCTGTCTTTCCTTTTTTCTTATTTATTGTAGGAGTTTCTATACATTTTGCTTTTAAAAATTTTAGACCAAGTGAGCATAAACAAGCAATTAAAAAGATTGTTAAAAGAACGTTTATAATATTTGCAATTGGATTGTTTTTAAATTTATTTCCAAAATTCAATTTTGAAACGGTTCGATATTTTGGGGTGTTGCAAAGAATAGCAATTGCCTATGGTGTGGGTGCTACTCTTTGTTTATTTTTTAATAAAAGAATTCTAACCTACATTACTGTCTTAATTTTAGTTAGCTATTGGGCCATTTTATATTTCTTTGTACCAGAAAATCCTTTTGGACCGCAAACAAATTTAGTGGGTAAAATAGACTTGTATTTATTCGGACCAAATCACATCTGGAAAGGTCTTGGTTTTCCTTTTGATCCAGAAGGATTATTATCTACGGTACCAGCAATTGCAACAGTACTTATTGGTGCTTTAACGGGTAGTTTTTTAAGTGAATTCTCTAATATTACGGTTAAAATAAAAACCCTTTTAAGCTACGGGGTTGGTCTTGTTTTACTAGGCTATATTTGGGGTTTTGTATTTCCTATCAATAAATCGCTTTGGTCAAGTACTTTTGTTTGCTTTTCTGCAGGATGGGCAATGATTATATTGGCCTTTTTAATATGGATTATCGATCAAAAAAAATGCACAGCATGGTCTAAACCATTTATCCATTTTGGCACAAACCCTTTGTTCATCTTTGTATTCTCTGGTTTGTATGCAAAAACAATCATTTATTTAATAAAAATAACCAATTCTCAAGGAGAGATTGTATCAGCAAAACAATATTTATATCAAGATATATTTTTTCCTATTGCCGGAAATATGAATGGGTCACTTCTTTTTGCAGTTGCTCATATTCTATTTTTCTGGTGTTTAGTTTACTTATTACACAGAAATAAAATATTTATAAAAATTTAATTCCTAAAAATGAAAAAATTAATTCCTACACTTTTAGTTTTACTACTTGTCGCTTTAAGTTGCGATAAAAAACAACCAACAAACATATCGTTAGAAAATACACCACGCACAAAATGGGTAGATAGTATCTATAATAAAATGACTTTAAAAGAAAAAATAGGTCAATTATTTATGATTGCCACCTATTCTAATAAAGGTAAAAAGCATACAGATTCTATTCAGAGATTGATCAATGAGAACGGAATTGGTGGATTGGTGTTTTTTCAAGGTGGTCCTGTTAGACAAGCTCGTCAAACAAATGTATATCAAGCAACATCAAAAGTACCATTGTTAATTGCAATGGATGCTGAATGGGGTTTAAATATGCGATTAGATAGTACGGTGAGGTTTCCGTATAATATGACTTTAGGAGCCATAAAAGATACCGACTTAGTAAGAAAAGTTGGTGAGAAAATTGGGGAGCATTGTAATCGCTTAGGGGTACATATAAACTTTGCTCCTGTGGTAGATATCAATACAAATTCTAAAAACCCAATAATTGGTGTGCGTTCTTTTGCCGAAGATAAATACCAGGTTACAGAAAAAGCACTTGCTTTTACAAATGGTATGCAAAGTAAGAATGTGTTAGCTTGTGCAAAACATTTTCCAGGACATGGAGATACCGATAAAGATTCTCATAAAACGCTTCCAACCGTTACGCTTTCTAAAGAAAGAATAGATTCTGTAGAAATGTATCCATACAAAGAATTGTTTAAAAACAAGATGGCAGGTGTAATGGTAGCACATTTAAATGTACCAAGTTTAGAAAAAGATGGGGTGCCTTCATCTCTATCACATCATATTGTTACAGATATTTTAAAGGAAAGATTAGGCTTTGAGGGACTTATTTTTACGGATGCCTTAAATATGAAAGGTGCTGCTAATTACAAAGAAACAGGAGCTATAGATTTGGCTGCGTTTATGGCCGGAAATGATATTTTGGTATTGACAGAAGATGTGCCAAAAGCAGTATCTAAAATTACAGAAGCATACAATAATAAAGAAATTACAGAAGAAAGGTTAGCGCATTCTGTAAAGAAAATTCTAGCATCAAAATTTGATGTTGACTTAAATAATTTTAAACCAATTGATACCTTAAATCTTATTAGTGATTTAAATGATGAAACAAATGATGTTTTA
This sequence comes from Polaribacter atrinae, assembly GCF_038023995.1. Taxonomy (NCBI): domain Bacteria; kingdom Pseudomonadati; phylum Bacteroidota; class Flavobacteriia; order Flavobacteriales; family Flavobacteriaceae; genus Polaribacter; species Polaribacter atrinae. The sequence continues at coordinate 2,746,151 of NZ_CP150660.1, forward strand.
AACGAAGCCGTTTTTATAAATGCAATTACTGCTTTAAAAAATAACAATGTTCTTCCTTTTAGAGAGGTTGCAAACAAAAAAATAGCATTTGTAGGTTTGGGTGATGGTAATTCGGCTCCTTTTTTAAATGCTTTACAATCACATTTAAAAGTTGATGATTTTTCTGATTTAAAACAACCAGAATTGCTTAGAAAACTTAAATCGTATGAGAAGGTGATTGTTAGTTATCATCGATTAAATAGCCGATTAACTTCAAAAATATCTGATGAGGATAGATTAAAGATAGAAGAAATAGCAAAAAATAACAAGGTTGTTTTAGATGTATTTGCAAGTCAATATAGTTTAGAGAATTTAGACTTCGAAAACATCGAGGCAGCTATTGTGTCTTATGAAAACTCTGAAATAGCTCAAAAGGTATCCGCAGAAATTATTTTAGGAAATAAAGATGCAAAAGGAAAATTATCAGCATCCTTAAATGATGAATTTATTGCTGGTTCTGGAATTAAAATATTAAAATAACTAAAACATATTCATTTTGTAAACAACTAAAAACCAAGAATTATGAAACAATTATTACATTTCACAGTAATTTCCTTATTTGTCTTTTTTTCATATAATAAAGCTTTATCACAGGAAATTATTAAAAAAGGAATTCATGAATTACAAGCAGAAGAGTTTGGTGGTTCTGCTAAACACCAAAAAAGTTCAGGTAAAATTGTTTCAGAAATTATTCCATTGCAAAGCAAAACTGCTAAAGCATTGTCTAAAAAAGTTTTTGGTTTTTTACCTTATTGGGAGCAAAGTAGCGGCGCGCATAATAATATTCAGTATAATTTATTAACGCATTTGGCTTGTTTTGATTTTAGAGTGCAATTAGACGCTTCAATTTCTACACCTCCAGGTTGGCCTTGGACAACAGAGATTAATGCAGCACATACAGCAGGAACTAAAGTTATAATGACTGTTGTAAATTTTGGTGGTGCAGATGGTGCAGACGCAGTAGCTTGGGAGTTGTTTACAAATACAACTAAGAAAAACACTTTTTTTACCAATGTTAAAAATTTAATTGAAACGTATAATTTAGATGGTGTTAATATCGATTTTGAAGGAATGGTTAGTGCGCATAGAGGAGCTGAATTAAATACGTTTATGGCAAGTTTAACTGCTTATATTCATCAAGAACTACCAGGAAAAGAAGTTTCTTTTGATGGTCCGGCAGTAAATTGGGGTGGATGGGTTATGGATGATTTAGTAGATAGTGTAGATTATTTAATTATAATGGCATATGATTATACGTCTGGTTCCTCTGCTAATGCAGGGCCTGTAGCTCCATTAACACACCACACTTCTTGGAAAAGATTTGTGAAAAGAACCGTAGAAACCGGAACTTATAAAGTGCCTGTTACAAAGAATCCAGAAAAGTTGGTGATGGCAATTCCGTATTATGGACAACATTGGAAAACCGCAACAAATGTTTCTGAATCAGCAACAGTTTCGCATGTTAAATCTACCAGGTATAAAGACACTTCTATAGATGCAAGTGCTTATGGAGGTTGGATATGGAACAGTGATTTTGAGGTTCCTTGGTACACTTGGAATGATGGTGTAAATTGGAATCAGATTTGGGCAGATAATGAATTAAGTATTTCAAAAAAATACGATTTGGCAATAGAAAATAATTTAGGAGGTGTTGGTATTTGGGCATTAAATTATGATGGAACAAGACCAGAACTTTGGAATTTAATCAACACTAAATTTGGTTCAACGGCTAATGTAGATTCATATTTGAATGATTTAATAGCTGTATATCCTAACCCTACCAATAACATTATTAATATTTCAAATGAAAAAAACATAAAATTCGCTAAAATTGGTGTTTATAATACTTTAGGAAAATTAGTTAAGGAAGTTGGTCTGCAAAAAACAGCTATTGATATTTCTAATTTTTCAAATGGAGTATATTTCTTGAAAATTATTGATGAATCTGGAAAACAAGCAACATTAAAAATTTTAAAATCATCTTTATAATTTACAATCATGAAAAATTTAATAATACTAATATCTCTTGTTTTAGTTTCCTGCAGTACTAAGCCAACCAAAGAAAAGGAAACAGAAGTAGCGAACATCGTAGCAGAAAAAGAAGAGGTTAAAATTATTGTTGCTGCCAATCAAACAGCTGAATATTTACATTTATTAAAAGGTAAAAAAGTAGGTATTGTTGCTAACCAAACAAGTGTTATATTTAAAGGAGAAACTAATGTACACCTTGTAGATTCTTTAGTTGCTTTGGGAGTAGGTGTTACTAAAGTTTTTGCTCCAGAACATGGTTTTAGAGGTAAGGCAGATGCGGGAGAACATGTTGAAGATGGTATTGATGCTACAACAGGTTTACCAATTATATCATTATACGGTGCAAATCGAAAGCCATCTCATGAACACTTAAAAGGTTTGGATGTAATGTTGTTTGACATTCAAGATGTTGGGGTGCGTTTCTACACCTATATTTCTACTTTACATAATGTTATGGAGGTTTGTGCAGAGTTAAATATTCCACTTATAGTACTAGACAGACCGAATCCTAATGGACATTATATTGATGGCCCTATGCTAAAAGAAGAAGCAAAAAGTTTTGTTGGGATGCATCCGGTTCCTACAGTTTATGGAATGACAATTGGCGAGTACGGAAAAATGATTAATGGCGAAAAATGGTTAGAAAATGGAATTCAATGTGATTTAACAGTAATTTCTTTAAAGAATTACACACATAATTCTGAGTATGATTTACCAATTTTACCATCACCAAATTTACCGAATGCTCAATCTATTAATTTGTATCCTAGTTTATGCTTTTTTGAAGGAACCAATGTAAGTGCAGGTAGAGGCACAGAAATGCAATTTCAAATTTTTGGTTCGCCTTTTTTAGCGAAGGAATCTTTTGATTTTAGTTTTACGCCAGAACCTAATTTTGGTGCAAAACATCCAAAGCACAAAGGTGAAGTTTGTTTTGGTAAAGATTTACGTACTTATAAAAAATTAAGCAATTTAAATTTAGATTGGCTTATAGAATCTTATGCGCATACGTCTGATAAAGAAAAGTTTTTTAATAAATTCTTTTTAAAGTTAGCAGGAACAAAAGAATTGCAAAAGCAAATTGAAGTAGGTTTATCTTCTAAAGAGATAAAAGAAACTTGGCAAAATGGCTTAAATAAATTTAAAGAAACAAGAGAGAAATATCTTATTTATTAATTGTTTTTCTTGGAATAAAAGGTAAAATAAAAATCGGTTTTTCTTAGGGTAAAACACCCTTGAAAAACCGATTTTTTGTTGTAAAATATCTTATTTTAAAGTAAGCCTGCTCTTTTTAATAAAGCATCTGGTTTTGGCTCTTTACCTCTAAAACGTTTGTATAATTCCATTGGTTTTTCTGTTCCACCTTTAGAAAGTACATTGTCTTTAAATTTGGTAGCTACTTCTTTATTAAAAATTCCTTCTTCTAAGAAATATTCAAAAGCATCTGCATCTAAAACTTCTGCCCATTTGTAAGAATAATATCCGGCAGAATAGCCTCCTTGAAAAATATGAGAAAAAGCAGTACTCATACAGTTTTCTGCAACATCAGGATATAATTTTGTGTTTGCAAAAGCATTATTCTCAAACTCTTTTATAGAAGTAATTGTCTGTGGCGACTCGCTACCGTGCCATTGCATGTCTAATAAACCAAAACTTAACTGGCGTAAGGTTTGCATTCCTTCATGAAAACTTGCAGATTCTTTAATCTTCTCTACATATTTCATCGGAATAACTTCTCCGGTTTCATAATGTTTTGCAAACAATTCTAAAGCTTCTTTTTCGAAACACCAGTTTTCTAAAACCTGACTTGGTAATTCTACAAAATCCCAAGAAACAGACGTTCCAGATAAACTATTGTAGGTGGTGTTTGCTAACATTCCGTGTAATGCATGACCAAATTCGTGAAACAGCGTAGTAACCTCGTTAAACGTTAATAAAGACGGTTTGGTTTCGGTGGGTTTGGTAAAATTACAAACAATGGAAACCTGTGGTCTTTCGTTAATTCCGTTTTTAATTTGTTGTGATTTGTAACTTGTCATCCACGCACCATTTCTTTTCCCTTTTCTTGGATGAAAATCTGCATAAAACACAGAAATAAAGTTACCGTTTGTGTCTGTTACATTATATGTTTTAACATCTTCGTGATATTTGTCGATGTTAGATACTTCTTCAAATTTTAAATCATATAATCTGTTGGCAATTTCAAAAACACCATCAATTACGTTTTCTAATTTAAAATAAGGTTTTAATAATTCTTGGTCTAAATCGAATAATTCTTTCTTTAATTTCTCAGAATAGTAAGAACCATCCCATTTTTCAAGATGATCTATTCCGTCTAATTTTTTAGCAAAGTTTTCTAAGTTTCCAAACTCTTTTAAAGCAGCAGGTTTTGCTTTTTCTAAAAGATTATTAGAAAATTCGATTACTTTTTCTGGCGTTTCTGCCATTCTTTCTTCTAAAACAAAATGAGCATGTGTTTTATAACCTAATAAATTAGCTCTTTGATGACGAAGATTTACAATTTCTAAAACAATTTTTTCATTATTGAATTCATTGTCTTGAAAAGCTTTTTTACCAGCTGCAATTGCCATTTTTTTACGCAACTCTCTATTGTCTGCATAGGTTAAAAAAGGAATGTAACTTGGGTAATCTAAGGTAAAAATATATCCTTCTTTATCTTTAGAAGTTGCCACTTCTTTGGCTGCTTCTTTTACACTTTCTGGTAAACCAGCTAAATCTTCTTCATTTGTTAAGTGAAGTTCAAAAGCATTGGTTTCTGCCAATACATTTTCTCCAAATTTTAAAGATAATTTAGAAAGTTGAGCATCTATTTTACGAAGTTCAATTTTATCAGCTTCCTTTAAATTAGCACCATTTCTTGCAAAACTTTTGTACTGCTTTTCTAAAAGCATTGTTTGTTCTGGCGTTAAATCTAACGTTTCTTTACTATCAAAAACCGATTTTACTCTTTTAAACAAAGCTTCGTTTAAAGTAATATCATTACTAAACTCACTTAACCAAGGAGAAACTTCTTGTGCAATTTTCTGAATCTCATCATTAGTTTCTGCAGAGTTTAAGTTGAAGAAAATACTCGTAATTTTATTTAGTTTTTCACCTGTAAAATCTAACGCAACGGTTGTGTTTTCAAAAGTAGGAACATCAGTATTGTTTATAATTTCATCAATTTCTGCTTTGGCAATTTCAATCCCTTTTTTTATGGCAGGTTTGTAATCTTCATTAGAAATTTTAGAAAAAGGAGGTGTATTAAAATCTTGTAAAAGTGGATTCATGGATTCTTTGTATATAGATCTCAAAGATAAATATTCTATTAATTTAATATCTTAATTTTAGTTAAAAAACTTCTATTTATCGAGTTAATAACTAACTTTAACTTTTTTTTGAAATAAGGGTTGCTTAGGTGCTACTTTTTAATTAAAATACAGAATATATCCCCCTAAATTATGAAGTGCTTTAAAAGTTATTTATTATTTATTTTTTTATTAGTTGTTACTGTAGTTTCTGCTCAGTTACCTTGTAGTGCTGGTTTTAATGCAAATGGTACAGATGATTTTATAACTGTACCTAATACTGATGCAATTAATGTACAAGATACTAGAAACAGAACGGTAGAGTTTTGGTTTAAACCTTCGGATATTACTACGAGACAAGTACTGTATGAAGAAGGAGCACAAGTAAATACAATTATTTTTTTTATTGAAAACGGTAGGATTTATGTTGGTGGCTATAGAAATAATGCAGATGTTGTGGCAAATAGACGTTTCTTTAGATCTGCTATTGGAGATGTAGAAGTTGGTAAATGGAGTCATGTTGCTTTAACCTTAGAAGACACTGCTAGTCCTGATTTAACTTTTAAATGGTTTTTAGACGGAGTTGAAAAAGATGTACAAGATGGTGTTCAAATAAGCAGACATACTGGAGATATTGCTATTGGTAGAAATGGAGGGAATATGAGGTATCCAGAGAGTTTAACGACAAATTGGGTGTCTAGTTCTGTTAGCGGTTCAACTTCAGAAACTTATAGTGGTGTTTTTACAGATCAGTTGAGTGCAGACTATAATTTTAATGGTAATATTTCTTTATTTAGAATTTGGAATGTAGCGAGAACCCAAGCTCAAATAGATACAAATAAATCTACCTATTTAACATCAGGAACTAGTTTAGTAGCGTATCAAGATGGTGACGATATTAAATATCAAGCAAATGGAACCGCGTCTATAGCAGCAACTGCAACAGCAAACGGAAGTGGTACAACTTATACTTGGTCTGTAGGTTCTTCTACAGATTTTTCTAATAATGCTAATTGGTCTGGTACGTCTTCTGATGTAACAAAAACACAAAAAGTTATCATTAATAATAGTACAAATAATCCAATTATAACTGCTACTATAGGAGTTGTTAATATTGGTGATTTAACAGTAGATGCTAATGCAGAAATTACTGTAGAAAGTGGAGCAACTCTTAATGTGTTTTATTCTTTAATTAATAATGGGAAGATTGTAATTAAAGATGGAGGATCATTAATATATCATGCCTGTAATTCTCCAATACAAGGTTTGGGTACTGTCGATATTCAAAAAATTACTCCAACGTATTCTACTAATAAATTCTTTTCATATTGGAGTTCTCCGGTTATTAGTTCAGATTCTAATATTGCAACCGTTTTTTCAGATGCTTCACTTATTTATAAATTCGATGCTGCTGCTGAAAATTCAGATTGGGTTGCTACAGGTACTTCAGATTTTAATACAGGAATTGGATATGCTGTTCGTAATGAAAGTACTGGAGGACAATTAAGAACTTTTTCTGGTAAAATTAATGAAGGTGCTATAGAAGTAGACATATATAATACGTCTAATTTAGAAGGAACAGATTTTGATGGAGTGGTTTGGTCTACAAGTGGAGATAATTTAGTAGGAAATCCATACGCTTCAGCGATAGATTGGGAGTTGGTTATATCAGATTCAGATAATAGTGAAATTGAGGGAACAATGTATCTTTGGGATCAAAACTCGGTTCATATAGGAGAAAACAGACAAGTAGATTATATAGAATATAATGCAACAGGTGGTTAAACTCCTTCTGTAAATAGCGTTATTGGTTCTGGTCAAGGTTTTTTTATAAAAACAACAAGTACAAACCCTAATTTAAAAATCACTTTTAAAACTACACATCAAGTAGAGGGTTTAAATACTAAATTTTTTAAAAGCAACGAGGGGAGTGCTAGTAGTATAAAAAAACAAGGGCGCTCTTGGTTTACTTTTAATCATAATGATATAACAAAAACAATATTGATAGGTTTCGTAGAAGGTGCAACAGATAAGTTTGATAGGTTATATGATGCTCCTTTTGATGTAGAGAAGAAATCTATGGAGTTTTACTCGTTTGTAGAAGATGTACACAAAGCAACTATACAAGGTTTACCTGTTTTAAAAGAGGATACTAAAACAATTAAGGTAGGGTTTGTTGTAGATGAGTTAGGTGATTATTCTATAGATATACAAGAAGAACAAATAGAAGAAGCTTATTATATTTATTTATTAGATACAGAAAAAGGAGTTACTGTAGATTTAAAGCAGTCAGAATATAATTTTACTGTTGATGCTGTTGGAGAAAATAATACAAGATTTAAAGTTGTTTACACTAAAAATAAATTAAAAACATTAAGTGCAGATTCATATGAAATGGATGCAAATAAATTTTTGGTATATCTTAATGAAAGAAAAGAATTAATAGCAACATATAATAATAGTGTAGATGATATAGATGAGGTTTCTGTGTTTAATGTTCAGGGAAGAAAAGTAGCATCTTTTAAAGGAGAACAGAAAATGAATACTTCTAATCTATCATCAGGAGTGTATATTGTAAGTGCTAAATTACAAGATAATAGAAGCTTAAATAGAAAAATAGTGCTTGTAGATTAGTCCTTTAAAAAAGGCAAAAAAAAACTCAGAATTTTATAAATTCTGAGTTTTTTTATTTTAAAAATCATTATTTTCTAACTCTTTCTGAAGCTTGATTTACTTTTAATTTTAATTCTTCTTTGTAAGCGATTATCTTATTTAAAATAAGCTCGTCTGAAGCACCAATAATTTGAGCCGCTAAAATACCTGCATTTTTTGCGCCATCTAAAGCAACAGTTGCAACTGGTACGCCACCTGGCATTTGCAAAATAGATAAAACAGAATCCCAACCATCAATAGAGTTTCTACTCTTTACAGGAACTCCAATTATAGGTAATGGACTCATAGAAGCTACCATTCCTGGTAAATGTGCTGCACCACCGGCTCCAGCAATAATTACTTTTATACCTCTTTTGTGTGCATTTTTAGAGTATTCAACCAGTTTTTCTGGAGTTCTGTGAGCAGAAACAATATCTACTTCTATTTTAATATCAAAACTCTCTAAAATGTCTATTGCTTCTTGCATTATTGGAAGATCAGAATCGCTTCCCATTATTATTCCTACCATATTTTTTCAATTATCAATTATCAGTTATTAATGTTAACTAATAATTGTTTGCTGTTAATTATTTTTACTAATCACTCTAATCGTTTCTTTTACTTCTTGTGCTACTTTTCTAGCAATATCAATGTCAGAATTTACAATAGTAACATGTCCCATTTTACGAAACGGACGTGTTTCTTTTTTTCCGTAGATATGTGGCGTAACACCATCAATTTTTAAAATTTCTTCTATATTCTCGTAAATTACATCACCAGAAAAACCTTCTTCACCAACCAAGTTTACCATAATTCCAGCAACTTTACTATCTGTATTTCCTAACGGAAGATTTAATATTGAGCGTAAATGTTGTTCAAATTGATTGGTATAACTCGCTTCTATAGAATAATGTCCAGAATTATGGGGTCTTGGAGCAACTTCATTCACTAAGATTTTATCATCTACTGTTTGAAACATTTCTACAGCCAACAAGCCAACAAAATCTAAATCACTTACTACTTTTAAGGCAACTTCTCTTGCTTTTTCTGCTATTGTACTATGTATTCTTGCTGGACAAATAACATACTCAACCTGGTTTGCTTCTGGATGAAATTCCATTTCTACAACTGGGTAGGTTTTTACTGCACCAGCAGCGTTTCTAGCTACAATTACTGCCAATTCATTTTTAAACGGAATCAGTTTTTCTGTAATACACTCAACATTTGGTAAAGATTCTAAATCTTCTATATTTCTAACAATTTTTACACCATTACCATCATAACCAAAACGAGCTGCTTTCCAAACAAAAGGAAAATCTATCGTGTTATTTTCATATGAATGTTTAATCTCTGTGGAATGTGCAAAATGAGAAAATTCTGCAGTAGGAATTTCATGATCTACATAAAAATTCTTTTGTCTGGCTTTATTTTGAATAATGCGTAAATCTTTCGGTTTCGGAAAAATGGTTAAACCTTCATCTTCTAGTTTGTCTAAAGCATCTAAGTTTACATTTTCAATTTCAATGGTTAAAACATCTACGGTTTTACCAAAGTTGTAAACGGCATCAAAATCTAGTAAATCTCCAACCACAAACGTGTTACAGATTTCTGCACATGGTGCATTTTTATTAGTTTCTAAAATAGAAGTATGAATGTCTAATTTTTGAGTTTCTGCTAAAAGCATTCTACCTAATTGACCGCCACCAAGAATGCCTAATTTAAAATTTGAAGAATAATAATTTTTCACGTTGAGAATTGTTGTGTTTAGGCAAAAATAAGCAACTTATATAAAGTACCCTATTAATAATTTGTGATTCGAAGTGCGGTTCCACTTTTTGTAACCCTATACTCTATTGCAGGACAGATAAAACCTTCTGTTTGTGGAGCGCCTCCAATTCCTTTTCCAACACCGTATTCGCTGCCATCACATGCACATTTTAGAATAAAACTTCCATTAAAAGTCATTGCTGTAGTGCAATCTCCGGCAGGACACAGTTTATCATAAGCAACAAAATCGGTGCCATTAACATTCATTAAAAGAACGCCTTTAGAGCCTGCATTTAATTCTACATACCCACCAGGAACATTCGCATTTAATAACTGAGGATTGTTTAAATCTGTTACGTAACTTAAAGGTAAAGCTTGTATGCAATTGTTTAAATCGTCATTATTAGAGCAATTTAATAACGTTAAAAAGAAGCTGAAAAATACTATTTTTTTAATCATACAAAAGTTTCATTTTATTTAAAACGTTAGCAAGTTACAAATATTTTGTATATTTGTTATTCGATCTCATTCCTGTTACAGGGCAATGGGATTTTTTAATATAAACCCGTATTGGGTTTTTTTAGTGTAAAAGGGACTTGTTTTTAATAAGTTTATTAAATGTAGGTTACAAATTTAAATAATAAAAAAATGAGCGAGATATCTTATTATTCAGCAGAAGGATTAAAGAAATTGAAAGATGAATTGGTGCAACTAGAACAGGTTGAGCGTCCAAGAGTAACTACAGAAATTGCAGATGCACGAGATAAAGGAGATTTAAGTGAAAATGCAGAATACCATGCTGCAAAAGAAGAACAATCTCACTTAGAATTTAAAATTGCCAAGTTAAAGAATGTTATTTCTAGTGCAAGAATTATAGATGAATCTCAATTAGATACTTCTAAGGTGTTGATTCATTCTATTGTAAAAATAAAAAATGTAGCAAACAAAATGGAATTTTCTTACACGTTGGTGGCAGATTCAGAAACCGATGTTAGAAACGGTAAATTGTCTGTAAACTCTCCAATTGGTAAAGGTTTGTTAGGTAAAGAAGTTGGTGATGTTGCAGAAATTAAAGTACCAAACGGAATTATGAAGTTCGAAATTGTAAATATTTCTAGATAAAGTCATTACAAGAAAGAATGACGAAGTAATCTCTTTATCTATTAAAAGATTGCTTCATTACATTCGCAATGACGTTTTTTATTCATTATAAATTCGGGTTTTAGCATTGCTAGAACCCGAATTCTTTTTTTACCTTTACTACTGTTTGTAAGATCTAGCACAGTTGAGGTCTAATTTATAAATCAATACAATAAACAAAATGAGCATTTTTACAAAAATAATAGAAGGAGAAATTCCTTGTTACAAAGTAGCAGAAGACGATAATTATATTGCTTTTTTAGATATCAACCCAAATGCCAAAGGGCACACTTTGGTAGTTCCAAAAAAGGAAGAAAACAAATTATTCGATTTGTCTAAAGAAGATTATTTAAGTCTTATGGATTTTTCTTACCGTGTTGCAAAGGCTTTAGAAAAAGCAGTTTCTTGTAAAAGAGTTTGTACAAGTGTAATTGGTTTAGAAGTGCCTCATGTACATGTACATTTAGTACCAACAAATGCAATGGAAGATATTCAGTTTACTAAAAAAGTAAAATTAACAAATGATGAGTTTGTTGCGTTGGCGGCAAGTATTTCATCAGAATTTGAATAGAATGAAAAACTGGGTAAAAACAGGATTGATTTGGGGATGTGTAATGTTTATTTTAGTAACTTTTGTTTCTCCTTATCTTTTTAATGAAGAAATTACCTTAAACAGAATTATCATAAATATTTTTTTATGGTTAATTTTAGGCTTGTTATTTGGTTATTCTGTACGCAAAAAATTACAATAAGTATCTAAAAGAGCTTTTTTTTAATCTGAATTTATTTAAAATTCTTATAATTTTTAAGATTAGTAGTTTTAAACTATGTCGTATTTATTAAAAAGAAAAACCACGTTTTCATAAAAGAAAACGTGGTTTTAAATATTCAATCAAAAATATTCAATCAAAAATATTTTATAGAAAATTTATTTTACTAATATCTTTTTACTAATATTCCCTTTTTCTGTAGCAATATTTACAATATAAATAGATTCAGAAATGGTATTAATTTTCAATCTATTTTGGGTTGTATTGGTTTCAATAGTATTCCATTCAGCCGCTTTCTGACCTAATAAATTAAATAAAGTTACCTTTTTTAATTCTAAATTACTGTTGTTCTCAATTACCAATTCTTTGGCGTTATTATCTAAGTAAATAGAAACGTTGTTCTCTAAAATTACATCTTCTATCCCTAATACTTGGCTTTTAGTAGTTTCAGAAAAAGCAAGTACAAAGCGGTCTGTGTAGGTTCCTTTTGCAAGTGTTAAAACAATACTTGCATCATTAAGTAAATAAGAGGTGCTTGTTAATTTATCTTTAATATAAACGTTTCTGTTAATCGCATTCCATTCATCAATGCTAATTGCTACTTGTCCGTCCTTAGAAATAACCAACTCTAAAGGGATTTCTAGTTCTTCAGAAATACTTTGTACACCGGTAATTACATATTTTTCATCAGAGTTTGGAAACTTCCAATAGATATCAGTTGTTCCTACATCATAAATTTCTGTGTCATATCCTTTATCAAAATCAAAAGAGTTATTGTCTTTAAATGAAATGGCTAATTGTCTATGTAAATTGAAGTTATTATCATTTGTATAACTCATTCCTAATTTAATAATTGGTAATGTATCTGTAAGGCTTGTTTTAGCAGCAGATTTTTTATTTTCACTTTTAAAGAAATAAGAATTTGCTCCTTCTTGTACATATTCCCTTTGGCTGTTGTTAAAAACAATAGGTCCAGAAAGTACATCATCTCCTTGTATAAAAAAACCTTGACCGATTGCTATAAAGGCTTTTGGCTCTGTATAAGATCCACTACCTAAAGTAGGTGTACCATTATTACTTTTATTATTGTCAACTACACTGTTTGCAGCAACGCCTCCAGATAAGTTTCTAACAGCATATCCACCAACGTATCCACCATAATTATGTCCTTCAGAACCATTACTAGAACTTTCTTCTCCTACATGTTCCCAAAAATATAAACTACCGTTCGTAACATCTAAATTATCTTGAATAAACTTTTTACTACTCATTGCAGATGCATACGGGTTTCCTACTAAATAAGAGTCTCTTGCATTAATAGTTGTTGTTAATTCTCCATCTTTAGGAGTACCAACAAAAGTATAATTTTGTGCAGCACCAGGACCTTTAAAAGTAAATCCATCGGTTTGTGAAATTGTTTCACTTTTGTATTTATGAGACCAACCAGATCTTCCATTAGATCCTGTTGCATATGTGTATATCCAATGATCTGCTATAGAAATAGGTGATGTAGTATTACCATCATAACCCCCCACAAAGTTAATGTCTGTAATTGTAGAAGTTGCAGAGGTTGGTATTGTGCCGTCTTTTAAAACATCTTTTATAGTAAATGTTGTTGCATTAAGAGTATGTACAGGAGAGCTTAATAATTATATCTGTACTTACTTGGTACTGTAGAGTTTTGGTCTACTAATAATTTACCGTTTCCAGTAACTTTAGATGCTGTTTTATGCGTTTGAATTAACTGTGCCTTATTAGTATTGTCTGAACTAATTAAGCGTATTTCATCGTTTGTATCTTTAATAATTATTTCATTTGTAACTACTAATAGGTTATCTGTAATTGTAAAAATACTACTTTCTTTAACTTCTAATTTTCTAGCACTTAACTTACCTGTATGATTATAATCTTCAGAAACCTTTACATTTCTAGATCTATCTGGGTATCCGTTTGTCCAAACACTACTACCTAATACGGTAGTTCTGTCTGTGAATTGAAATCTACGTAAACCTGGTTTAATATTGGCTTCATCATTAGCAGTAGCTATTTCAGATAATAAAGGATCGTGTGCATGACGTTCTATAGCATTATCATTTACTAAATCTGAATAGGTAATAATATTATCATTTATAAAAGCAACCCATTCTGTTGCATCTGCAGTTTTATTTGGTGCAGAAACTTCATCAATACGCACATAGCTTGTATTGTCTTCTATAGATGCTATCACATCAATCCTTGATGCCCAAGCATTCGTATTAGATATTCTAGTTAAGGCTATATTATCATTGGCATCATCAAAATCTGTAACATTTGTATCAACTATTTCAGAAGCTGTAGAAAGCTTGTTAGAAACGGTTCCTGCAGATATTAATAGAGATTCACCCGGGTTAATAGCATTTGTGTTAGAGATAAAAGCAGTTGGCGTATTATCTGTTTGATCTCCAGAGGTGTTTTTAAAGAGTGCAATAATAGCTGCATTTGGTGCAACAATATTTGTAGCATCTGTATTGGTAATTTCTATCCAACGTTCTGTATTTGTTTGGTATACTTGTGTAATCATAGCAACTCCACAAACATTTGTAGCAGCATCTAAAGCATAGGTGCTATAAGTAGAAGTATAATTTGTAGAGGTTGTAGAGGTGTCATTAGTTTCTAAGCTAGTTGCTAATCCATTACTACCAATAGGGTTATTTGTAATGTTTATAACAGCGTTTGTAACGTTTGTAATTGTGTTGTTAGAAGTATTTGTACCATAACCATTGGTTACATTTGTATTTGTTAATACGGCAGGTATACCAGCTTCTATAGTGTCTGGGCAGCCATCACCATCAGAATCTAAGTCTAATGAATTAGGGATACCGTCATTATCAATATCATTACTTCCTTCTACAGTGTCTAAAATACCATCGTTATCATCGTCTATATCATTTACATCTGCAACGCCATCAGCATCAGTATCTCTTAAAATATTAAAAGAAACAGAAGGAGCATCTGTAGTCTTGTTACTATCTTCTTGGTCTTGTGTGTTTGTTACTGTGTTTGTTAATGAAGAGCTAACCGCTGTACCTGTCATTGGGTTAACGATTGCTTTTATTGTAATCGTTTCTATTTGTCCGCTTGTAAGTGTTCCTACTGTCCAATTTGGTTCAGACCAAGAACCTGTACTCGCTTCTGCACTACATATTTTTAATCCAGCAGGAATAACATCTGAAATGTTAACATTTGTTACTGCGTCTAATCCTTTACTTTCTACTGTAATTTTAAAAGTAATTGTATCCCCTTCTATAACTTCTGTTTTGTCAGCAGTTTTGTTTACAACAACATCAGGATTACAATAATAAGCAGAAATAGATTTAGAATCATAAGTACAACCTCCTTTAGAAACACGTACGTAATAATCTCCAGCTTCTGTTGGAGTATATGTATGGTTTGTTGCTCCTTGTACCAAAGTACCATTGTCATACCATTGATAAGTTTCAAAATCTTTATTAACTACTTCAATTGAACCACTTGGCAAACATCCCCCACCTGTAATGGCTAATACTGTAGCCGGTTCAGTGTCAAATCCAGAAAAATATCCTGCGACACCAATGTTCGTGCTTTGTCCTGTAAAACCAACTGCTATTGGCCCACTAGACTCTACAGAAACGTTTCCACTAAGTCCTGAAACATAAAAAGTTTTCCAATCTGAATTACCAGAAACAGCTTCTGCTGGATCTAAATTTATTCTAGTACCATTATCTTTTAAATAAATAGATCAGCGGTCTGTTGTTGTAGATGCAATAATAAAGACTCCTCCAGTAACAGGCGTCCCAGATAAGTCTGTTATATTGTGTATAAAATCCATGGTGTCTGGTAGTAAACAGCTTACAGGTGCCACGAAATTTAAACTAACTGTTTTAGTTGCTGAGCTTCCAGAAAGTACTTGATATGCATATACGTTCTTTGTAGATTTTACAAACATGTTTTTTCCAACTGATGAACCAGAATAGTAAGAAGCAGGTATTTCTACATATTCTCCAATACCAATTGTAGCAAATGGAGTAGTAGTTTCATCACTTGTATTTACAAATATATTTGTATTTGCTTGCGTTCCTATAATAATAACAAACTCATTACTAGATCCTCCTTGGCCACGAACAAAAACATATTCTTTACCTAATTTATCTTCTGGTACGGGTTGATCTGCACCAGCATCTCTAGCTTGACTAGTAGCACTTACTCCAAAATTTAACATCCCATTACTAATAGCAATGTCTTTATTAAAATTAATAGAAGCTCCAATCCAACCATCTATATTTGCTGTTGCAGCACTTTTTGCAGCTTCAACAACATAAGATTCTCCTTTGTTAAGTGTTATTTCAATAGCGTTTGCAGTAATACCATCTATATCATTTTGTAATCTAAATTCACAAGCAGGGTCATAACCGTTTATGGTAATTTCTGTATTGTCTTCTGTAGCCATAATACCTAAAGTAGCATTTATACTGTTATGGCTTGCTTCAATTGGTGCTCCTCCCCATTTAAATTTTTGGCCTAAAGCGGCTCTACCTTTAGAGGTGATTGAAGTACCTTGTGCGCTAGAACGTCCTCTATAGTTTACATAAAACTCTTCTCCATTGGGAGCTTCAATACGTAAACCACTATTCTTTAAAACAACT
Source organism: Polaribacter atrinae (assembly GCF_038023995.1). Classification (NCBI taxonomy): domain Bacteria; kingdom Pseudomonadati; phylum Bacteroidota; class Flavobacteriia; order Flavobacteriales; family Flavobacteriaceae; genus Polaribacter; species Polaribacter atrinae. The sequence continues at coordinate 2,762,519 of NZ_CP150660.1, forward strand.
CCAGTATTTGTATTGGATACTAATGTTATGTTGTTATCTCCGTTTGCTAAGCTATAAATTATTGGTGTAGATTTAGATAGAGAAAGGGTAGCAATAGCATTGGTATTAGTTCCTTGATAAATTTTAACCTCGAAACTATTTGTTTCTGGTGTTGATAAATATAAACTCTGTTGCTTAACAGATTGATTATTTGAATGTTGCTTTAAAGGAGGTAAAAAGTGTAAGTCGCTTAATTGACCATAACTTATTTGAGAAAAAGTAAATAGAATGATAAATATAGATGCTCTCTTTAATTTTTTTAAACTTAAGATGTTCATATATAGCTAGTTTTTTTAATTTATAATATCATTTGGAGCTACAAATTTACTGATGAGGTTTAAAAAAATAGGGTGTTTTTATTCGAGTGGTTTTTTTCTGTATTTAAAATGCGGTTTAGTATAGTTGAACTGCTTTTGTAGTTAGGTAAAATTGGTTGAATGCCCTTTTAATAAGAAAAGGAAATGTAGTTTTTAGAAGTTATTGACTGCTTAAAGAATAGTCATTTTATCAATAAAATAAAGGGATGACAAGAGTTTGGAGTTTACTTAAGATAGTAAAAGAACCTTTTTAAAGTAAGGTTTTTTTTTGTTAAAACCATTCAACTACACTTTATCTAAGAGGATCTCAAAAGTAGTTCCTTTTTCAATTTCAGATTTTTGTACAAATATTTTTCCTTTGTGATAATCAGCAACAATACGTTTAGAAAGTGATAATCCTAAGCCCCAACCACGTTTTTTGGTAGTGAAACCGGGTTTAAAAATTTGTTTAAATAATTTTTTAGGCATTCCTTTACCAGTATCGGTAATGGTGATTTTTACCTTTTTAGCGGTGTTTTCTATAGTTAGTTGTAGTTGTCCCTTGCCTAACATGGCGTCAATAGCATTCTTAATAAGGTTTTCTATAACCCAGCCAAATAACTCTGTATTTAAATTGGTGTAAATTTCAGCATCTGTAGTAGAAAAAGAGAAGGATATTTGCTTAGAACTTCTAGATTCTAGGTAATCGAAAGCTTGTTTGGTAACGGCAACCACATTTTCTTTTTCTAGTTCTGGTGTAGAACCAATTTTAGAAAAACGATTTGCAATGGTGTTTAATCTACTAACATCTTTTTCTATTTCTGCGACATATTTATCATCAACCTTTTCCATTTTTAAAATGGCAATCCAACCTAAAAGAGAAGACAAAGGCGTACCAATTTGATGTGCTGTTTCTTTAGCCATTCCTGTCCAAAGTTGATTGGTTTCTGCAACTTTATTAGAGTTGTAAAACATATAAATAACACTTAAAAAGAGAAATAAAATTAAAATTAATGCAATTGGATAGTAGGTTAATCTGTTTAATAAATCGGAATTTCGATAATAAATAAACTGTTTGTTTTTGCCTTTATAACTCACTTCAATGGGCTCATTTTCGGCCTTCATTTCTATAAGTTGTTTTTCTAAATATTTAGGATTTGAAGCTTTTACAGAGTCAAGGTTTTGAAAATATTCTATTTCTCCTTTGTCATTTACCAGAATCATTGGAATATTACTGTTGTTCTCAATTATTTTTAAGGGTAAATCTACATTGGCATCTAAGTTGGTGTCGCTAGCAATTTCTTTTTGAGCGGTTGCTAAAATTTCCATTTTAATACGTTCTTCATGCTTAAATTTTTGAAAGAAAGTATAGGTATTCCACAAGATTAAAGAAACAATAATAAACGAAACAAGAATTGTAATTCGTTTAAATAAAAGGGTGTTCGAAAAAATTTTCATCAAAACAAATATAAGGTTTCCTCTGTATAACTCATTTAAAGATTAGATAGTATCTTTACAAAGCAAAAATATTTGCCAGTTAGCATATTTGCTTTTTATCAAAATATATTTTGATAAAGGGTGTTGAACGAAGATGATCTATTTCGTTAAACTGTTTAGTTGTGCTCTAAATGGCATTTAGTAAAATTTATAAGTATGCTATCTATTAACCCAAAAGAGATTACAACCCAAAAATTACACAGTTATTTATTAGGTGCCATTGCGCCAAGACCTATTGCTTTTGCAAGTACGGTTGATGCAGATGGGAATCCGAATTTATCACCTTTTAGTTTTTTTAATATTTTTGGAGCAAACCCACCAATATTAATCTTTTCTCCAGCAAGAAGGGTAAAAGATAATACTACAAAACACACGCTAGAAAATGTTTTGGCTACCAAAGAAGTGGTTATAAATGTGGTAAATTATGCCATGGTACAACAAATGTCTTTAAGTAGTACAGAATATCCGCAAGGTGTAAATGAGTTTGAAAAAGCAGGGTTTACCATGTTAGCTTCAGAGAGGGTAAAACCTTTTAGAGTAGCAGAATCTCCTGTGCAATTAGAGTGTAAGGTAAATGATGTTATTTTTACTGGTGATGAAGGTGGAGCAGGAAATTTAATAATTTGTCAGGTAGTTAAAGTACATATTTCTGAAGATGTTTTAGCGGAAGACGGAAGCATAGATCAACATAAAATAGACTTGGTCGCAAGAGCAGGAGGTAGTTTTTATACTAGGGCAAAAGAAGGCTTTTTTGAGATACCAAAACCAGTAAGTACTTTAGGTATTGGAGTTGATAAAATACCTTTAGAAATAAGAAATAGTACGGTGTTAACGGGTAATAATTTAGGGATGTTAGGTAATGTAGAACAATTGCCAACAGAAGCAGATGTTAATAACTTTAAGAAAGATCATTTAGAGTTTATTGGACTAGAAACCACAAAAAAACATACATTTGCCCAAGAGTATTTAAAAAAGAATGATGTAGAAAGTGCTTGGAAAGTGCTTTTATTAAATTAGAAATTATGGAAGTTATTGGTAAAGTAAAATTAATTGGAGACGTTCAAACATTTGGATCAAACGGATTTCAAAAAAGAGAATTAGTGGTTACAACAGATGATCAATATCCGCAAATGATTAATATCGAGTTTCAACAAGATAAAACTGATTTATTAAACAATTACAAAGTTGGTCAAGATGTAAAAGTTTCTATCAATTTAAGAGGTAGAGAATGGATTAACCCACAAGGTGAAGCTAAATATTTTAACTCAATAGTTGGGTGGAGAATAGAAAATTTATCTCAAGCGTCTGCAGGTGGTAATTTACCTCCAGTAGATCAATTTGAGCCTGCATCTAAAGTTACAGATGAAGAGCCAGATGATTTACCTTTCTAGAAAGGTATATTTCTAAATATAAAAAAAAGAGTGTAAATTAAATTTACACTCTTTTTTTTATATAAAATTTTGTCTTGTTTCTTGTACTTAATAAGAAACTATAAACTTATTTCTTCTCACCTTTTTTAGGCATTGGTCCACGTAAATGAACAACCAATCCGTTTAAGAAGTTACGTAATATTTGATCCTGACATTCTACATATTTAGGGTGTTCTTCACTTCTAAATAAAGCACCTAATTCTGCTTTACTTACTTTAAAGTCTACCAAAGCACAAATTTCTACAATATCTGTATCGCGTAATTTATGAGCTACACGTAGTTTTTTTAAAATGTCATTATTTGTTAATCCCATAATACTAATATAATTATTTTAATCTGAGTTTAATGTACAACTTGAAAAATTGCCCAAGCATATATTGCAAATCTAACAAAACGAAATAAACCAAAAAAGACAACTTTATTAAATGGATATTTTATCATTCCTGCAGCAATACAAGCAATTGAAAAAGGTAATGGTAATAAGGCGCCTACCAATATTAAGATGCCACCCCATTTACGAGTGTTTTTTAGGTTTTTAGCCATTTTTACTTCTAAATATTCCTTTACTGATGCTATTTTTAAAGCTGTTTTTCCTAAAAAGTAAGAAATTAATCCACCGCAATAAGATAAAGTAGCTAAAATTGCTAAGTTTAATATTGGATCAGGTGTTTTTTTAGACCACGCAATAAACATTTCTGGCGGTACTAGCCCTAATAAGGTTTCAGAAACAAAAAAGAATATTAAAACTGTAAGTCTAGAAACTGTTTCTGTAAAATGATGCAAGCCTTCATTAATATCATATACATATTTATTAAAAAGAAATAAGCTTGCAACAACAATAACAATTGGCCAAAAAGCTTTCTTTAAGCTCTCCCAGATAAACATATAAAACCCTGTTCTATGGAAATAGGAGTGCATTAGTTTAGCTCTATGCGTTTTTGTTTTTTTTTTTGTTTTTTTTGCCATTTTTAGATTCCTCTTTTTCTTTAAATAGGTTACAAAAATAAGGACTTAATTTTTATAAAGTGAATAATAATTTATATTCCTACTCTTTTATGAATTCCTTAATTTAGCAACAAATAAATTCTTATGATTTGGCTTACAGATAAAATTGATTTCCCACCTTATGAATATACCACAAATGATGGAATTATCGCTCTAGGTGGAGATTTATCTGACGAACGTTTAATTTATGCCTACAAAAATGGAATTTTCCCATGGTTTTCAGAAGGAGAGCCAATTGTTTGGTATTGTCCGTTAGAAAGAATGGTGTTGTTTCCGGATGCTATAAAAGTTTCTAAATCGATGCGTAAAATTATCAATAAAAATCAATTTGCCATAACAGAGAATAAAGCATTTAAAGAAGTGATTTACTACTGTAAAAATATTGAAAGAAGTGATGGTTTTGGTACTTGGATAACTGATGATATGGAGCAGGCCTACATCAATTTGCATAAAAAAGGCATCGCAAAATCTATAGAAGTATGGTTTAATAATGAGTTAGTTGGTGGTTTGTATGGTTTAGAAATAAATACTATTTTCTGTGGAGAAAGTATGTTTAGTAAAGTTTCTAATGCTTCTAAGTTGGCATTTATTCATCTCGCCGAAAAGAAAGAATATACTTTAATCGATTGCCAAATGTATAATGATCATTTAGCGAGTTTAGGCGCTCAAGAAATTGATAGAAATACATTTTTAAAAATACTAAAAGTTTAAAATTTTAAAAAAATATAAGCAATGGAATAGTTGTTGCTGAGGTTCTGATATCCAATACCTTGCAATGAAAAAAATACTACTTTCACTCCTGTTTTTTTGTACGATTCAAACTTTATTATCACAAGAAAAACTTGGACAACCTTTTTTTACTGGTTCAGCAAATTTAACCTTTGCTGTTAATGAACATTATACGTTAGATCCAGACGATGGTGAAACATTTTTAATTCCTTCAGCAATTTTTTTTAGAATGGGTTTTGGGTGCGAAATTAAAAAAAGAGTTGCCATAAGTGTAAATGGTGGTTTCGATTATCATTGGAATTATGCCGTAAGTGCTTTTCCAACTTACGTGAGTTTAAAATACAATATAACCGAAGATGAAGGAGATAATTTTTTTTCCGAAGTGAGTTACGGAAAAATGTGGCGTCCATCTAGTAATTATCCTAACGGAAATTATTACCGAATAGGGTTAGGTACTCAAGTTGCAGGAGCAGAAAGATGGAACACAATAGTTCGTTTAGACTTTCATAGAAAAGGAATCATCGGCTTCGAAAATAACAGATTAGACAGTGTTTCTTTAGGGATCGGTTTCTCGTTTTTCTAAAAATCTGGGGTCACTGTAAAACTCATTTTCTTATGAGTTGTAGGGTGTGAAAATTCTATGAATTCAGCATGTAAATGCAACCTGTTTTCTTTATTTCCATACAAGTCATCACCAACAATTGGTGTATTTAGTCCTTTTATATGAGCGGAATGTACTCTTAATTGATGCGTTCTTCCTGTAATTGGGTAGAAATGAACTTTTGTTTTTCCGTTTTGTCTATCGATGATTTTCCAATCGGTTTCTGCATTTTTTCCATGAACAAAATCTACTAATTGTTTAGGTCTATCGTCTAAATCTACACGCAAAGGAAGTTTTATTTTACCACTTTCTTCGGTTAGGTTTCCATCTAATAAAGCAACATATCGTTTTTTTACAGTTCTGTTTATAAACTGACTTTGTAATACTTTATTGGCTTCTTTTGTTTTGGTCAATAATAAAATTCCAGAAGTAGACATGTCTAATCTGTGAACAATTAATGGACCCGTAGCATCTGGATATTTCTCTTTAATTCGCGTATATACAGAATCTGAAATGTCCTTTCCTGGTACAGATAAAAACTCCGTTGGTTTATTTACAACTAATAAAACATCATCTTCATAAATGATTTCTAATTCTTGTTTCTCTGCTAAATTTTCTAACAATAAATTTTCATCCATTGCAATACCTTCTAACATGTGTGTTAAAATAGGTTTGCATCTGCCTTGGCAGGCAGGATAAAAGTTCTTATGTTTTCTAATAGCGGAGTTTGGCGAGATTCCCCACCAAAATTCTGCCATACAAATAGGCGTTAAATCGTTTAAAAAAGCATGTTGTAATAATTTAGGAGCAGAACATTCTCCGGATCCTGCAGGTGGTTTTATAGCAGGATTTGTAAAAATATCTAATAAATTACGCAGCTCTTTTTTTTGATTTAAGAAAGCATATTTACTGAAAAGAGTTTGTTGTAAATAGTTAGATTTTTCTTTTCTTTCTTTTTTTAAGAATGCAATTTTATCTTCAAAAAGAGCTAATTCCGTTCTTTTTTTAGCAATTTTATCGTCGTAATATTCTAAAAGTTCTTTGTAATAAAATTGATTATTAAAACTTTCTTGGACTAATTTTTTATTTAAAACATTAAAATCAGCTTCATTTAAAGTTGCTTGTCCGTTGGTCTTTCTTCTTTTTCTATCTTTTTTCTGAAGATTCATTTTTCTCCTCTCCAGCATTAAATCGTCTTCTATTTCTTTTGATAATTTTTTAACAGATTTTTTTAGCTTTAAATAGCTTCTATCCTTTTTTAAAAGAGATAATTGTGCGTTTATTTTATCTATTTCTTGCTCTCCTTTAATATAGAAACTTCCTTCTGTTCTCATATTAAAAACAGGCGGAACAAATTTTTCAGGCAAACTTTTATCTGCTAATTTTCCTGAAAAGGCAGCTAAATAACCAATTTCATTTTGTTTGTTTTTAACCACCAAAACTCCAAACATTTTACCAATAGGTAATGTTTCTTGTTCTTCGGATAATCCAAAATTGTGTGTAAAGTCCGTTTGGTTTTCTAAATATTCTTGCAATTCATTTGTAGCAATTGTTGCTAATTGATGAGGTTGATAGTAAAAGGGAAAAGTAAATTTTTTTGGAAGTTCAATTCCTGAAATATCGGCTTTAAAATTTTGGAAATAATTCAAATTTTAAAATTATAAAGTTAAAGGCTAAAAGTAGCACGTTGTAAACGGTCGTTAATAGATTTTCCTAAACCAAATTCTGGAAATCGTTCTGCAATAATTACATCCAATTTTTTACTGTCTAATTCGTGTAAAGAATCGTATAATTTTGATGCAGCTTCGTGCATAGATCCTTTTTCTGATAAAATAATTTCTGTTAGAGAAACATCATTCAAAGAATTTTTAAAAGGTAATACACCAATTTTTTTGCCTTCATGCTTTTTTACCTCACTGGCAATATCATCAACCAAAAAAGTACGAGTAGCAGGTGCATAATGTCTAGCCAACATTCCTGGAGCATCCGGACTTATTTCTTCTTTATTTTTAATGTTAATTGTACCAACAACAGCTTCAATATCTTCTAAAGCCAACGCTCCTAATCTGTAAATAATAGGTTCATCATCTATAAAACCAATAATGGTAGATTCAATGCCGTTTGTACAAGCCCCACCATCTAAAACTTGCTGAATATCATTCTTAAAATAGCGTTCTACATGTGTTGGTTTTGTTGGGCTAATGCTTCCAAAAGGATTCGCACTTGGTGCTGCTAAAGGAAAAGGGAGTTGTCTTAATAACTCTAAAGTTACAGGGTGATTCGGTACACGAACCGCAACGGTATCTTTACCGGCAGTAATAATATCAGGAATATTTTTGTTCTTTTTTAAAACCAATGTCATAGAACCAGGCCAAAAAGCAGCCGCTAATAATTTTGCTTTTTCAGGGACATGAGTTACAATTCCGTCTAAAGAATCTACAGAAGGAATGTGTACAATTAAAGGGTTAAAAAACGGACGTTTCTTAGTTGAAAAAATACTTTTTATCGCTTTTTCGCTAAAAATATTTCCGGCTAAACCATAAACAGTTTCTGTTGGTATGGCAACCAACTCTTCATTGGTTAATAGCTGTATGGCTTTTTGTATGTCTTTAGAAATGATGCTCATTGGTTATTCTTATAGATGGCAAATTTAAATATAAAATAGCAGAAATAGGTTTACTTAATTTGATAAGAATAAAGTTGTGTCTTTTTTGTCATTTTAAGCTTATTTCTGACGAATTGTTAGGCTTTTTAACAGATTATTATTGATATTTTTGTTTAAATGAACGTGTGTTCAGTATCTTTGCGTGAAATTTGAAAAATGCCCAGGCCCAAAAAGAAAAGAAAAGTAGACAATCCGCCAAAAATGCTTGGTTTTAAGCCTTTTGGAATTCGGTTTTGTGATGCAGAACATGTTGTTATGCAATATGAAGAATATGAGGCTATTAAATTGGTTATTTATGATGGGCTATCGCATGACACCGCAGCAGAAAATATGGAGGTTTCTAGACCTACACTTACTAGAATTTACAATAGTGCCCTGCAAAAAATTGGTCAAGGATTTGTAGAAGGAAAGTCGATTGTTATTAAAGGAGGTGATTTTGAATTTAATAAGGAATGGTTTAAATGTAAAACATGTTTCAAATTAATTGATGGTATTAAAGACCCTAATGTTTGTGTTGATTGTACTACTGATTTTAAAAATGAATTAATAAATTTAAATAATTAAATAAGTTAGCGTATTTGCGCGTCATTATACACATTAAAATCGGTCTTTTAGTGTGAAAAATAGAGTTGAAACGTACAATATTCTTATCTAAAAAAAATATGCCTAAAAGCGCATTTTAAAGAAAATTACTTATGACGAATAATATAGCTATAGAAGATCAATATAAAAGAACTTCTTTGTTTGAAAAAGAAAATATCAATTACTTGGTTCATGTGTTAAAGCGATTTAATACAGTGCCTAAAATAAATAACATTAACATTATTACTTCTAATACGGTGCCTAATGTTTTTAAAATTGTACCAAATAAATCGATTATAATTGGTGCTTTGTATTTAAGAAATCCTGTTTTAGCTTTGGTTTACTTAAGATACGGAATAGAGTGGCAACTTTGGTATAAAGCTTTAGAGGGCGAAAAAAAAGAAACTTCTTTATGTAATATTGCTGCCTTAGAAGTAACTAGAATATTTTATAAATTATTACCTAAAGAAGATAAAGAAAAGTTAGACAATGTTGATCATTCTTTAATCAATTTGATAAAAGATAGTACTGCTTTAAATGCAGAATCTTTATTGAAACATGAAGAATTAGAAGCTTTTCATGGGTTAAATACCGGACCTAAAGTATTTGAGAAATCTTGGAAAGCTATTGTTGATAACCTTGCAAAACCTACGGAATATTTATTGATGGATGGTGGTGACCATAGGTTAAATATTGATGAAATAGATTTGCTAAATAAATATGGATGCAGGCCATTTCCAAGACCAGAAGCCTTTACGTTTGCTTCTTCTACGGCTACAAGTGTTTCTAATTTTGCTTTTGATAAAACAGACAAGGCTAGAAGCATTTTAATAAAAAATAGTTTAAAAAATGGTTTTAAAGAAAGTGCCATTGAGTTTTCTGAATTATTGAAAAGTAATTTGAGAAAAATTTTTACTTTAAATGATGCTTGCGAAATTATTTTTTCTCCTTCCGGAACAGATTCGTCACTTCAAATTGCAGCTATTAGTCAAATTGTTACCGACAAAGAAATTACACATATTTTAGTAGCTTCTGATGAAACGGGTAGTGGTGTTCCTGCAGCATTAAAAGGGTGTCATTTTGAGAATAATACTGCTTTAAATTATCCGGTTAAAAAAGGAGATAAAATGGAAGGTTTTAGGGATGTTGACCTTATTAAAATTCCGTTTAGGGATGAAAAAGGAACCTTAAAATCAACAGAAGAATTAGATGCAGAAGTATTTGCAGCCATTACTGAAACTCATAAATTAGGCAAGCAAATTGTATTGCATGTTATGGATCATTCTAAATTAGGTTATCAATCTCCTAGTGTAAAAATGATGCAAGAAATAGATGCTCTTAAAGATGTATCATTACAAGTAATTATAGATGCAGCGCAGTTAAGGTTAGATCCTACAGACATACAGAATTATTTAAGTAGGGGATATATTGTTAGTATTACAGGAAGTAAATACTTTACTGGACCTCCGTATTCTGGAGCATTAATTTTTCCGGAAAGTGTTAGTCAACAAATTACTTCAGCTAAAAAGAAGTTGCCAAAAGGGTTGAATATATATTTTAATCATTCAGATTGGCCAACATCATGGTTTTGTTCTAAAGACTTGTCTGACGGATTTAATTATGGCTCTTATATGCGTTGGAATGCTGCCATTGTAGAAATGGATAGGTATTATAAAACTCCTATTTTATATAGAAATATGGGAATTGAGATGTTTTGCAATTTTGTTGAAGACTCTATAAATGAAGCTTCTTTTTTAGAGCCTGTTTATGGTGATGAACTTAAGGTAAAAACGTACAATAATGAGGAGTTTGGAATACGAAATATCCGTACTATTTTTCCTTTTTTCATTCTTAAAAATAAAGTAGCATTATCTGTTGATAACGTAAAAAAACTCTACACGCTTTTAAATTCTGATCTCTCTAATAAGTTTGAAGGAGCTTCTTTAGAAATTATAAGATTAGCAGCACAAAAATGCCATATTGGGCAAGCAGTAAACGTAAAGTTTGAAGATGATTTACAGAGTGCTGTTTTAAGAATTAGCTTAGGAGCTAGAGTAATTTCTGAAAGTTGGGTAAATAGAGATATTAGTCTTTATTTTAGAAATATAGAAGCACAAATGAGTCAAATAACTGTAATTATTAAAAAAATAGAATTAATTCTTAACGACCCCGAATTATTGAAATAGTTAAATTTATATTTTGTGAAGAATAGGTGTGGGTTTATTACTTTTAAAACTCACACTTATTTTTTTTCCAAAATCGTTTACTTTTTCCCAATTGGTAAACTCTATGGGGTCTTTAGAATTTGTTGGTCCATCTGTTAATTTCATGATTAATTTAATCATAATGCTGTCAATTATAGAGTATGATTTATAATCTAATTTACCAGCAAATACTTCTAAGAAATCAGGATTCCAATTTGTATCCTGTATGAATTTAATTAGATAAGGGTTTGTAGCAGTTGTGTTCTTATCTACTTTTCTTGCTACTAAATTAACTGAGAAGAAGGCTGTTTTTATTCCTTTAAGTTGCTCTTTGTTTTTTAAGATAAAGTCATAAATCTTTTTGTTATGTTTTCCGTATCTAATACTAGCACCAATTATTAGGGTATGAAATTCAGATACATGACCAATAAAATTTTCAATTGAAAATAGTTCTGTTTTTATCTGTTCCTTCTTGAAATCAGCACTTAACTTTTCGCAAATTTTTTTAGTTTGTCCGTCTGTAGAGCAGTAAATGATTCCAATTTTTCTTTTCATAACATTATTTTGTCACTTCGTCTTGAATTATTCACGCTATACAACAAAACGTACCTGTTTTTTACAGCTACTAATTTACAAAATTCAGTCTATTTTTTATCATTTTAAAGGTGTTTTATATTAATTTTATTATATAATTTTATGAATACAATGCCTTTAAATACATCTATTTTGTTGGTTGCTTTTTACTGTGGATGAAAATAGACTGAATTTTATAAATGATATGTTATGTTTTTGTTTAATAGTTGGTTACGTTTATGTAAAGGACTAGTTTTATTGTTTTTCATAAACGATAATACCTAAACAACTTTATTTTATTAATTCGTAAAAGTTTCTTTTGCCTATCTTTATTTTCATACCTGGTCGTATTATAATTTCGTTATGAATTTCTTTGCTTTTTTTTAAGTCAATTTGAACCGCTCCACTTTCAATTAATCTTCGTATAGCAGATTTTGATAATCCTTTTTTTAATTGAACACATAAATCTATCAACTTAATAGTCTGGTTTACGTGTTGTATAGTATTCATTATTACAGGTTCAAACTCTTTATTTTCAATTTTTTTATTTTGAAATTGCTTTACAAAGTAGTCTTCTGCATCTTGTGCTAGTTTACTATTATGGTATTGTGTAATAATATTTTTAGCAATTATTTTTTTTATTTCCATTGGGTTTTCACCATTTGTTAATCTGTTTTTAATAGTTTGTTTTTCGTTAAAAGAGAAATCGGTTGTTAAGTGTAAAAACTCTTCAATCAAACTATCAGGGATGGACATTGTTTTCCCAAACATATCTTTGGCATCATCTGTTAATCCTATAATGTTGTTTAGGGATTTACTCATTTTTTCTTTTCCATCAAGTCCTTTTAATAAAGGCATACACATTACAATTTGTGGATTCATTTTAAAAGTTTCTTGTAATTTTCGTCCCATTGTACAATTAAAAAGTTGATCAGTTCCTCCCATTTCAATATCTGCTTTAATTTCTACAGAGTCAAATGCTTGAAGAATTGGGTATACCAACTCGTGCATTGCAATAGGTGTATTTTCTGTAAACCGTTTGTTAAAGTCATTTCTATGCATAAGTTGGGCAACTGTGACTTTTGATAATATCTGAATTACTTCTGTGAATGATAGTTTATCTAACCATTCAGAATTAAATACAATTTTAACTTTATCTATGTCTATAATTTTAGATAATTGATTTATGTATGTTTCTGCGTTATGCTGAACTTCTTTTACTGATAATGGCTTTCTACTTTTGTTTTTTCCTGTAGGATCACCAATTCTAGCAGTAAAATCTCCAACTAAGATGATGACTTGATGTCCTAAATCTTGAAATTCTTTGAGTTTTTTCAATACAACGGCGTGTCCCAAGTGTAAATCTGGGGCAGTTGGGTCAAAGCCAAGTTTAATAATTAGTTTTCGTTTCTGATTTTTAGCTTGTTCTAACTTTTCTTCCAACCCATTTTTTGGAAGAATAATTTCTACGTTTTCTTTTAATCTATTTATTGTTTCCATATTTTTTAAATAAAAAAAGCCCGAGCAAATGCTCGGGCTTTTTAGTTATGTTATAATTTATAAGTATCAGATATTATTTGAAGTATATACATAGCCATTCCGAGCAGATATTATTTTGTAATAATAAGTACTGAAATAAGGAAGGCGTAATATGTTGTTCAATTTTTTCATTCTCTATTGCAAATGTAATTTTAAATTTTTATTCTGCAATTTTTTTTGTAAGATAACTGTGTTTTAACTTGTACCTAAGGTTGTTGTGTTTCCGTACAGTAATTTTTATTTCACCGTAGATTTTTTATCCTCCACCATTTAATTGATTAATTAATGTTCCGTGCATAATTAAAAATGCTGGATAGTATGTGTATATAATTAATTCATTTAAATCAATCAATTCTTCTGGTTGTTTTATGATTTCACAACTTATTTCAAAAACTGAAAAATTGCCTTTAGTCTTTTTATACTTTAGTAAATGAATTTTATTATCATCGTATAAGTTAAATTCCTGTTTAAAGCTATTTATCTTTAAGATGTATTTTTTTTCAAGTCCTTTTTGATTAATCGTAATTATACTATCGAGAAGCCAATTAAAATTGATTGAGCCAATCGTTTCTGAATTTTTAATTATAGAATATTGAAATTTTTCCCACCACTTATCTTTTGTTTTAAACTCAATAGAATCTCCTAAATAATTTATTTTTCCAATAGCGTTTGAATCAGATGTTAATTTGCAAATAGTCTTACCATTTTCATTAATTTCAAAATAGTATTTGTTAAAGTCTGTTTTTATATTCATATCATTGGTTTTACTATTTGAAGAAAATAATATGCAAAAGTTATAATTTTTCCTGATTATTTTTTGTTTTCCGAATTTGGGTTCAATGTTTCTACATGTTTATGTATCAATAATTTCGTGATTAAATAGTGAATTTAGTAGACAAAATATGAAGTACTAAATACCGTAGGAATTTTCCGAATAAATTAAAACCAATAATAAAATTTATTTGGTGTTGGTTGTAGTTATTTTTCAAGTGTTAAGCAATTTTTTTTCACATGATGTTTGTAACTGGCATTATTCAGGATATATTAATTTCCATTCGTATGATGTCACTATTATAGTAATTTTGTGAAATTCCACCACCTCCAGAAAATGTCCCTTTGGAATAATTTTTAAGTTTTGTCCTAACATTAGATATTACTTTAAAATTTAGCTGTTCATTAAAATGATTTTCATAAACAATTATTTGGTTCGGGACAAAATTGTATTTAATTAATAATTGTTCATCCTCAGTGTTGAATTGATAATAAGGTTCACTATCTAACTTGTTGTCAGTTATACATCCTACAATAAAAATAAGTCCGATACTCAGAAGTAACAGTTTTATTTTTTTTTCATAATTGAAATCTTTAGTTTGTTAATGTGTATTACGTTAGCTTGTTTAGCTAAATATCTCTAGATAATAATACATTTTTAGTGTCTTTGTCTACCTTATTTAACTTCTGTAAAGCAATGTCTAATGGGTTTATAATCTCCATTAAATCTTTTCTTCTTACATGCGTATAAATCATGGTAGTTTCTGGTTTTGCATGTCCTAATAAAGATTGAATGTATCTAATGTCAACACCGTTTTCTAATAAGTGTGTAGCATAACTATGTCTTAAAGTGTGTGGTGTAACTGTCTTTTTAATATTAGCTCTAGTACAGCTTTTTCTTAAAAATTGTCTAACACTTTCTGTGCTGTATTTTCCTCCATTATGTCCTTCTACAAAATAAATCTTTGGTTTGTAAGAATAGTAATAGTTAGATAATAGAGGCAAAAAACTATCAGCTAAACTAACATATCGGTCTTTTCTACCTTTGCCATTTTTTACAATCAACTGTTTTCTTTCAATATGAAAATCTACCAATTTTAAATTTGTAAGTTCACTAATTCGTAATCCACAAGAGTAAATTAATGCTAAAATTGCTCTATGTTTTAAGTTTTGTGTGCATCTTATAATTTCTAAAACTTCTTCTTGTGATAATACACTGGGCAATTTTCTAGATTTCTTTGGTCTTTCTAATACTAAATCATTAATTTTTGTTTGTGGAGAAAATATAATAAAAATCTTTAAAGCACTTATAAATTGTCTCTGAGAGCTAATTGAATAATCTCGTTCTATAAAAACTTTTTCAATAAACAGTTCAACACTTCTATTGGTAAGTTCTTCTAAAGGTGTTTTTGTGTGGAAGTTTATAAAATCGGCAACAAAAAAAGTATACGTCTGTATTGTGCTTTTACTGTATCTTTTTCCTTTTAAAAAAAGATAAAAGTTATTCAGTAGTTTTTTCTGATCATCCGTTAAGTTTCTTTTAAAAAGTATTTTTTTACTTAATTTAGAGGTATCAACCGTTGTTATGTTTTTAAAAAGAGTGGTAATTGTATTTAAGTTTTCTGGCGTGTCTTTTAAATACCAGGCAACTAATGTGCTACTCCAATAGGTATCTTTTACAGATTTTACAAGGGCAACGAGTTTATTATTAAAAGTAAATTTTAATAAAAGCTGATCCTCTTTTCTGTGATTTTTTTGTTCTAGATAAATGGTTGGTAGTCTTTTCAAGATATTTTCAGTTTTATAGCACTTTAAATATAATGAAAAAAATAGTATTAACTTATTTATTTTCAATCAATTATAAGTAAACTGAATTTCCTCTTAGAAAAGAAGTCTGAATAAAAACAGTAATTTAATTAATCATTTTCGCTTCATCAAAACTTGTCGTTGGACAAAATAATAAATCTGTAAGGTTATCGATTTCATATTCTTTAGATTTTTTTTACAAAATGATTTAATTTGATTTTCTATTTTTTCTAGGTGAGCTATAATTAAGTTAAGAGAAAGGTTTGTTATATCTAACCCCTATTTTTAGTACTTTTACTAAAAAAGAAAATGTCAAAGTTGCTACCTAATTTACCAATTGAAAATTTAACTACTAAAAATGATTATATAGGAATTATTGAAAAAGGAACACTTCTAAAATCTTTCTTTTTAAACAATAAAGATGAATTTTCTGAGATAAAAATATTTTCTATTTATGGTGAATGGGGAAGTGGGAAAAGTACTTTAATGAAATATTTAGAAAGGGAGTTGAAAGGTTCTTTTAATACTTTTTTCTTTGAATCGTGGGAGTTTGAAAGTGATGAGAATTTGTCCCTTTCTTTATTAGAAACATTAACAAAAAATACAGGTTCAATTACTGATGGATTTATAAAAAATGCAAATAAACTGTTAGAAGGTTTTGCGAAATCGGTAACTTTTAAAACTCCAATTGTAAATATCAATGCAGAAAAAATTATAGAAGAAGTAGATAAAATTTCTTTTTTAGAATTGAAAGAAAAGTTTAAATCAGACTTTATTAATTGGGAGAATAAAATTACTGAAGGAGATAAGTCTCCTGACTATAATATTGTTTTTATTGATGATTTAGATAGGTGTGAACCAGAAAACATCCTGAATCTACTATCTGCAATGAAGCTTTTTTTTACATACGGAAAGAAAACGATTTTTCTATGTGGTATTGATAAAAAGGCAATTAGAGAAGCAGTTAAAACAAAGTATGGTGAGATTGTTAAAGCAAATGAATATCTAGAAAAAGTTTTTGACATTTCTTTTTCGATGCCAGAAAGCGTTGATACTTCAAAATTAGTACATCAATATTTTGGTGAAGATGAAATGTTTGGAGACGAAAAGTTAGGAGATTTAATTAGTGCATTTTTTGACGACCTTCATTTTAAAAACCCAAGAAGAATAAAGAAAATTTTAAATAAATATTTGATCATTAAAATGATGCAGTCAAATGTTGACTTCGATGATTATTTGATTCCTAATATTATTAATAATGAAAAAGGAACTTTGTTTGAAACATATTTAACTTTATATCTCTTAATTTTAAAAGAATTTGAACCTGAAAATTTCAAACTTCTATTTGATTTAACTTATAAAAGAATTAATTATACAACTGCAATTGGTAAGAAAGTTACAGAAAATAATGAATTTAAAAACGCTGTAAATAGTAACCTTATACATTTAAAAGAAGATAGAATAAATAGAAGTTTGGATGAAGATGACATGAGAAGTGTTAAAGGTTTTAATTCTATTGTTGCTTTTTTTTCTCCAAGAGAAATAGACCAGTTAGATGGGTATGCTTTTATTGGTGCTGATGAATTTTCAGAGAAGGTTGGTACAAGTAAAAAAAGTTATGAATATTACTTTACTATATTTATTCTTAAAAATAAGACTAAAATCATTAAAGAGTTTGAAAGTATAAGTTTATCTCTTTTGGACTATAAAAAAATGATCTCAAACTTAATTTAATAAATCATTATAAAAGTCATCCTCCTCATCATCAAAGCTTGCCGTTGGACAAAATAATAAATCTGTAGGGTTATCGATTTCATATAAATACTCATACCCTTTAGATTCTTTTTTACAAAAAGGCTCTAAAAGTCTTGCCATATTTGTAAAACCTTCTAGGGTTAGTATACAGAAAAAAGTTTCGTTGTCTTTGGTTAAGATGCCTTCATCAGTTTTAAATAAACCAAAAATTAAATTGCAATTACGAGGCGTAATAAAATCTACTGTGGCTAAATCTAATTTTTGTTTTTTTTTGATAATGGTGTTTACTATTAGTTCTCTAAATAGAATTGCTTCTTCTTTATTAAAGTTGTAAAGTCTTACAATGTTCTGGTCGTGACCATCTATATTTTCAATATAATCTAATTCCATTTTGTGTCTTAATAAGTTTTTCTACAATTTTTCTTCATAAATGATAGGTAAAGAAAGATTGATGAATGATATTTTTAAATTTTATTCATTAATAGGAATAATATTTTTTTGTCTTTTTCTGTTAATTCATTAGACACCTCTTCTGAGTTAAAATGAAGTTTAAAAGCATAAATAGCATTTTTTATATTGTCGGTTTTATAACCAATATATTTTAAAGCAAAAGTGCTATTAAAGTCTACTGGTAGTACTACCGTTTTTAAATCTTCTTCATCATACCAAATTCCCAACCCACTTTCATACAGTGATTTCCAAGGAAATAATGCACTCGGATCTGTTTTTCTTCCAGGGGCAATGTCTGAGTGCCCCACAATATTTTGTGCTGGTATTTTGTATTTTGTAGTCAGTTTTTTAAGTAAGAAAATCAGACTATTAATTTGTGCATAAGAAAAAGGTTCTTTTCCATTATTATCTAATTCAATACCAATAGAAGCACTATTTATGTCTGTATTTTTACCCCAACTACCATTACCTGCATGCCAACCTCTTACCAAGTCATGTAGCATTTGTGTAGTGGTTCCGTCATCGCAAATTACATAATGAGAGCTTACTTGTGTGCGCTCTAAAGCAAAGGTTTTGTAGGTTTGTTGACAGCTGTCTTGAGCCGTATGATGAATTACGATTAAATTAGGTTTCCTTAAATTAAAATTTTGAGATTCAATAACTTTAGTCGTTCTGTTTCCTATGGTGTCTTGCTCAATTTTAGCAAGAGATTTCCCTAGTTTTTTTGCTTTTTTATGATACGTGTTCTTAGAAACTTGGTAGATGTTTTTAGAACATGAACCAAATAGAGAAATGATGATTAAAAGTCTTAAGTATTTCATTGTTATTTTTTTAATGTGCTTGTAACCAGTTTTCTCCAATTCCAACTTCAACATCTAAAGGAACACTCATTTTAAAAGCATTTTCCATTTCGTACTTTATAATAGGTCTTATAGTTTCTAGTTCGTCTTTATGCGCGTCAAAAACCAATTCATCATGTACCTGTAAAAGCATTTTAGATTTAAAACCTTCTTTCTCAAAACGGTTATGAATATTAATCATGGCTAATTTTATAATGTCTGCTGCAGAACCCTGAATAGGAGCATTTACAGCATTTCTTTCTGCACCAGATCTAACCATGGCGTTTCTAGAATTGATATCTTTTAAGTATCTACGTCTGTTTAAAATTGTTTCTACATAACCATGTTCTCTTGCAAAATCTACTTGTGCAGACATGTAGGCTTTTAACTTCGGATAGGTTTCATAATACGTGTCAATCAATTCTTTAGCTTCGCTTCTAGATAAGTCTGTTTGATTGCTCAACCCAAAAGCAGAAACTCCATAGACAATTCCAAAATTAACCGTTTTAGCATTACTTCTTTGTTCGCGAGTAACTTCTTCTAACGGAACATTAAAAACTTTTGCAGCGGTAGAAGCATGAATATCTTCACCGTTTTTAAAAGCTTCCATCATGTTTTCTTCTTCACTTAAAGCTGCAATAATTCGCAATTCTATTTGAGAATAATCGGCCGCTAACAGCACATAATTTTCATCTCTAGGGATAAATGATTTTCTAACTTCTTTACCACGTTCTGTTCTAATAGGGATATTTTGTAAATTCGGATTGTTAGAACTCAATCTTCCTGTAGCAGCAACTGCTTGCATATATTCCGTATGAATTCTTCCCGTTTTCGGATTGACTTCATTTGGCAAGGCATCTACATACGTACTTTGTAATTTTTTATACTGACGATATTCTTGAATATCTCTAATAATTTTATGGTCTTTTGCTAAGAATGATAAAATATCTTCTCCTGTTTTATATTGACCCGTCTTTGTCTTTTTAGGTTTTTTAACCAATTCCATTTTTTCGAACAAAACAATTCCTAACTGTTTTGGTGAAGCAATATTAAATTCTTCTCCTGCTTGCTCGTAAATATTTTTTTCAAGTCTGTTAATGTCATCCGTTAAGGCAACAGATAATTCTTTTAAGAAATCGATGTTAATGTTAATTCCCTCAATTTCCATGGCTGTTAAAACCGAAACCAACGGCAATTCAATATCATTAAAAAGAGTACTAACATTTCCACTTTCTAATTCACCTGTAAAAAGTTGTTTCAGTTGAAACGTAATATCTGCATCTTCTACAGCATATTCTGTTTGCTCTGCAACTGGCACAACGCGCATAGAAAGTTGATTTTTTCCTTTTTTACCAATCAAATCTACAATAGAAACAGGTTGATAATTTAAGTAGGTTTCTGCCAACATATCCATATTATGACGCATATCTGGATTGATCAAATAATGCGCAATCATCGTATCAAATAACTTCCCTTTTACAGGCATCTCATAATTCGATAATACTTTAATGTCATATTTTAAATTATTCCCAATTTTCTCGATTGCATCGGATGTAAAAAACGGACGAAATTCTTCTAAAATAGCTTTTGTTTCTTCTTGATCTTCTGGGAACGAAACATAATATCCTTTACCCACTTCGTAAGAAAAAGCAATTCCTATCAATTCTACTTCCAAAGCTTTTAAACCCGTAGTTTCTGTATCAAAACAAACCGAAGTTTGTTCCATTAACTTTTTAAGTAATAATTTTCTAGCAAAAGGCGAATCAATATGTTGGTAAAAATGACTCGTATCTTTTATGGTTTTAAAACCAGAGGCAGTTGCTTCTTCAGAAACAGATCCACTACCAGGAGCCGCAAATAAATCAAACTGACCTTCAGGTATTGGTGCTGCTTTTTTTGCAACAACTTTAGCAATTTCTTCTACTGTGCTTTCTGCAGAGTTAGCTCTTTCTGCATTTTCAACAGCAAAAGTTCGTAAGAAATTGGTTAATAAATTTCTAAATTCTAATTCATTAAAAAGTTCCGTTACCTTTTCTTTATCTGGTTGGTCTAATTCAAAATCTTTCGCATTAAAAGTTACCGGAACATCCAACATAATTGTTGCCAATTGTTTAGAAAGCAAACCTAATTCTCCATTTGCCTCTATTTTCTCCTTCATTTTCCCTTTTAGCTCATGTGTGTTTGCCAATAGGTTTTCCATAGAGCCATAAGCTGCTAAAAATTTCTTTGCGGTTTTTTCTCCAACACCAGGTAAACCTGGGATATTATCTGCAGAATCTCCCATCATTCCAAGAAAATCAATTACTTGCTCTGGGTTTTCTACGCCAAACTTTTCTTTTACTTCATCAACTCCCCAAATATCATAACCACCACCAAAACGAGGTTTGTACATAAAAATGTTTTCAGAAACTAACTGAGCAAAATCCTTATCAGGTGTTACCATATAGGTTTTGTAACCTTCTTTTTCTGCTTGTTTAGAAAGGGTTCCAATTACATCATCAGCCTCAAAACCATCTTTTACCATAATAGGAATGTGCATGGCTTTTAAAATTTCTTGAATGTAAGGTACTGCCAGTTTAATAGCTTCGGGAGTTTCATCTCGGTTGGCTTTATAAGCCTCAAACATCTCTACCCTGTCTACACTTCCGCCTTTATCAAAACAAACGGCCAAATGATCTGGTCTTTCACGTTTTATAACGTCTAAAAGAGAGTTCATAAACCCCATAATTGCAGAGGTATCTAGACCTTTACTATTAATTCTTGGGTTTTTTATAAAAGCATAATATCCTCTAAAAATTAATGCAAAGGCATCCACTAAAAAAACTCTTTTTTGATCTGACATTATATTGATTTTGTGGTTTAAATTGATGATAATTTGACCTCAAAAATAGTGTTTTTTGAGATGCGAGAAAGGTACAAAACTTTAACAAGACGTTAAAATCCAATCGATATTTAAACAGTTATCTTTGCCAACATTTTAAAATTTATCTATGCCACGTTGGGTTTTTCCTTTAATTATATTAACGATTGTTATCACTCTTGTAGAAATTTATACTTTTCAGGCTTTTAAAACAGTCTCTAAAAGTAAAATAGTTCGTTATTCCTTTCTATTAGTCAGTATTGCAGTATACATTAATTTTTTTATCAATATAATAACCTATTCTAGAACAGAGGGACAAACAGCTCATTTTCAAATGGGAGTAGGGTTGTTATTAACCATTTCTATCCCTAAACTGGTTATTATCATCTTGCTTTTCGGAGAAGATGCCTATCGTTGGGTTTTAAAATTATTTTCTGCAATTTCAAGCGGAGAAACAAAATCTTTAGTTGGTAGAAGAAAATTTATTTCTCAAATAGCTTTAGGATTAGCAGCAATACCTTTTGCCGCTTTTATTTACGGAATTATTCAAGGTAAATACAATTACAAAGTTTTAAAATATCAGTTAAGTTTTAAAGATTTGCCAGATGCTTTTGATGGTTTTACCATTACTCAAATTTCTGATATTCATTCGGGGAGTTTTACCAATAAAGAAAAAATTCAATACGGAGTCGATTTAATTAATCAACAAAAATCGGATATCATGTTGTTTACAGGTGATATTGTAAATAATAAAGCAGATGAAATGGATGATTGGATGGATGTTTTTGATAAGTTAGAAGCAAAAGAAGGCAAGTATTCCATTTTAGGAAACCATGATTATGGCGATTATATGGATTGGGAGAAACCGCAAGACAAAATAGATAATTTTCAAAAAGTAAAAGATATTCACAAGAAAATAGGATTCGATTTATTGTTAGATGAACATCGTTATTTAGAAAAAGACGGACAAAAAATTGCTTTAGTAGGTGTAGAGAATTGGGGAAAAGGATTTAACCAAGCGGGCGATTTAGCAAAAGCTTCTGCCAACATCAAAAAAGAAGATTTTAAAATCTTAATGAGCCACGATCCAAGTCATTGGGAGTACAAGGTAAAAGAAGATCCTTTTAATTATCAGCTTACATTAAGTGGGCATACACATGGTTTGCAAATCGGAATCGAAATTCCGGGTTGGATCAAATGGAGTCCGTCTAAATACGTGTACAAACAATGGGCAGGTTTGTATGAGGAATACGGGAGATATATTAATGTAAATAGGGGGTTTGGGTATCATGCATTTCCTGGTAGAGTAGGTGTTTGGCCAGAAATTACGGTCATAGAACTTAAAAAAGCTTGACAGTCAGACCATTTAATTACTTTTTAATATATTTGTTAAATTACTAGTAACTATTTATATGTTTTTCCCCCTTAAGAAATCTATACTATGGCAAAGTTTGGTGATTTAATAAGTGCAGAAAAGCCTGTTTTAATTGACTTTTATAAAGATTGGAACGAGGTAGATAATGCCGTACATACGTTAAGAGATGTTGCTGCGGTTTTAGGTGATAAAGCCAAGGTGATTAAAATTGATATTGCTAAAAATGAGGCGCTTGCAGAAGCACTGCGAGTAAATGGAAATCCCACTTTTATGATTTATAAAAATGGCGAAATGAAATGGCGTCAAACAGGTCTTCTAGATGCAAATAGTTTAATAGCATTGGTGCTAAAGTATCTTTAATTTTTTTAGAAGCTATTTCCTGCTTTTCACTATATCTTTTTGCAGAAAAAGCAAAAAGGATGCCGTTTCAATCAGGGCTAGAACTTGGTTGTAGAATTTAAAGATCTATTGCTCTGTGAAAAATTCGTTGAAGCAATTAATTCCACTCAAATCTTTCTCAATTTCTATTTTTTGAGAAGTTGTATTTGCTCTCCAAACTTTTTTAATATTCTTAATTTTTAAACGATCTGTTTTATCAATGATTGCAATAATATTTGTACTATTATCCGTATTTAGATTGCAGTAACCTATGGTTATAGATTCAGTATTTTTTAAGTTAGAAATACTTAAAGTATCTAAAATTTTATAAGTAAGGTTTTTAACGGAATCGGTAGTAATGCCTTTAAATATAACTAAATGTGTCGATTCGTTTTTTAGATGTAGAATTCCATACTTGTCTTCTCTTTTATTTTCATAAATACTGGTATCAGTAACTTTTACATACGCTTTAAGTAGCGATATGTCTTTAAAGTTTCGGGAAGCAGATTCCATTCCAATTATAGAGTGATTTTTTTTGTTTGTTTTATGACCACAACTAACAATCATCAATAAAATTATACTATAGAATGCATTTTTCATGATGTTTGCTTTTAGAATCACTTTTTTGAATTACAAAAGTTATGCCTTTTTTAATTACAAGCCTATTTTTTTATAAAACGTATACCAGATGAGACGTGTATGAAATACAAAAGAAGGGTATTATAAGGTTTGTCAACCCTTAAAAAAAATAGGAATGATACTCTGTAACTTTTATATTGACTTAAATACAAATCCTTTATCAGAAAAATGCTTTAATACTTTTGGTAATGCATATTTCATTCTTTCGGCAGCTTTTACGCTATCATGAAAAACGATAATACTACCGCTTTCAGTATTTTTTAAAACATTCTCTAAGCACTTTTCATTAGAAATAGTCGTGTCAAAATCTGCGGATAAAACACTCCACATAATAATTTTGTACCCTTTTTCAATCAATTTTTTTGCTTGAGACTTTTTTACTTTTCCGTAAGGAGGTCTAAAGAGTTTTAAGTTTTGAGTATTAAGGTTTGAGTTTGCTGCTTTTTTAAATTCTTTATAAATAACATCTTCACACGCTAAAGCATTGTTTACGTATGTGGTTTGATCCGTTTTCCAGCCTTTTAAATGGTTTTGGGTATGGTTCCCAATACTATGACCATCAGTAATAATATTTTGAAAGATTTTTGGGTGATTTTGTATGTTTTTGCCAATACAAAAAAAGGTGGCTTTTGCGTTGTATTTCTTTAATTCGGTTAAAACAAATTGAGTAATATCTGGCGTTGGTCCATCATCAAAAGTGAGAAAAATCTCTTTTTTATCAGAATTAAAACGCCACGTATATTTTGAGAAGAATCTCATCATAAAACGTGGCGTTCTGGGGAAATAATTTTTCATTTATAAAATATTATTCTTCATCTGGCATTAGATGATCAAATAGCTTTACGATAGAAATGAATTCGTTTTGTAAGTCATCTAAATATTCTTTATCAACTTCGCCTGCTTCTGTTTGAGAAATAATGTTTCTGTACATATACAGGGTTGTATCGATGTCGTCAAAAATTAACTCTGTATCATCCATAGAAAAAGTGCTTAACCAGATTAATTTTTCTTTAAAAAGATCTATCAATGTTCTAGCTGTTTCTCTTGCTTTTTTACTGTCTTTTAGACCGTAATAAGCTTCTGGGTATCCCATAGATAAACTATAATGATCAAAGTCTTTAATAGGCATTTTATCTAATGATAAATCTAAAATTTCTAATGCTTTTGCTGTGTCTCCTTCATTTGCGAAAGCTTCAGATAAACGCAATAAGCTATTACGCATAGAAATTGAATTTCTTTTGGTTTGTTCGTCTAAATAAATTTTTCCGTCGTTAATGTTTCTCCAATCCCATTTCTGAACGTTGGTGTACATTTTTTCGGTATCAATTCTTCCCATATCAAACAAGCTCTTATTTGCCATAGGAGTTTTAATAGGAACTAATTTATAAGCCAAACCATCTAATTGTAGGTAGTCTTTTAACCAAAGGTATTCTTCTGGAGCATTTGCGCCACCAGTAAAGTAAATTGGTCTTTCCCAATTGTTATTGGCAAGAATATCTAACATTAAAATTCTATTCTTAAATAAAGCTCTATCATCAATAGTAATATCGATATAAGGCACTATTTTATCAGCATCTTTTTGTGCTACAATTCCGCTTTTTAAGACCGCTTCTTTATTAACAGGAAGTCTAATTTTATTAGTCGGATAAAACTTTTCTTTTTGACCATTTTCTGTTTCTACATAAGTTGCATCACTATCAGAAGCAATCCAACGCATAAAGTTTTTAATAGTCATTACAGAGTCTTTAAAACGTGGATGATCCATAGAATAAGCAACATCTAAAGTTCCGTATTTGTATTGATCGTGTTCTAATTGAGACGGAATAGGTGCAGCCTTATAGGTAGCTCGCTTCATTTGGTCTATGTACCAATCTGTAGCAAATAACGACGTGTTTACTAGTTTTACATCAGTTCTAAAATCTTCCACCTCTTGCATGTACCAAAGTGGGAACGTGTCATTGTCTCCAATGGTAAACATAATAGCGTTTTCATCACAACTTTGTAAATATGCCTTCGCGTTTAAGTGCGTTGTGTATCTGTTAGAACGATCGTGATCATCCCAATTTTGAGAAGCCATTAAAGTAGGTACTGCTAATAGAGAAACCAAAGAAACCGCTATGGCTATTGTTTTCTTATTGCCAAAATTCTTTAAGTATTCATAGAGTGCAAGTACACCAAAACCAATCCAGATCGCAAAAATGTAAAAACTTCCTACCACGGCATAATCTCTTTCTCTAGGCTCAAAAGGCTTTGGGTTTGTATAGAAAATAATGGCAAATCCTGTAAAAGCAAAGAATAAGAAGAGCGTAAAGAAGTTTTCTTTATCCCATTTAATTTGATACAATAAGCCAATAATCCCTAAGATTAAAGGTAAAAAGTAGTATTTGTTTCTTCCTTTATTTTCTAAAACCTGAGAAGGTAAATTCTTTTGAGAACCTAATCTCATTTCATCTAACGCATTAATTCCGCTAATCCAGTTTCCATTAAAAATATCTAAGTTTCCTTGTATGTCATTTTGCCTTCCAACAAAATTCCACATAAAATAGCGTCCGTACATGTAGCCAAACTGATAGCTCATCATAAACTTTACGTTCTCTGCAAATGTAGGTCTACGTTTACTATTTTGTGGAATACCAGCAATAGATTTGTACATTTTTTCTGATGCAGGATTTACCATTCTTGGTATAAAACCTTTGTGTTTATCAGACCAATTAGGTACAACACCTTTGTAGTTATTTACAATCTCGTATCTACCATTTATTTTTTCATACTTAGGTTTGTCATCCTTATAAGGGTTTTTAGCATCTTGTTCTCTATCGTAATTATTAGAATAATACGTGTCATAAAAAACATTAGCATCTCCATATTGTTCACGATCATAATACGCTAATAACTCACGCGCACTAGAAGGGTTGTTCTCGTTAATTGTGGTGTTTGCGTTTGCTCTAATTGGTAACATCATCCAAGAAGAGAAACCAATCATAATAAACAATACAGAAAGGATTAAGGTATTTGTGTGAATTTTATTTTTCTTACGTGTGTAGTTTAAACCTAAGTAAAATAACACAACCAAAATAATTGCAGCAATAATACTTCCAGAATTATAAGGCATTCCTATAGAGTTGATAAAAAATAACTCTGAAGCACTAAAGAATTTTAAAGTAAACGGAAATAAGAACTTAAATACAAACATCAATGCAAGTACAGAAATAATAGTTGCAATTGCAGTTGTTTTTATATTGATGGTTTTATAAGTCTTAAAGAAATATAACATTACAATTGCCGGAATTACCAATAACGAAAGGATGTGAACACCAAACGATAAGCCTACCACAAAACTGATTAGTATTAACCACTTGTTACCTCTAGCTGTATGTAATTCGCTTTCCCACTTTAAACCTAACCAAAATAATAAAGCCATTAAAAAAGATGACATTGCATACACTTCTCCTTCTACCGCACTAAACCAGAAACTGTCTGAAAAAGTATACGCTAAAGCACCTACAACAGAACTTCCTAAAATTGCAATGTATTTTCCTTCAGAAATTTCACTTGTTTTTAAAGCAAGCTTCAAAGCTAAATTAGAAATGGTCCAAAACATAAATAGAATTGTGAACGCACTTGCCAATGCAGACATAAAGTTTACCATTTTAGCAATGTGCGTAATGTCTGTAGTAAACATGGCAAAAAATGCACCTAACATTTGAAATAAAGGTGCTCCTGGTGGATGCCCAACTTCTAATTTAACGGATGTAGAAATGTACTCTCCACAATCCCAGGCACTCACGGTAGGTTCTAATGTAAGATAGTATGTAATTAAAGCAATTACAAATGTTGCCCATCCTAAGATGATGTTCCATTTTTTAAAGTTTGCTGATGTCATAGTTATTTTAATAATATGTGGCGAATTTACTAATAAATATGAATTAAATTAGTTTGGGATTGGTATTATAACTGATAATTTCATCTTAAATGTTTGTTAAATGTAAAAAAAAATAAAAAAAAGTTTGCAGGTTCTAAATAAAGGTTTAAATTTGCACCCGCATTACAGTATTGGCCTATGGTGTAATTGGTAACACACCGGTTTTTGGTACCGACATTCAAGGTTCGAGTCCTTGTAGGCCAACTGCAAACCCTTTTAATCATTTGATTAAAAGGGTTTTTTTATTTTATACCATTTTGTGTGTCGGTAATTGTGCCGGTATCTCTTTCTTTTCTTTTGACTTTTACTATTTTTATAGCAAAAGTATTATTGGTACTAATACTGATGATTTCTTTTTTAAATGCTTTCTCGTTGCTGTTTTTTACGTTTTTAAAGAAAGGAGGTTTTATTCTTTATAGAAATATTTTCTATTCATAATTTAGTTTGATGATAGTGCTGTTTTGTAGTTTTATTGAGTGAGTCTATTTTCTTGAAAACAAACCTAATTAATTCTAAAAAAAAATAGAAGTTTTAAAAGGAAGTAGTTTGTATTTGTAATCTGATTTTATATTTCAAATTAAATAATTATTTTATCTTTATACTTCAAAATGAGTATGTTTCCTGTCGATTCGTTTAATTACCTCCTTGTAGTCATTTTTAGGGAAACTAAAATTAATAATTTTTAGTATAAATGCGTTTTTTACTTTTATTTTTAATCCCTCTTGCTGCTTTCTCTCAAATAGAGAATCAATCTCAAAAATTTGATTCCATTTACTATCATATTGCTATAAATGTTTCTTCTGCGAATCCTGTTAAAGCAATTCATTTAGCAGATTCCCTGTCTTTATATGCTGCTAACAAACAGCAAAAAATAAAATCACTGATGCTTATTGCTGATATTTTAGCAAAACAAGAAAAAAGGGGAGAAGCGATTATTAAAGCGTTGTCGGTTTTAGAAATAGTAAAAGAAGCAAAAGAGTATGTCTTGTTAGCTAGAAATTATGGTTTTTTAGCTACGCAGTATCGGATGATTGGTTTTTTAGATAAGGGGAAAAGTTTTTTAAATGAAGGAATAAAAGTTAGTCGCCTTTTTTCTGATAAAAAACAAGTGGTCAATTATATTGCTATGTGCAATCAGGAACTCGCTGAGTTTGCATTAGTGGAAAAGGATTATAAAAAAATGATAGAATATCTGCAGTTGGCAATGCTTACGTTTGAAAAAGAAGAAAATTTACAAGCTAAATATTTTGTGATGGCTAATGCAGAAGAAATGTTAGGGCGTTCTTATTTATTTTTAGGTGATGTTGATCAGGCTATATCTCATTTTTCTAAGGCCAACTTTTTTATAAATGATGCTGGTGCAGGCAATACGATATGGGCATCTTTAATTTATCAAAGTTTAGGTAATGCTTTTTTAGAATCTAAGAATTTAGATAGTGCTGGTGTTTATTTAAAGAAGTCGCTTTCTGTTGCTAAAGATAGCAATCATGGTTCTTTAAAACAACGTGTGTTTAGAAGTGTGTCTGAATATTATTATCAGGTAAAAGAGATAGATAGTTTTACTATTTATAATTCTAAATATAACACTCAGTTAGCTAAAAATACAGCAGAAAAAAGATTGATGATAAATACTGCTTATAATTCGTTAAATGAGCGCCCAGAAGAAAAATAATCGAACAATAAAATGTATGTTGTAGCATTTATAGTGTTGCTTTCTGCTTTAGGTTTTTATTTTATCAGAAAAAAAGCAAATACAACTGAAGATAAGGATCTTGTTGATGTTGGTAATAAATCATCAGATTTTACAATTTCTCAAAAGACAGAGGATTACCTTGAAACCAAATTAAAAGAGTTTGAAGAATCTGATCTGTTTTTAGATAAGAATATGTCTTTACCTAAATTGTTAGGCTTGTTAAATATCAATTCTAAATATTTTAGAAGGTTTCTTAAGAATAACAAAAAACACAGATTACAATAATTATATTATTAGGTTGAGAATATATTACATTAAAGAAAAGTTAACAACAGATAAAGAGTACTTGAATTATAAAATTAGTTATTTAGTGGAAGAGTGTGGTTTTTCTTCTCATAGTAAATTTTCAGCAAGCTTTAAAAGTGTTCTTGGTGTTAGTCCTTCAGAATTTATTCATAAACTTAAAGATGCTGCTGTTTCATCTTAAAAAAAAAGTGTTTCAATTAATCTAGTTACACAAGTTGTTTTTATGCTAATTTTAGATAGAAACAACTTTTCTGGTTTGCTATGGTTTTTAGAATTCTTTATCGTCATTTATAGTACTATTTTTTCTTCAAAATAATGGTTAGCTATTTAGTTATTGCTACGTTATTTAATTTGTCTTTTTAATCTTAGAAAAGATTCAAGTCTTCATTTTTTATAAATAAAATAGCTATTAATAGTGCTGTAGTTAATTTCTTGCTACAAATAGGTAATCATTTGTTTATTAATTGTTTGTAAGGTGTCTGTTTTACGGAAAACAGCTATTCTGTAGGTTTGTAACAAGCAGATGGTGCTATACTTTTGCGTAAAGTTTTTTTTTAGAAATAATTAAATACAAAAATTTATTACCCCTTCAGCCCCATGGTGTTCATGCAAGCAAACGAAGTGTTGTTTCATTTTAAAATGCTATAGGGGTTGTTTGGAGGGGGAATCAGAATAAAAACACAAGAACAGAAAAATCGCAATTTCATTTTGTGATCTAAATTTTACTATTGA
This sequence comes from Polaribacter atrinae, assembly GCF_038023995.1. Classification (NCBI taxonomy): domain Bacteria; kingdom Pseudomonadati; phylum Bacteroidota; class Flavobacteriia; order Flavobacteriales; family Flavobacteriaceae; genus Polaribacter; species Polaribacter atrinae. The sequence continues at coordinate 2,793,205 of NZ_CP150660.1, forward strand.
GTTAAAGAATGATTTTTATGAAAAATATTTACGCAATACTTTCTTTTACATTTTTAATGGCAATTACTTTTTCAGAAGCAACTTATGCGCAGTGTACTAGTTGTGATGTTTCTGATCCTAATATAGCGCCAAACACAGCTTATACATTTGCTGCTGGTAAAACAACATGTTTTACTGCAGGTACCACAACAATTAATGGAGATGTTTCATTTGGTGATGGAGGTTCTATTTGTGTTGGTTCTAATGCGACATTAATTTTATCTGCCAATAATTATTCTGCAATTAATTCGGGGACTTTTGCTATAGGCGTTCAAGGAACATTGAAAGTAAATCAAAACCCTACTTGGTCGGGTGATATGGAGGTAACTATTGCTGCTGGTGGAAAAATGACTGCAAATACATTAACCTTAAATGGCGATGTAATGAAAGTTACTAATAATGGTGTTTTTGAACCTGGAACATTACAGTTTTCTAACGCGAATGCAGTAATTACTATTGAGAATAATGGTAGTATGGTTGTTACTAATAACCTTAATGTTAGTAGTGGAGTTGCTCGATTTATAAATTCTGGAGACCTTATGATAGAGGGTAATTACAATTCAAACAATGTTTCTTCATATATTAATTGTGGAATATTTAATGGGAAATTTAACCTTAATAATGGAGGGCAAGTAATTAATACAGGAACGTTTACTACGGAGCAAATAGATTTTGGAGGGCAAACTCTAAAATTAGTAATTATGGAACTTTTAATATTGAAGGAACCATTAATATAGGAGGAGGTACTATTTATAACCAAGGATCGGTAATTGTTAAAAAAGGTGCTCAGGGTATTGCACAAGATGGAAATCTTATAGGGCCTTCAGATTCAAGTCTTCAAGGATATTTTGAATGGGAAAATCTAAGAAATGCTAACAATGGTATTGTTGGTCCAAATTTAATTTTCACAAACCCAAATAAAGGAGCAGGTACTACTATTGATGATATGCTTCAAAATTATGGAAATTTAACAATAGATTCTAGTGTTACTTATGGAGGGGCAGCGCCAAACATAAATGCAACGAATTGCCCAGATGCAGATGGAGGTGTCACGTATTCTGGTATTATTTTTAATGACACGAGTTATAATAATATTGTAGATGGTACAGGTGTGGGGGCTCCTGTTGCTACACAATTATATCTAAATGTTGTTGATGCAAGTAATAATGTAATTGGTGTTGCTTCCGTAGGTAATGATGGTGGGTATACAGTAACTTTAGAGGATGCTTTGGTTGATTATACTTTTCAGTTAAGTAAAAACCAAGGAACAATAGGTAGTGTGGCTCCTGCAATTGCTTTACCAAGCGGTTGGGAGTACAGAAATGAAGGTTTTGGTCCAAATGCAAGTAGTGATGGAGTTCCTAATGGAAGTTTATTTGTACCTAGTTTAAGTTCAGGTTCCATTGATTTTGGTATTAACAAATCAAATTCCTATTGTACAGATGGGGCTAGTACGGATGGTATACCAACTGTGTCAGATTCTGACGGTGACGGAATAAATGATATTTGTGATTTAGATGATGACAATGATGGGATACCCGATGTGCTAGAAAATGATTGTAGTGCTGAAAGTAAAACAGAATTCATAGAGATATATAATGAAGATTTTGGAACAAAATCTGATGGTGTAAGTGAAGATTCGAATGTGGTATTTAATGCGAGTTCTAATTCGCATCGTTTTGATGCATCAAACCCCAATGATGGTTTTTATGCGGTAACTACTTCAGGTGACCAAGGAAAGTACTATGCAAAAACAAACTTAACTGGTAATAAAGACGCAAATGGTAATAGTAATGTTGCAAACATAGGAAATGGCTCTACAGATGGTAGGTTTTTGGTTATTAATATTGATTCGCCCAATTTTACAGACAAAGCAATCTATAGGATAGATGATTTATCTGTAGTAAATAATCAGTTTTATAGGTTTAGAATCGATGTAGCTGGTCTATGTGATAATTGTAATGATACCCCAAATTTTAGACTTGTAATTGAAGATGCAGATGATGGTAGTGAGTTAGCGTCTACTACGTCTTCAGAATTAGGTTTGGAAAATGATGATGTTTGGAGAAGAATTATATTAGATTTTGAGGCGACTTTAACTTCAATAAATATTGTAATTAATAATTTTCAACCAAATGGTGGTTCCGGAAATGATGTAGGTATAGATAATATTGTTTTGTATTCTATAGATTGTGATAGTGATGGAGACGGCATCCCTAACCGTTTAGATTTAGATGCAGATAATGATGGAATTCCAGATAATATAGAAGCACAAACTACAACAGGTTATGTTGCGCCTTCGGGAGTAGATACAGATAATGATGGTTTAGATGATGCTTACGATCCAGATTGTACTGGATCAAACTGTTCTGGGGTTACCGGAGTTCTTATTGTACCTGTAAATGCAGATAATATTGATGCTCCAGATTATTTAGATTTAGACTCAGATAATGATGGTGTTTTTGATGTTGTTGAGTCGGGAAGTGAGCTACCAAATGATGGTAATGGAGTTGTAACTGGTAAGTTAGGAGGCAACGGTTTGGTAGATGATATAGAAGCAGACAATATAGATCAAGGTTATAGTGATGTAAATGGTGAATATGACAATACACAAACAGATAATTTTACTGATACCGATAAAGATGTAAATGATTTAGGAGATCTAGATTATAGAGATGTGCCAGATCCAGCAGCTGTTATGATTACACAAGTGTATCAATATGGTACAGAAAGATGGATTGAAATTACAAATTTTAGCAATTCAGATATTCCTGCAAATACCATTAAAATTCAATTGTATAAAGATCAAACAGAGGATCAAGCTAATTTTGTACCAAGTGTTTCTTATACAGTGGGTACAGTGTTAGAAGCGGGTAAATCTGTTTTATTTAAAAATTATAATAATTCGATTATTACGAGTGCAGAAATAGCGTCTGATGCAACTATTGTGGTTCACAATATGTTAACAGATATTGAGGGAGAAGATGATGTAATTACACTTTCGGTAGCAGAAGGAGTTTATTCATGGGGAAATAAATATGACGTTATTTCAGATATTACAAACAAAACATCGTTTGTTAGAATAGATGAAACGTTAACACCAAACAAAAACTACAATGCGGATGAATGGGTGGTTTTTATAGATGATGAAATTGCGCCTTATCAAGCTGTAAATAATCTTGGGAGTACTAAGGTTGTTACAAGAAGGCACCCTCAAGATCCCTTAATTTCAGAAATCAAAACATCTAATGCTGATGCAAATACTTTGTTAGGTTTACATAGAATAAATAGTACTACTTCAAGTTCTAATAGTAGTACATGGACAAATGGGTTTCCAGACAGATCTCGTTTTGTGGTAATTGATCAAGATTTTGAACATACAGGTAATTGATTAAGTGCAAGAAAACTAAAAGTAAATTCAAATGTTAACTTAACGGTAACGAATCAGTTATTAGTGGTTACTAATAATCTTATTTTAGATGGTAATATTCGTTTAGCAGGAACCTCTCAATTAGTGCAAACGCATACAGGTACTAGTACAGTAACAGCTATAGTTGTGGGTAAAGTAGGTAGATTATTAGTGGAACAAAATTCAGAAATACCTAGTTTGTATAGATATGGATATATGAGTTCGCCAGTTAACTCAGGGGTAAATACATATACAATAGAAGGTGTTTTAAAAGATGGTACTATTCCGTTAGACGCTACATCTAAAATAGGAACTACACTTGCAAAAGATATTAAATTTACTTCAGGTTATGATGGTGCAATTACAGATCCTATTTCGTTAGCAGACTATTGGGTTTATACGTATGGTACAGGGTCTAACGGACGATCTAATTGGTTGCATAAATACAAATCAGGATTGATTGCGCGTGGAGATGGTTATATTTTTAAAGGACCAGGAAGGCCTCAGAATTATACTTTTGTAGGTACGCCTAATGATGGAAAATTTAATACTTCTAAATCTGTAAATGCAGGTGAGGATTATTTAATAGGGAATCCTTTTCCTTCGGCAATGAATGCTAGAAAATTTATGGAAGATAATGAAAGTGTTATAGAGCAGACACTTTATTTCTGGGAACATCAACAGAGTGCAAATGGAGAAGGAGTCGGTATAGATGGTCATATTTATGGTGGTTACGCAACTCTAAACTTAACGATGGGCTTAGCTCCAAATAGTGCAGTTCCAAGTAATAATAATAACGGTACTTATGGTTTGGGGGGTGATTTATCTATTTATAAAGCACCTAAACCTTACATTCCAATTGCGCAAGGTTTCTTTGTGGAAGGAAGTGCAACGGGAGGGAGTATTACTTTTAATAACAGTCAAAGAGCATTTGTTACTGAAGAAGGAGAAGAAAATGCTGAGTCTGTGTTTTTTAAAGGAAGTAGAAAAAGTAGGGTAGATAAAGCAATAACTACAAGTAATTTATTGCCGATTATTAAATTAGGGTTTGAGTATAAAAATGCAGAAGAATTGTTACTTCACCGCCAAATAGGAATCTCTTTTCAAGAAATAAATTCATTTGGATATGATAAAGAGGCAGACTCTGAGGTTTATGGAGTTGATGTAACAGATATGTATTGGAAATTTTCTAATGATGATAGAAAATATGTAATTGCAGGTGTGCAAGCAATCTCAGATGACTTAGAAGTTCCTTTAGAGATTACAATGGGTTATTCTGGTGAGGTAGGTATAATGATTGATGAAAAACAAAATGTTTCTAGAGATATTTATATTACAGATAAGTTAAAAGGAGTTTCTTACCGTATTTCTGATGAAAAAATTACGTTAACATTAGGCAAAGGTGTTTATTCAGATCGTTTCGTACTTGCTTTTAGAGAAAGTGATGTACTTAGTTTAGAAGAAGATGTTTGGTCCAATGGCCTTCATATGTATTCGGATAATGAAAATCATCATATTGTGATTTCTAAAAACTTGAATGTAAACCTCTATAAAGTTGAGCTGTTTGATATGTTAGGTAAAAAAGTAAGTCTTTGGGATATTAAAGAGCAGAAAACTTCTTATCAATTAGAGATTGAAAAGCAAATTCCAGTAGGTGTATATGTTGTAAGGTTAAATACTGATCTCGGTATTATAAATAAGAAAGTTGTAGTAGAATAAAAAAGTAGAGATAGTTTTTTCTAAGAACACAAAAACGAATAGAAATAAGGCTGTAATAGAAAAGATTGATTAAAGGGTTTTTAAGTAAGTTTCTCCTTTTAATTGTAATTTTTAGTCACATCCCCATGTAGCTAAACTCTTTTCTATTGTGCCTTCTTTAAAAGTGAATATATGATTTTTTTACAAGTACCCCCAGTAATGGGGCCTCCACCTCCTCCAGGACTTCCTATTGATTCAAGTGTAACTATATTATTGATTATTGCAATTGTTTATGGAGTATTAATTATTAGAGGAAAATTAAGTGAGCATCATTTAAAAAATTGTCCTATTTGTAATTCAAAAAAAATTAATCGATTATAAAAAAGTTCTTTTTATAAAGGAATGCCTATTCTTTCAAAAAAGTATGAGTGCAATAAGTGTGAAAATTTATTTGTAATACTACTATTCTCGAAACAGAACCGTAAAGAACTTTTTAAAATTAAAGGTAATAGATAAGTTGAAACTGTATAAAACAAGATAGGCGATAGTTTCATTTAACAGTGTTAATATGGAGAATTGATATTTATTACTGAAGAGCTAGCGGTTCATTGTTAAAATAATATTCTGTCGGATATTCTTTTTATTATGAGTGATGTTTAGTTTGGAGAAGCGCAAAAAGAGATGCTATTCTAATCCATAATAATACATAGTATTCAGATTAATCCTATTTTTTTAAGAATGTTACCTTATATATAAGAGTCTATCTAATTCGTATTGTAGGAAGATTTATTATGATAATAGTATTCCAAATACCTTCATGCTTGTTAGTTTAAGTGATTTTTTACCCAAAAAACGCTAATGAGAATTAGTTTAGAATAAAAAAAATGATTTTTCTAAACGAGAAAACACATTTCAAACACCATTATTCTAAGAATAATCAATCTTTGATTAAAAAGGACAGGATTTAAATGCCTATTTCCGCAAAAAATTAACCTCTATTTTATATAAAACAATTTACCAAAAACTACGCTCCACTTTAAAGTCATCATAAAATACTAAAACTTACAAATAATATCAAAAAAACAAGTGTTATAAAATATTCAAAACAAGTACGTTAAAGTGAAGTGTAAAATTAAATTAAAATAAGTGTAAAAAAATAGTTGTTAGATTAAAAATGAGTTGTAAGTTTGCACCCGCTAACGGATATAGTAGTTTGTTAGTTTCGTTCATTAAAATTTGCTTTAAGTCTTTAGAGAACTTTATTAAGAAGGTGTTAAAGATTTAATCTTAGGTTTAAAAACAAGTAAAAAAAAAGTTTATTTTTTTATTGTCAGATTAGAAATAGTTTGTATGTTTGCAGCCGCTAAGAAATACAGCGAAAAAAGATTAGAGAAAATTTGGAATGACTATTAAATAAGTCAGTTAGTTCGATTCTAACGTTTCTACAAATTGAATTTTAAATACCTGTTTAAATACAGGGAGTGCAAGATTTAAGAAGTTCATTGAAAATATTGAAATTGACAGCGTAATTAAAGAGTAGAATAACCATGTTTAGATTTATTTAAACAAATTCTTTTGAAACTTATTCATTATAATATTTACAATATACAATGAAGAGTTTGATCCTGGCTCAGGATGAACGCTAGCGGCAGGCTTAACACATGCAAGTCGAGGGGTAACATTGTGCTTGCACAGATGACGACCGGCGCACGGGTGCGTAACGCGTATAGAACCTACCTTTTACTGAGGGATAGCCTTTAGAAATGAAGATTAATACCTCATAGTATTGAGACTTGGCATCGAGTTTTAATTAAAGATTTATTGGTAAAAGATGGCTATGCGTCCTATTAGTTAGATGGTAAGGTAACGGCTTACCATGACTTTGATAGGTAGGGGTCCTGAGAGGGAGATCCCCCACACTGGTACTGAGACACGGACCAGACTCCTACGGGAGGCAGCAGTGAGGAATATTGGGCAATGGAGGCAACTCTGACCCAGCCATGCCGCGTGCAGGAAGACTGCCCTATGGGTTGTAAACTGCTTTTATACAGGAAGAAACACTGGTATGTATACCAGCTTGACGGTACTGTAAGAATAAGGACCGGCTAACTCCGTGCCAGCAGCCGCGGTAATACGGAGGGTCCGAGCGTTATCCGGAATCATTGGGTTTAAAGGGTCCGCAGGCGGTCAATTAAGTCAGAGGTGAAATCCCATAGCTCAACTATGGAACTGCCTTTGATACTGGTTGACTTGAGTCATATGGAAGTAGATAGAATGTGTAGTGTAGCGGTGAAATGCATAGATATTACACAGAATACCGATTGCGAAGGCAGTCTACTACGTATGTACTGACGCTGAGGGACGAAAGCGTGGGGAGCGAACAGGATTAGATACCCTGGTAGTCCACGCCGTAAACGATGGATACTAGTTGTTGGGCATTAGCTCAGTGACTAAGCGAAAGTGATAAGTATCCCACCTGGGGAGTACGGTCGCAAGACTGAAACTCAAAGGAATTGACGGGGGCCCGCACAAGCGGTGGAGCATGTGGTTTAATTCGATGATACGCGAGGAACCTTACCAGGGCTTAAATGTAGTATGACAGGACTAGAGATAGTTTTTTCTTCGGACATATTACAAGGTGCTGCATGGTTGTCGTCAGCTCGTGCCGTGAGGTGTCAGGTTAAGTCCTATAACGAGCGCAACCCCTGTCGTTAGTTGCCAGCATGTTATGATGGGGACTCTAACGAGACTGCCTACGCAAGTAGTGAGGAAGGTGGGGATGACGTCAAATCATCACGGCCCTTACGTCCTGGGCCACACACGTGCTACAATGGTATGGACAATGAGCAGCCATCTGGCAACAGAGAGCGAATCTATAAACCATATCACAGTTCGGATCGGAGTCTGCAACTCGACTCCGTGAAGCTGGAATCGCTAGTAATCGGATATCAGCCATGATCCGGTGAATACGTTCCCGGGCCTTGTACACACCGCCCGTCAAGCCATGGAAGCTGGGAGTGCCTGAAGTCGGTCACCGCAAGGAGCCGCCTAGGGTAAAACTGGTAACTAGGGCTAAGTCGTAACAAGGTAGCCGTACCGGAAGGTGCGGCTGGAACACCTCCTTTCTAGAGAAAGATGGTGAGTTACAAAAAAAGGTCATTTTTACTCTTTGCTGTTAATTTTATAATATAAGTATTTTAAGCTATTATAGTCTCGTAGCTCAGCTGGTTAGAGCGCTACACTGATAATGTAGAGGTCGGCAGTTCGAGTCTGCCCGGGACTACAAAAAGCAAAATACTAAGGAAATTCTGGAAGTAAGAGGATTCTACATTCATAATTTAGGATTTATTCTGAATTTCATAATGGGGGATTAGCTCAGCTGGCTAGAGCGCTTGCCTTGCACGCAAGAGGTCATCGGTTCGACTCCGATATTCTCCACCAGGCAATGCCTGGAGATGATGTATATTATCTCTAGATTATTGCAGGAGAGCACTAATGATGATTTAAATTGTCAGTGGTGACTCACCACAAGTTCATTGACATATTGGTAAAATGATATCGTAAGAATCAAATAGATAGAGAACGATTAGATTTATCTAATCAAAAATTTTTTTATAAAAATATAAAAGAGTTCATTATAGTGTGGCAACACACTGTAGCAAAAAGTACAATAAGTTAAGTAAGGGCGTATGGCGGATGCCTAGGCTCTCAGAGACGACGAAGGACGTGATAAGCTGCGAAAAGCTACGGGGAGGGGCACATACCTTTTGATCCGTAGATCTCCGAATGGGGCAACCCGTCATGTTGAAGACATGTCACCTAGCAATAGGGGTAAACCCGGTGAACTGAAACATCTAAGTAACCGGAGGAAGAGAAAACAATAGTGATTCCGTTAGTAGTGGCGAGCGAACGCGGATTAGCCCAAACCTATTTTGTTACGGCAAAATAGGGGTTGTAGGGCCACGATATTCGAAGATAAGTGAATTAGAACAGTTTGGAAAGACTGACCATAGAGGGTGATAGTCCCGTAAAAGTAAGCGAATTATAGATAGTGGTACCCTGAGTAGTGCGGGACACGAGTAATCCTGTATGAATCCACCGGGACCATCCGGTAAGGCTAAATACTCCTGAGAGACCGATAGTGAACTAGTACCGTGAGGGAAAGGTGAAAAGAACCCTAAGTAAGGGAGTGAAATAGAACCTGAAACCGTACGCCTACAAGCGGTCGGAGCAGCATTTATGTTGTGACGGCGTGCCTTTTGCATAATGAGCCTACGAGTTACTGTTTCTAGCAAGGTTAATTGATTAAGTCAAGGAGCCGTAGCGAAAGCGAGTCTGAATAGGGCGCTTTAGTTAGTAGTAGTAGACGCGAAACCGAGTGATCTACCCATGGGCAGGTTGAAGCTGTGGTAACACACAGTGGAGGACCGAACCAGTTGACGTTGAAAAGTCTTTGGATGACCTGTGGGTAGGGGTGAAAGGCCAATCAAACTCGGAAATAGCTCGTACTCCCCGAAATGCATTTAGGTGCAGCGTTGAGTAAAAGTTTTATAGAGGTAGAGCTACTGATTGGATGCGGGGGCTTCACCGCCTACCAATTCCTGACAAACTCCGAATGCTATAAAATGTTTCTCAGCAGTGAGGGCATGGGTGCTAAGGTCCATGTCCGAGAGGGAAAGAACCCAGACCATCAGCTAAGGTCCCCAAATATATGTTAAGTTGAAAAAACGAGGTGAAATTGCTTAGACAGCTAGGATGTTGGCTTGGAAGCAGCCATTCATTTAAAGAGTGCGTAACAGCTCACTAGTCGAGCGATTTTGCATGGATAATAATCGGGCATAAACATATTACCGAAGCTATGGATTAACTTTGAAATATAAGTTAGTGGTAGGGGAGCATTGTAATCAGCGTAGAAGGTGTACTGTGAGGTATGCTGGAGTGTTTACAAAAGAAAATGTAGGCATAAGTAACGATAATGGGGGCGAGAAACCCCCACACCGAAAGACTAAGGTTTCCTCAGCGATGCTAATCAGCTGAGGGTTAGTCGGGTCCTAAGGCGAATCCGAAGGGAGTAGTCGATGGATAACAGGTTAATATTCCTGTACTTCTTATAATTGCGATGGGGTGACGGAGTAATGAAAGCAGCGCGAACTGACGGAATAGTTCGTTGAAACATGTAGCTATTAGAACTGTAGGTAAATCCGCAGATTTAGGTGAAATGTGATAGTACCAAGCGTCTTCGGACAATTGGATAGTGTGCCTAAGGGCTTCCAAGAAAAACCTCTAAGCTTCAGATTATAAGAACCCGTACCGTAAACCGACACAGGTAGTTGGGATGAGAATTCTAAGGTGCTCGAGAGATTCATGGCTAAGGAACTAGGCAAAATAGACCCGTAACTTCGGGAGAAGGGTCGCCCATCTTCGGATGGGCCGCAGTGAAAAGGTCCAGGCGACTGTTTATCAAAAACACAGGGCTTTGCTAAATTGAAAGATGATGTATAAGGCCTGACACCTGCCCGGTGCTGGAAGGTTAAGTGGAGGGTTTAGCTTCGGCGAAGATCTGAAATGAAGCCCCAGTAAACGGCGGCCGTAACTATAACGGTCCTAAGGTAGCGAAATTCCTTGTCGGGTAAGTTCCGACCTGCACGAATGGTGCAACGATCTGGACACTGTCTCAGCCATGAGCTCGGTGAAATTGTAGTATCGGTGAAGATGCCGATTACCCGCAGCGGGACGAAAAGACCCCGTGAACCTTTACTATAGCTTAGTATTGGCTTTGGATAAGTAATGTGTAGGATAGGTGGGAGACATCGAAGCAGCGTCGCTAGGCGTTGTGGAGTCGTCCTTGAAATACCACCCTTTGCTTATCTAGAGTCTAACTCAGAGATGAGGACAGTGCTTGGTGGGTAGTTTGACTGGGGTGGTCGCCTCCAAAAGAGTAACGGAGGCTTCTAAAGGTACCCTCAGTACGCTTGGTAACCGTACGTAGAGTGCAATGGCATAAGGGTGCTTGACTGAGAGACATACAGGTCGATCAGGTTGGAAACAAGAGCATAGTGATCCGGTGGTTCCGCATGGAAGGGCCATCGCTCAAAGGATAAAAGGTACTCCGGGGATAACAGGCTGATCTCCCCCAAGAGCTCATATCGACGGGGGGGTTTGGCACCTCGATGTCGGCTCGTCACATCCTGGGGCTGGAGAAGGTCCCAAGGGTTGGGCTGTTCGCCCATTAAAGTGGCACGCGAGCTGGGTTCAGAACGTCGTGAGACAGTTCGGTCTCTATCTGCTGTGGGCGTTAGAAATTTGCGTGGATCTGACTCTAGTACGAGAGGACCGAGTTGGACTGACCTCTAGTGTACCTGTTGTTTCGCCAGAAGCATAGCAGGGTAGCTACGTCGGGAAGGGATAAGCGCTGAAAGCATATAAGCGCGAAACCCACCACAAGATGAGATTTCTTTAAAGGGTCGTTGGAGATTACAACGTTGATAGGTCATAGGTGTAAAGGCAGTAATGTCATAGCCAAGTGATACTAATAACCCATAGACTTATGTACGCTTCCCGCCGAAAGGCGGGAGCATAGACTCTTTATTTATTAGACGATTTAGATATTATTTTACCATATGTTAACTTATACAGTTAAATAAATTTAGCTGAAAATTTTAGGGTGGTTATAGCATTGGGGCTCACCTCTTCCCATCTCGAACAGAGAAGTTAAGCCCAATCGCGCCGATGGTACTGCATTTATGTGGGAGAGTAGGTCGCCGCCTTTCTTTAATACGGACTAAAGTCCGTATCTATTAACCTCAATTCTTACGAATTGAGGTTTTTTTTGCTCTAAATTTAAATGGTTTATTTGTATTAGACATACTGCAAAAAGGTATCATTAATTTCTGCTGTTTGACCTTATAATCTTAATTGGACTGGGGTTATTGTTAGTTGTATCGATAATATTGGGTGCATTGGACTAATTAGCTAGTAATAATTTACCAAAAGAGGTTGGTGTATGAAAATTAGGGATTTTTGTGTTTGGGTTTGTCCAAGTAATCCATGTGGGTTTATAAGTATTATCTTTTTGCTGATTATATTTTGCTCTATAAATTCCTGTTTCAATACTGCGATCTTTTAATAATTTTAAATTCTTTAAAGATTGAAGTGAAATTGTAATTTCTACAATGAAGTTATTTTCATTTATTGATGATTTTATGACTATCTCTTCAGTTGGCCAACACCAATTAAAATCAAATTCTCTATTTGGGCGAGCTTTAAAATCCATAATTCTACCTGTTGTATCCATTTCTAAACAATAATATGGATCTAAAGAAGCATCACTCCTAAAAAATAGTTCTACTCTATCTGAATTATTTATGCTTTCATCTTTATCTATTGAAGGATGAATGTGGGTTTGATGATCTTCTACTATGAATTGAAAAAATATGTTTTCTGAATTATGTACCGCTTTAAATTCTATTTTTTTTACAGGCTTATCATCCCAAGGAGATATAAAATTTGTTAAAGAATCTGCTTCTTTCCAAATTGGGTTATTTCCATCACCTGAAATAATTAATTCTTTTTCTTTTATTGATATTACTCTATAACTATTCATTTTTTTATTTCGATTTGTTTATTTTTTTAACGTCTTAGAAATTTGAATTTGATATATTTTACCATTGATGTTCATAATTAATACAAAATATAAATTGATTGAATTTTACCTTTCTCTGTCAAAAGTTCTGTGTTCTGTTAGTACTTTATGTAAAGTTACTATTTAATTGCCTTAAATCATTTAATAGAAGTGTTTACCGTTCATATAAGTATCCTTCTTTTATCTAATATCTATAGATTTTTATAGTTTTGTACAAGTATTTTAATTTATTTTTAAGCTTGTTAGTTATTGATTTAGGTTTTATATAATAATATTATTTATTCCTGTACAAATTTGAATTAGTTTTTTAATATTTTTTATCACTTTAAAAAATTTCAATTCAGTGTTAATCTTAAAATAAAAAATTCACAAAAAGTAAAAAGTCCTAACAAATTTAATTTGTTAGGACTTTTTACTTTTTATATAAGATTTGTTAATAACTACTTCATTAAGAAATCTTTCAAATCTTGATAATTAGAAGCTTTGTAAGCCACTTTTTTATTATTGATTACCTTTTTAATCTGTGCTGGTATTTCTACTTTTACAGGTAACGTTTCTTCTACTACGTCTAAGAATTTTACAGGATGCGCTGTTTCAAGGAAAACACCAAATTCGTTTTCTTTTAATCCATGTTTTTTTAAACCTAAATAACCAACAGCTCCATGAGGATCTGCAACATAACCAGAATTGTTATAAATATCTTTCATGGTAGCGCGAGTTTCATCATCAGAAAAACTATACGAAGAAAAAGCACTTTTAAGAGCTTCTAAGTCATTATTGAATAATTCTTGTATTCTGATAAAGTTACTTGGGTTACCAACATCCATAGCGTTAGAAATAGTTGCTTTAGATGGTTTTGGTTTGTAAACTCCGTCTACTAAATAATTAGGTACGGTATCATTTACGTTTGTAGAAGCTACAAAGTGTTTAATAGGTAAACCTAATTTCTGAGCCATAATTCCTGCACAGATATTACCAAAGTTTCCACTTGGTACAGAAAAGATTAAATCTTTGTGTTTTTTGTGTAATTCTTTATAGGCAAAGAAAAAGTAAAACATTTGTGGCAACCAACGTGCAACGTTTATAGAATTAGCAGATGTTAATGTCTTTGTAATTTCTTCATCTAAAAAAGCCGTTTTTACCATTTCTTGACAATCATCAAAAACTCCATCAACTTCTAAAGCAGTAATATTCTGACCTAAAGTTGTTAATTGTTTTTCTTGAATGTCGCTTACTTTTCCTGAAGGATATAAAATAACAACATTTACGCCTTTTGCACCTAAAAATCCGTTTGCAACTGCACCACCAGTATCTCCAGAAGTTGCTACTAAAACAGTAACTTCATCGTCGTTATCTTTGTTAAAATACTCTAAACATTGTGCCATAAATTTAGCACCAACGTCTTTAAAAGCCATGGTTGGTCCATGAAACAGTTCTAAAGAAGCGATATTATCATCAACCTTTACTAAAGGAAAATCGAAAGAAACTGTTTTTGCAACAATCTCTTTTAATTTTTCAGCCGGAATTTCATCACCTACAAACTGTTTAATAACTTCATACGCAATTTCGTGATTTGAATAATCAGAAATGTTTTCAATAAAATCTTTTGAAAGTTGTTGAATATTATCTGGAAAATAAATTCCTCTGTCTTTTGCTAAACCTTGTACAACTGCATTTTTAAAAGTTGATATTGGCGATTTATGGTGTAAACTGTAGTAGTTCATTTTTTTTGATTTTGTCTGTAATTGTTAGAGAAACGAAGCAATCTGTTTGTTAGAAAGAGATTACTTCAGTCATTCTTCCTTTGTAATGACGATTATTCTAATATTTTTATTCCTTCGTGATTCACTTTCGAAATAAACATTTCAAAGTCAATACCTGTATTTTTATAACTTTCTTCGATGCTTTTATAAACATCTTTGGCAATTTTATCACCTTTACAAAGTGCAAAAATTGTTGGACCAGAACCACTAATTCCAGCACCTAAAGCACCTGCTTTTGTTGCTGCATTTTTAACATCGTCAAAAAACGGAATTAATTTTTTTCTATGAGGTTCTACTATAATATCTACTAAAGAATTACTAATTAGCTTGTAATTATCGGAATATAAACCACTAATTAAACCACCAACATTTGCCCATTGCGTAACAGCGTCTTTCAAGGCTATTTCTGTTGGTAAAACTTCTCTAGCATCTTTTGTTTTTACTTCTACCTGCGGATGAATGGCTACAACTCTTAATTCACTAGGAACCGGTAATTTTATAATTTCTAAAGGACTGTAGCTTCTCACTAAAACAAAACCACCATATATAGCAGCAGAAACATTGTCTGCAATTGGAGTTCCGCAAGCAACTTCTTCTCCAAACATGGCAAATTTAGTCAACTCTAAGTCCGAGTAAATATTCCCTAATAATTGGTTTGCACCAAAAGCAGCACCTGCAGCACTAGCAGCTGAACTTCCTAATCCACTTCCTGGAGAAAAACCTTTGTGAATTGTTAATTCAATTCCGAAATCTGCGTTTGCTTCATTCAGTATTTTCTTAACAACAGCACTTGCAGCATTTTCATCAACATTATACGTTAAATTTGCACCAGTGATATTTGTTATTTTAACGCCTTTTTCAGTCGTTTTTGTAAAGGTCATTTCATCTCCAATTGCATCAACAGCAAAACCTAGAGAATCGAATCCGCAAGAAACATTAGCAACAGTAGCGGGAGCAAAAATTTTTAAATAATCCATATTTTTTAGTTTGCAGTTTTCAGTCTCAGTTTTCAGTCAGTTGCTAACTGAAAACTGCTACTGTTAACTGAATGCTTTTTTATTTATTTGCAATTCTAATTACATCAGCAAAAATACCAGAAGCAGTAACATCTGCACCAGCACCAGCACCTTTTATAATTAAAGGATTTTCTGGGTATCTGTCTGTAAAGAATAATACAATATTATCACTTCCTTCTAAATTATAAAAAGGATGGTCTGACGGAATGTGTTGTAAACCAACATTTGCTTTTCCGTCAGCAAATTCAGCAACATATTTTAAGCGACAATCTTTGTCATTTGCTTCTTTAAATATATTTTGAAAATGTGCTTCGTTTTTAGTTAATGATGCATAAAAATCATTATTATTAGTGGTTTTTAAACTTTTTTCAGGTAAAAAGGCATTTTTTGCAATGTCTTCTAATTCCATTTTATAACCACTTTCTCTCGCTAAAATTAAAATCTTTCTAGCAACATCAACTCCGCTTAAATCAATTTTTGGATCTGGTTCTGTATAACCTTCTTTCTGAGCTGCAGCAACCACGTCATGGAAAGTTGAATCTGCATTAAAGTTATTGAAAACAAAATTTAAACTTCCAGATAAAACAGCTTGAATTTTATTGACTCTATCGCCAGAGTTTACTAAATTCTTTAAAGTATCTATAATTGGTAATCCTGCACCAACATTAGTTTCAAATAAGAAAGAAGCATTGTATTTTCTAGAAAGATGTTTTAGGTTTTTATAGTTATCAAAACTAGAAGCACATGCGATTTTGTTACAAGTTACTACAGAAATACTATCACGTAAGTATTTTTCATAGATTTCTGATACTTGCTGATTTGCAGTATTGTCTATAAAAACACTATTAATATGATTGCTTTCTTTAACTTTTTTATGAAAACTGTCTAAAGTTGTAGGTTCTCCGTTTTCTAAAGCATCTTTCCAATTATCTAGATCGATACCATTATCATCGAAAGCCATTTTTCTAGAATTAGCAATTCCGATAACCTTAATACTTAATTTTAAGTTCTCTTTTAAGAATTTCTTTTGTTGATGTATTTGAGCTAAAAAGCGCTCACCAACATTACCAACACCAGTTACAAATAAGTTTAACTGTTTTGTTCTTTCTTCAAAGAATTGCTCATGTAACGTATTTAATGCCTTTTTTGCATCGTATTTATTAATAACTGCAGAGATGTTTTTTTCTGATGAACCTTGTGCAATTGCTCTAACATTTACATTATTTCTACCTAAGGCGCTAAACATTTGTCCGCTTAAACCTTGGTAGTTTTTCATGCTTTCACCAACAACCGCAATAATTGCCAAGTTGCTTTCTACAATAATTGGTTTTATTTTTTTCTTGTCTATTTCTATGCTAAAAGTTTCATCCAAAAGCTCTTTTGCTTTTGCAGCATCATTTTCAAAAACACCTACACAAATAGAATGTTCTGATGAAGCTTGTGTTATAAAGACAACATTTATTTTTGCAACAGAAAGTGTTTCAAACAAACGTTTAGAAAAACCAGGAATTCCTACCATTCCACCGCCTTCTAAAGTAATTAAACTAATGTCTTCTATGTGAGAAATTCCTTTTACTTCATTCCCGTTTTTAGGATTCTTGCAAATTAATGTTCCAGCACTTTCTGGTTCAAATGTATTTTTAATTCTGATGGCAATTTCTTTTCTTAAGGCAGGCTGAATTGTTGGTGGATACAAAACTTTTGCACCAAAATGTGACAATTCCATAGCCTCTTCATAAGAGATTTCTGAAATAGGATATGCTTGTTTTACAACTCTTGGGTTGGCAGTATACATACCACTAACGTCTGTCCATATTTGTAATTCGTTAGCCTCTAAAGCGGCAGCATAAATAGCTGCAGTAAAATCAGAACCACCTCTACCTAATGTAGTTGTTTCTTCAAAAACATTAGAAGAAATAAAACCACCTAAAACAATAACCTGATGCTTATTTTCTTCGAAAAATGAAGTGATATTTTTGTTTGTGACTTTAAAATTTACTTGAGCATTTAAGTACTCATTATTTGTAATGATTAAATCTCTACTTTCTTTATGGTTGGCGTCAAATAATTCTTTTGCAGCATTTGCAATAATGTAAGAAGAAAGTCTTTCTCCAAAACTAGAAACTTTTGCAAGTGTTTTGTCAGATAATTCTTGTAATAAAAAGATTCCTTCATATATAGACGTTAATCTATTAAATAGAGATGTAACTTCTTCTGAAACCTCTTGTTTATTTTTTTTAACTAAATCGTCAATAACATTAAAGTGTAGTTCTTTAAGGTTTTCTATAATCTCTTTTGCTACGCTAATATTATTTAAAGCTTCGTTGGCGCCTGCTAAAAGATTATTGGTTGTTTTTCCGAAAGCAGAAACTACTACTGCAACTTTTTGGTTTTTAGATTCTTTAGCAACAATAGCTAAGACTTTTTGTATGTTTTCTGAGTTTGCGACAGATGAACCGCCAAATTTTAATACTTTCATTTCTAATGAATAGTTTGTGTAATTAAATATTTTATTGAGTTTGTTTCGATGTTATTCGAAACAATATATAACCTGTGGTGATATGAATATAGCAGAACCCCTAAAGGGTAATTGTTGTAGTTGTGCGGATAATTGTGCGCATAGAAGTATAAACTACGTTTGTAGTTTTAGAAGAATTAGTATGTGTATACGATAAATTCACAAGACAAAAATAGGAGTATTATTTAATCTTTTGCCTTTTGGTAGAGATTATTTCCTGAAATTTAATGATTTATGCAGTATTATTAAAAATATGCTATTTCTAATGTAATTTTGATATTATTTACTAATTGGTTTTATTTTTTCTTTAATTATTAGAGCAATCGGTTTATTCTGAATTTTACTTTCTAACCAAGATAAGATATCTAGGTATAGGAAGGCTCTTTTTTCATAAGGATGGTTCTCGAATTTCTTTAATTTGGCATGAATTTTCTTAAACTCATTTCTTATTTCATGCGGAAAAACATCGCTTAAATCTCTAATAGAAGTTAGAAAAACTTTTTGAACTTCTTGTAAATTTTCCATTTTTAATAAAAACTTGTAGGTGTCTACAAACTGTCTTTCTAAGTCGTAATCTAATCCACATTCATAATGTGCAATTAAGTTTAAGATACGTGCAAAACATTGTAAATCTTCTGCAGAGCCTATGTTTTTAGACTTAATAATCTTTTGTAAATAGATAATACATAACTTGTTTTTACCCATTCCAAAATACAAACAAGCAATTTTGTAGTATAGTAAAACGATGTAATGATTGTCTAATCTGTTTTTATATTTATCAATTTTATTGTTGATAATATCAACCAAATATTCTCCTTTTTCAAAAGAACCTTCTAAGAAATGAAAATGTAATTTGTTAGAATACAGATATAGAAATATTAACAACTCTGTATTGGTATTCATTGGTATTTCTTTTTGATCTATTTCAGACTCAAAAAGGGATAATTCTCTTTTAAATGTAGATACTTTTTTTACTAAAAATGAAGCTTCTAGTAAGTAGTTCTTAGATTTTAAATAGAAAACTGGGTGTGTATTTATTAGTTTTGGAGAATCAAATAAGTCGACACATTTTTTAGCGTATTTATAGCTCAATAAAAAATCTTGCACTAAAAAACTATGCCATAAATGTGCTTTGTATAACCATAGTTTTTCACGAAAACCTAGTTTCTGATAATCATATTTTGGCATTCGGTCACTAAAGTATTTGTCCACAAACTCTAGCTCTTCTATATTTTTTACATAACCATTTTGTATTAAATGACTGTATAGTTGTAAAGATAGGTTAGAGAGTTTACTGGCAATTACATTGTCTTGGCTTAGTTCTTTTGCTTCAATAGAGAGTTGGTTTGCTCTATTACTTAAACTTCTTGTTATGTATTGTGTTTCAATTACTTTTTCTAGCTCTACAATTTCGTAAGCAATATTTTTTTCTTCTGTATCTAAAGCCATGTGTTTGGCTTTTTCTAGCAGTTTTAAACTTTGTTTGTATAATCCTTTTTGGTATAAAACAGTAGCAAAATCTAATTGTTCTCTAATTTGAATTCGTACATTTTTATGAGCAGGATTTAAACGTAAACTAATTAAAATCTGTTTATATAAATGTGCCTTTAGGTTAGAGAGTTGTTGTTTAGAAACAATTCCGCTACCAATGATCACTTTTTCATCATATACTTTAAGTTTTTCTAAAAATTTAAATAAAGAAAAAAACTTAGCATCGATGTTTCCACCTAATCTTCCTACATATAAATTAAATTGCCTCTTTTCTGATTTAGTTAAAGACTTAATTAAAACAAATAGAGCATCATTTTGTTGATTGGCTGATGTAACATTTTTACTCATAAAAAACTGGTAATTAGGTGTTTGAGTTTTTATAGGTGATATTAGAAATCGTACGGAACTGTAAAAATAACTATTTATTTTAAGTTCAATATATACATTTGAGTTTAAATAAGATAATCTTTACAGAAATTATGCAAGATAACAAGGTTCAAATTTTTGATACAACATTGAGAGATGGGGAGCAGGTCCCTGGGTGTAAGTTAGATACAAAACAAAAATTGGTAATTGCTGAAAGATTAGATTTGTTGGGTGTAAATGTAATTGAAGCTGGTTTTCCGGTTTCTAGCCCAGGAGATTTTATTTCAGTAACCGAGATTTCAAAAATTATAAAAAATGCAACAGTTTGTGGGTTAACCAGAGCTGTAGAAAATGATATTAAAGTAGCTGCAGAAGCACTAAAGTATGCAAAATACCCAAGAATTCATACGGGTATTGGTACCAGTGATTCTCATATAAAATTTAAATTTAATTCCTCTAGAGAAGAAGTAATAGAACGTGCAGTAAAAGCAGTTTCTTATTCTAAATCTTTTGTAGAAGATGTGGAGTTTTATGCAGAAGATGCAGGTAGAACAGATAATGAATATTTGGCAAGAGTTTGTGAGGCAGTTATTAAAGCAGGAGCAACAGTTTTAAACATTCCAGATACAACAGGATATTGTTTACCAGAAGAATATGGTGCAAAAATTAAATATTTACGTGAAAACGTAAAAGGAATAGATAATGTTATTCTTTCATGTCACTGTCATAACGATTTAGGTATGGCAACAGCAAATTCAATAGCAGGTGTTATAAATGGTGCACGTCAAATAGAGTGTACAATTAATGGTATTGGAGAAAGAGCAGGTAACACCGCGTTAGAAGAAGTAGTTATGGTGTTAAAGCAACATCCATATTTAAACCTAGAAACAAGTATCAATACAAAACTATTGTATGATACAAGTATAATGGTTAGAGAAAGTATGGGGATGCCAGTACAACCAAACAAAGCTATTGTAGGTGCAAATGCATTTGCGCATAGTTCTGGTATACATCAAGATGGCGTAATCAAAAACAGAGAAACATATGAAATTATGGATCCTGAAGATGTTGGTGTTACAGAAAGTGCTATTGTTTTAACTGCAAGAAGTGGTAGAGCAGCGTTGGCGTACAGAGCTAAAAAGGTTGGTTATGAATTAACTAAAGTGCAGCTAGATATTGCTTATGATGCTTTTTTAAGTACTGCAGATAAGCAAAAAGAAGTAAAAGATGATGATATTCATGCTATTATGAAAGAGGTTGGTAAAATTTCTAAAGTAGCAACAGCATAAAAAAAACTTTGTCTTCAGGGGTAGTTGTGAATTTTAAGACAACTATTTTAAAATAATCAACTACCTTTGATAAACAGAATAATTTTTACAAGTACAGGATGAAATATACAATTGCAATAATCCCAGGAGATGGTATTGGACCAGAAGTAACCACACAAGCAAAGAAAGCTTTAGATGCTGTTGCAGAAGTTTACGACCATATATTTTTATATAAAGAAGCTCAAATGGGCGCTTGTGCAATTGATAAAACGGGTGATCCATTACCGCAAGAAACCATAGAAATATGTAAAAATGCCGATGCAATTTTATGTGGAGCTATTGGAGAATTAAAGTATGATAATGACCCAACCTTAAAAATAAGACCAGAACAAGGTTTGTTGCGTTTAAGACAAGAGTTAGAATTGTTCTGTAATGTAAGACCTGTAAAAGCGTATCCTAAATTACTTAAAAACTCTCCTCTTAAAAAAGAGATCATTTCAGGAACAGATATCGTTATTTATAGAGAGTTAACATCTGGAATATACTTCGGAAAAAAAGAAATAAGTGAAGATGGTTTAAAAGCATCAGACGTTTGTTCTTACACCGTAGATGAAATTTCTAGAATTACACACTTAGCTTTTAAAGCAGCTCAAGACAGAAAGAAAAAAGTAACTTTAATAGACAAAGCAAATGTTTTAGCAACTTCTCGTTTATGGAGAAAAACTGTTGCAAAAATTGGGGAACAATACCCAGACGTTGCTTTAGATTTTATGTTTATAGATAATGCAGCAATGCAAATTGTATTAAACCCAAAACGATTCGATGTTATTTTAACAGAAAACCTTTTTGGAGACGTTATTTCAGATGTAGCTTGTGTTATAGGAGGTTCAATTGGTATTTTAGCATCTAGTTCGGTAGGAGAAAAAAATGCATTATTCGAGCCAATTCACGGTTCATATCCGCAAGCAGCGGGTAAAGATATTGCAAATCCTTTAGCGTCTATTTTATCAGCAGCATTAATGCTAGAACATTTAGGTTTACATGATGAGGCAGATGCGATACAAAGAGCTGTAGAAAAATCATTAGACTTAGGTATTACAACACAAGATTTAAAAGGGAAAAACCAATACGCTGCTTCCACAGCAAAAGTGGGCGATTTTATTGCAGATTATATAGCAAACCAAGAAGATAGTAATATGAATTTTAAAAACATTCATATGGGGCAAAGTACTATTATTTAATTTTTTTAGAAGCTATTTCCAGCTTTCATTACTCGCTTTTTTTGAGAAAAACAAAAAAGAGCTCAAACAGACCATTCAATCTGGGCTAGACTTGTTTACAAGCGGTTATCAATAAAAAAAATATTAGTTGCGTATTTAAATATTAATCGCAATATTTACACCAATGAAAAAACAATTATTAAATATTATTTCTATTATCAATGTCAACGTAATTATTACGAATTGGTAAGGAAGTGATATTTATATTTTTTATAAACGAACCTTCCATTAAAATGGAAGGTTTTTTTATGATTTTATTTTAAAGATTGAGTATCATATTAAAACGTTATTAAAAAACTGAAAAACAGTTCTTTAGGTGGTTTTTTAAACACGTGAATTTAAAGATTATTATTGAATTTTATTCAATGAAAATACAGAAACATAGTAATTTAGACAACAAATTGAAGAAAACATTAAATGAAACTAAATAAACACAGTAGCAGATTAACACAAGATGAATCTCAACCAGCATCACAAGCAATGTTGTATGCGGTAGGTTTAACGGATGAAGACATGCAGAAAGCGCAAGTTGGTATTGCGAGCACTGGTTATGATGGTAACCCATGTAATATGCATTTAAATAACTTGGCAGCAGAAGTCAAGATTGAAAGCAAGATTGCAGGTTTAGTCGGTTTAGGATTCAATACAATAGGAGTTTCAGATGGTATTTCTATGGGAACTTCTGGTATGAATTACTCGTTAGCTTCTAGAGATATTATTGCAGACTCTATAGAAACTGTAATGAATGCTCAAAGTTATGATGCTTTAGTTTCTGTTGTTGGTTGTGATAAGAACATGCCAGGAGCAGTAATTGCAATGTTACGTTTAAACCGCCCATCAATTATGATGTATGGTGGTACCATTGCATCAGGAAATTATAAAGGAAAAAAATTAAATATTGTTTCTGCTTTTGAGGCTTTAGGTCAAAAAGTAGCAGGAGAAATAGAAGAAGAAGAATATAGAGAAATTATAAAAAGAGCAATTCCAGGAGCTGGGGCTTGTGGTGGTATGTATACTGCAAATACCATGGCTTCTGCAATAGAATGTATGGGGTTCTCTTTACCTTATAACTCATCTATACCGGCAGAAAATCCTAATAAATTATCTGAAGCAGAAAGAACTGCTTTAGCTATTAAAAATTTATTAGAATTAGATTTAAAGCCTTTAGATATCATTACTAAAAAGTCTTTAGAAAATGCAATTGCAATTGTAAATGCTTTAGGCGGATCTACAAATGCAGTGTTACACTTTTTAGCAATAGCACACGCAGCAGATATTGAGTTTACGTTGGCAGATTTTCAAAGAGTTTCAGACAGAACTCCGTTAATAGCAGATTTAAAACCATCTGGTAAATATTTAATGGAAGATGTGCACGGAATTGGTGGAACGCCTGCAATTATGAAATATTTATTAGAGAATGGATATTTACATGGAGATTGTATGACGGTTACTGGTAAAACATTGGCAGAGAATCTTGCAGATGTAGAAGCAATGGAATTTGATGAGCAAGATGTGATTTATCCAAAAGATAAGGCATTAAAATCATCAGGAAACATTCAAATTATATATGGAAACCTTGCAACAGAAGGAGCAGTAGCTAAAATTTCTGGAAACGAAGGTTTACTTTTTGAAGGAAAAGCTGTTGTGTATGATGGTGAACAAGCTGCAAATACAGGTATTTCTAATGGAGAAGTAGAAAGAGGAGATGTAGTCGTCATTAGGTATGTTGGACCTAAAGGAGGACCAGGAATGCCAGAAATGTTAAAACCAACTTCTTTAATTATGGGAGCAGGTTTAGGTAAATCTGTAGCTTTAATTACAGATGGTCGTTTTTCTGGAGGAACCCATGGTTTTGTGGTTGGACATATTACACCAGAGGCACAATCTGGAGGTGCAATTGGCTTATTAGAAACTGGAGATAAAATTAGAATTAGCGCAGAAGACAATTCGATTAACGTTTTATTATCTGATGAAGAGTTAGCTAAAAGAAAAACGAAATGGGTTGCACCACCATTAAAACATAAAAAAGGAATTTTATACAAATACGCAAAATCAGTAGCATCTGCATCTAAAGGATGTATAACTGACGCTTAATAATATATAATATGGAAACGCAAACCATAAAAAATAAACAAAACTCAGCAAAAGTTACAGAAAGGATTTCTGGTAGCGAAGCAATCGTAAGGTGTTTAATAGAAGAAGATACTAAAATAATTTATGGATATCCTGGAGGAGCAATTATGCCAGTGTATGATGAGTTATATAAATATCAAGACAAGATTCATCACGTTTTAACGCGTCACGAACAAGGTGCAACACATTCTGCACAGGGATTTGCAAGAATTTCTGGTAAAGTTGGTGTGTGTATTGCAACTTCTGGTCCGGGAGCAACTAATTTAATTACGGGTATTGCAGATGCACAAATAGACTCTACACCAATGGTGTGTATTACAGGTCAGGTTTTTTCTCATTTATTGGGAAGTGATGCATTTCAAGAAACGGATATTGTTGGTATTTCTACGCCAGTTACAAAATGGAACTGTCAGGTTACAAAAGCCGCAGATATTCCAGAAGCAATGGCAAAAGCATTTTATATTGCTAAAAGCGGAAGACCGGGACCTGTTTTGGTAGATATTACTAAGGATGCACAAATGGAAATGTTTGATTTTTCTTATGAAAAGTGTACTAAAATAAGAAGTTATATTCCTGTACCTAAAACTGATGTTGCGTCTCTTGAGGCAGCAGCAGCATTAATAAATTCTGCAAAGAAGCCATTAGTGGTTTGGGGCCAAGGAGTTATTTTAAGTAAGGCAGAAGAAGCGTTTAAAGCAGTTATTGAAAAAGCAGGAATTCCTTCTGCATGGACAATTTTAGGAGCTTCTGCAATTCCTACTAAACATCCTTTAAATGTAGGTATGGTTGGTATGCATGGTAATTATGCACCTAATGTTTTAACTAACGAATGTGATGTTTTAATTGCAGTCGGAATGCGTTTTGATGATAGGGTTACTGGTAAGTTAGATGAATATGCTACACAAGCAAAAGTGATTCATTTTGAAATAGATCCAGCAGAAATAGATAAAAATGTTAAAACGGATGTTGCTGTTTTAGGGGATGCAAAAGCTAGCTTAGAAGCAATTTTACCGTTAATAAATGAAAATTCTCATACAGATTGGCATCAGAAATTTAAAGATTTATATGCTATCGAGTATGAAAAAGTAATAAAAGACGATATACACCCAACCAAAGAAGGGTTAACAATGGGTGAGGTTTTAAACCAAATTAATATTTACAGTAAAGGGAATGCTGCCATTGTTTCTGATGTTGGTCAGCACCAAATGATTGCTTGTAGATATGCAGAATTCAATAAAACTAAAAGTAATATTACTTCTGGTGGTTTGGGTACAATGGGCTTTGGTTTACCCGCGGCAATTGGAGCAAAAATGGCTGCACCAGATAGAGAAGTAGTTTCTATTTCTGGTGATGGTGGTTACCAAATGACGATTCAA
Source organism: Polaribacter atrinae (assembly GCF_038023995.1). Lineage (NCBI taxonomy): Bacteria > Pseudomonadati > Bacteroidota > Flavobacteriia > Flavobacteriales > Flavobacteriaceae > Polaribacter > Polaribacter atrinae. The sequence continues at coordinate 2,819,204 of NZ_CP150660.1, forward strand.
GAATTAGGAACTATTTTTCAGCAAAAAGCAGCTGTAAAAGTGGTAGTTTTAAATAACGATTTCTTAGGAATGGTACGTCAGTGGCAACAGTTGTTTTTCGATAAACGTTACGCATCAACAGAAATGGTAAACCCTAATTTTGTTGCTATTGCAGAAGGGTATTATATAAAAGCAAGAAAAGTTACTAAACGAGAAGATTTAGCAGAAGCTGTTAAAGAAATGATGGAAAGTAAAGAAGCTTATTTTTTAGAGGTTTGTGTAGAAAAAGAAGGAAACGTTTTTCCAATGATTCCTACAGGAGCAAGTGTTTCAGATATAAGACTAGCGTAATAAAATTAGAGAAAAGAGTAGAGAACAAAGAATAAAGATTTTATCAAAATAACAAGACCTTGCAAGTCTATTTTCTAATATCTTTCTTCTATCATCTTTTAAAAATATGAATACAGAAAAACAATTATTTACCATATCTGTTTACACAGAAAATAATATAGGATTGTTGAATAGAATTTCGGCAATTTTTCAAAGAAGACACATCAACATAGAAAGTTTAAATATTTCTCCATCAGAAATTGAAGGAGTTGCTAAATTTACGATTGTTGTTAATATGGCCGAAGAAAACGTTAAGAAAATAATCGGTCAGATAGAAAAACAAGTAGAGGTTATAAAAGCTTACTACCATGATCAAGATGAGATTATCTATCAAATTTCTGGGTTATTTAAAATTAAATCTGAGTTGTTGTTCGAAGAACGTCAAATTCAGAATATAATTAAAGAAAGCAATGCTAGAATTGTAACTGTTAATAAAGAGTTTTTTGTTTTAGAAAAATCAGGTAAGCAAGACGAAATAGTAGCATTATACAATCAATTAAGTGTGTTTGGTATTATGCAATATACTCGTTCTGGTTTAATTGCAATTACCAAAGAGGAAATGAAGATTTCAGCATTATTAGAAACATACAACAACTAAAATAAAAAGAGTGTAGAAAAAAGAGTATAAATTATAGGCTTCTTATGTTATTATCGGTTTATTTTTTTTCTCTATCTTCTAGAGTCTTACATATCAAACAAAAACAATAAAAATGTCAAATTATTTTAACACATTAACATTAAGAGAACAATTAGAACAATTAGGTAAATGTCGTTTTATGGACGCTTCAGAATTTGAAGACGGAGTAGAAGCATTAAAAGGGAAGAAAATTGTTATTGTAGGTTGTGGAGCGCAAGGTTTAAACCAAGGTTTAAATATGAGAGAGTCTGGTTTAGATATTTCTTATACATTAAGACAGGCTGCTATCGATCAAAAAAGACAGTCTTATATTAACGCATCTTCAAATAATTTTGAAGTTGGTAGTTATGAAGAAATGTTACCAAGTGCAGATGTTGTTATTAATTTAACGCCAGATAAACAACATACAAATGTTGTAAATGCAGTAATGCCTTTAATGAAAAAAGGAGCTACATTGTCTTATTCTCATGGTTTTAATATTGTTGAAGAAGGGATGAAAGTTCGTGAAGATTTAACGGTAATCATGGTGGCGCCAAAATCTCCAGGATCTGAAGTTAGAGAAGAATATAAAAGAGGATTTGGAGTGCCAACACTAATTGCGGTTCACCCAGAGAATGACCCACAAGGAAAAGGTTGGGCAGAAGCAAAAGCGTATGCAGTAGGAACAGGTGGACATAAAGCCGGAGTTTTACAATCTTCTTTTGTTGCTGAGGTAAAATCTGATTTAATGGGAGAACAAACTATTTTATGTGGTTTGTTACAAACAGGAGCAATTTTATCTTTTGATAAAATGGTAGAAGAAGGAATTGAGCCAGGTTATGCAGCTAAATTAATTCAATATGGTTGGGAAACTGTTACAGAAGCTTTAAAGCATGGAGGAATCACTAACATGATGGACAGATTGTCTAATCCTGCAAAAGTAGAAGCTTTTAGATTATCTGAAGAATTAAAAGACATTATGCGTCCGTTGTTTCAAAAACATATGGATGATATTATGACAGGTCACTTCTCTAAAACAATGATGGAAGACTGGGCTAATGATGATAAAAACTTATTAACTTGGAGAGCTGCAACAGGAGAAACTGCTTTTGAGAAGCAAGAAGTTACTGATCAAGAAATTCCAGAACAAGAATACTTTGACCACGGAACTTTATTAGTTGCTTTTGTAAGAGCAGGTGTAGAATTAGCTTTTGAAGCAATGACAGAGTCTGGTATTATTGCTGCTTCTGCTTATTATGAGTCTTTACACGAAACGCCATTAATTGCAAATACAATTGCAAGAATGAAATTGGCAGAAATGAACCGTGTAATTTCTGATACTGCAGAATATGGTTGTTATTTATTTGACCATGCTTGTAAGCCTTTATTAACAGATTTTATGAAAGGTGTTAAAACAGATGTTATTGGTAAATCTTTTAGTTCAGAAAACGGAGTTGATAACCAAGAGTTAATTAGAATTAACGCTATTATTAGAAATCATCCAGTAGAAATAGTAGGGGCGAAATTAAGAGCTTCTATGACGGCAATGAAAGTGGTAAAAACTGCATAAATAAAGTATGTTTTTATAATAAAAAATCCTAAAATATTTGTAAATTAGGGTTTCTATAAAAAACCATTTCCCCCCAAAAATGGAATTAAAAAAACCTGTTAGATTTCTTAATCTGACAGGTTTTCTTTTTACATTTGATTAATGCAAACAAATCTAATTTATTACCCCAGTTTAGAAAGCGTAAAAGAGGCTTTAGAAAACTTAAAAGGTGTTGCTTTTGAGACACCACTTAGTAAAAACTTTAATCTATCAAAAGAGCTAGAAGCAACAATTCTTTTTAAAAGAGAAGACTTACAAGTGGTACGTTCTTATAAAATTAGAGGAGCATATAATAAGATGTCTTCTTTAACTTTAGATGAAAAACAACGAGGAATTGTTTGTGCCAGTGCAGGGAATCATGCACAAGGAGTAGCTTTGTCTTGTAAAATATTGCAAATAAAGGGAACTATCTTTATGCCGTCTCCAACGCCAAATCAAAAAATTAACCAAGTAAAAATGTTTGGTGAAGATTTTATTGAAATTGTAATTGAAGGAGATACTTTTGATGATGCTTCTGATGCCGCAAAACTAGAATGTGACTCTAAAAATAAAACGTTTATTCATCCTTTTAATGATGAAAAGGTTATTGAAGGTCAGGCTACTGTTGGTTTAGAAATTTTAAATCAAACTAAAGAAAAAATAGATTATGTTTTTGTGCCTATTGGAGGTGGAGGATTGTCTGCAGGATTGTCATCTGTTTTTAAATATCTATCACCAGAAACTAAAATAATAGGTGTTGAGCCAGAAGGAGCTCCTTCTATGCTTACGTCTTTTAAAAATAAAGAAAATACTACGTTAAATAAAATAGATCCTTTTGTAGACGGGGCAGCTGTAAAGAGGGTAGGCGATTTAAATTTTGCTATTTGTCAACAAAATTTAACAGAAGTAATTACGGTTCCCGAAGGTAAGATTTGTCAGACAATTTTAGATTTATATAATAAAGATGCCATTGTAGTAGAACCTGCTGGTGCTTTAAGTATTGCTGCTTTAGATTTTTTTGCTGATAAAATAAAAGGAAAAAACGTAGTTTGTGTAGTAAGTGGTAGTAATAATGATATTACAAGAACTGCAGAAATTAAAGAACGTGCATTGTTGTATGCAAATCTTAAACATTACTTTATTGTAAAGTTTCCACAAAGAGCAGGAGCATTAAAAGAATTTGTGGTAGAGATTTTAGGTCCTAATGATGATATTACTCATTTTGAATATACCAAAAAGAATAACAGAACAAATGGGTCTGCTGTTGTTGGTTTAGAGTTAAAATCTTCTCAAGATTTAGAGCCATTAATTAAAAGAATGAAAGAAAATAATTTTTTTGGCGACTACTTAAATAACAAGCCAGATTTATTTCAATTTTTGGTGTAATTATATTGATAATTTAATTTGTAATATAAATAGAACCTCGAAAACCATTTCGTGTTTAAAAGTGTAAATGAGGTGTTTTGCAGTTATTTTTAGTTAATTTTGAACTATAAATAATGAGTTATTTATTTTTTAAATTATTATTTTTTATACAATTTATAAAATTAATTTATGAAGAAACAATTTACAGAAGTTCCAGAAGCATATAAGATAACATCACCGTTACACCAAAAAACATATTTAGTTAGTGGTGAGTTAAAAGAATGGAAAGGAGAAACTACAGAAGTATATTCTACAATTTCATCAACTAAAGACTACAAACCAACATTATTAGGTACTGTTCCTAATTTAACAGGTGAAGAAGGTTTAGAAGCATTGAATTCTGCTTATAGAGCTTATGATAAAGGACAGGGTTTATGGCCTACAATGAGGGTTGCAGACAGAATTGAGTGTATGGAGGAGTTTGCAGAGCAAATGAAAACCAAACGAGATGAGGTTGTAAAATTATTAATGTGGGAAATTGGAAAAGCTTTACCAGATTCAGAGAAAGAATTTGATAGAACTATAGAGTATATCTACGATACGATTGAGGATTATAAGCAAATGGATAGAGATTCTGCTAAGTTTGAAAAAAATAGCGGAGTACATGCTCATATTAGACGTGGTCCTTTAGGTGTAGTTTTATGTTTAGGTCCTTATAATTACCCTTTAAATGAAACATTTGCATTGTTAATCCCTGCATTAATTATGGGGAATACAGTTGTTTTTAAACCTGCAAAACATGGGGTTTTATTGTTATCTCCGTTGTTAGAAGCTTTTCAAAATAGTTTTCCAGAAGGCGTGGTAAATGTAATTTATGGTAGAGGTAGAGTTCTAGCAACACCTATCATGAAAACGGGTAAAGTAGATGTATTAGCTTTAATAGGTAATAGTAAATCTGCAAATGCCATTCAAGCAAATCACCCTTTTAAAAATAGATTACGTTTAGTTTTAGGTTTAGAAGCTAAAAACCCTGGAATTGTATTGCCAGATGCAGATTTAGACTTAGCAATAGATGAGTGTCTTTCTGGTGCAACTTCTTTTAATGGACAGCGTTGTACTGCTTTAAAGATTTTATATGTTCATGAACATATTGTAGATAAATTTAACAAACGATTTGCTAAAAGAGTAGATGCATTAAAGTTTGGAAATCCATGGGAAGAGGGTGTGAAATTAACACCTTTACCAGAACCAGGAAAACCAGCATATATTCAAGAGTTAATAGATGATGCTACTTCTAAAGGAGCAAAAGTGATTAACAAAAAAGGAGGGAAAACTTCTGAAAATTATATTTTTCCAGCAGTTTTATATCCAGTTTCTAAAGACATGCGAGTTTTTCAAGAAGAACAATTTGGTCCAGTAACACCTATTGTTTCTTTTAAAAATATTCAAGAGCCTTTAGATGATATGGCAGAATCTAATTATGGCCAACAAGTAAGTGTTTTTGGTAGTGAAGTAAAAACTTTGGCGCCGTTAATTGATACTTTGGTAAACTTAGTTTGTAGAGTAAACTTAAATAGTGCGGCTCAAAGGGGACCAGATGTGTATCCTTTTACAGGTAGAAAAGACTCGGCCGTTGCAACTTTAAGTGTACATGATGCATTGCGTTCTTTTTCTATTAGAACTTTTGTAGCGTCTAAGGATACTCCTTATAACAATGCTATTTTAGAGGAGTTATTAGATAAAAAAGCATCTAACTTTATCAATACAGATTATCTATTGTAAAAAGATTAGAAATATTTTATATGTAAAAACCTCCAGGAATGGAGGTTTTTTGTTTTTTACTTAATACTAACATGAATATGCAACATTTAAGTGTTCTACGTTTTATAATAAGTTTAGAAACAAACTAAACCTTAATGGTTAACATTGGTTTTAAGGCATTTTTAGTCAGGTTTTTGGTAACACTACCTGTAAATAAATGCGCTAAACCGCTTCTACCGTGAGTGCTTAAGGCAATTAAGTCTGCGTTAATATCTGTAGCAAAGTTTAAGATGCCTTTTTCTACAGAAACATCACTATAGACGTTTATTTTATATTTTGGTAAATTAAAATCGGTAATAAAGTCTTTTATTTTTTGTTTTGCCTCTGAAGTTGGTTGAAAGTTAGCTGGAGTGTTTATTTTTAGTAAATGAATATTGCTATTAAAAATTTTTGCAAAATTCACAAGCTTACCAAATACTTCTTTGTTCTCTTCTTTAAAATTAGAAGCAAAAACTAATTTTTTTAATTTAAATTTTTCGCAGTCTTTTTTTACAACAATAACTGGTCTTTTAGAGTTTCGTACTACTTTTTCTGTGTTAGAGCCAATAAGCATTTCTTCTAGTTCAGAATGACCTTTAGACCCCATTATTATAAGATCTGCATCAACTTTATCAGCATATTTTTGTATACCTTCAAAAGGATTGTTTAATTTTATAAAATACTTAACCTGAGTGTCTTTGTTAAAAAAGTTTTCTTTAAACTCAAGTACCTTTTCTCTAACTTTTCTTAAATAAAGCATGCTTTCTGGAATACTAAATTTAGTTCCGAAACCTAGATCTGTAATGCCTTTAGGGAGCTCTATTAAGTGAATAAGGTAAACGGTAGCATTTGTTTTTATAGCAATTTTTGCAGCCATTTTTGATGCATATTCAGATGTTTTTGAAAAATCTATTGGGACTAAAATTTTTTTCATAAGACAGCAAATTAGAGGTTAATATGAATATATATAAAGTTACAAAAAATAATTGACTTAAACTTAGTTTGGTAAATCCCAAACATTTAGTATATTTGCACCGAAATTTACAATAAATGGAGAAGGAAGGGGACTAAAGAGTCCCCTCTTTTTATATTTTATTTTAGGATTTAAAATGGACCAAACCAAGGTAAGAAATTTAGTAGAGGAAGCACTGGCCGAAAACGAGTCGTTATATTTGATAGATTTATCTATCTCAGAAAACAACAAAATTCAGGTTACAGTAGATGGTGATAATGGTGTTCCTTTAAGTGAATGCATTAGAATTAGTAGAAGTGTAGATAATAATTTTGATAGAGAAGAAGAAGATTTTTCTCTTGAAGTTTCTACACCAGACATTTCGCATCCATTAAAAGTGAAAAGACAATATATTAAAAACATCAATAGAATACTTAAAGTAAAAACTTCTGAAGAAGAATTTGAAGGGACTTTGGTTGAAGCAGATGAAGATAAAATTGTTTTAAATTGGAAAGCAAGAGAGCCAAAACCAATAGGTAAAGGGAAAGTTACTGTTACAAAAACAGCGACATTAGCCTATAAGGATATTAAAGAAGCAAAAGTGAAGATTGTATTTTAAGCAAAAAATGTAATGGAGAATATAGCATTAATTGATTCGTTTTCAGAATTTAAAGATAACAAGAGTATAGACAGAGTAACATTAATGTCTATTTTAGAAGAGGTTTTTAGAGCTGCCCTAAAACGTAAGTTTGGTTCGGATGATAATTTTGATATAATTATTAACCCAGATAAAGGAGATTTAGAAATTTGGAGAAACAGAGTTGTTGTTGCAGATGGATTTTCTGAAGATGATAATGAAGAAATTGAATTAGCGGAAGCAAGACTAATTGAGCCGGATTTTGAGATTGGTGAAGATGTGTCTGAAGAAGTTAAGTTGATAGATTTAGGTAGAAGAGCTATCTTAGCATTACGTCAGAACTTAATTTCTAAAATTTACGAGCACGATAGTACAAATATCTTTAAACAATTTAAAGATTTAGAAGGCGAGTTATATACCGCAGAAGTACATCACATTCGTCACAATGCAATTATTTTGTTAGATGATGAAGGGAATGAAATTGTATTACCAAAGAGTGAGCAAATCCGTTCAGACTTTTTTAGAAAAGGAGATTCTGTAAAAGGAATTATTAAGACGGTAGAATTAAGAGGAAACAAACCAGCGATTATCTTATCTAGAACATCGCCAGTTTTCTTAAATAAATTATTTGAGCAAGAAATTCCAGAAGTATTTGATGGTTTAATTACTGTCGAAGGAGTTGCTAGAATACCAGGAGAAAAAGCAAAAGTAGCAGTAGATTCTTATGATGATAGAATAGACCCTGTTGGAGCTTGTGTTGGTGTTAAAGGTTCAAGAATTCACGGTATTGTACGTGAATTAGGTAATGAGAATATAGATGTTATTAACTATACCAAAAACGAACAGTTATTTATTTCAAGAGCATTAAGTCCTGCAAAAGTGACTTCAATGGAAATAGAAATGTTCGAAGAAGAAAGAAACGGTAAGAAAGGACGTGTAAGCGTTTTATTAAAACCAGAAGAAGTTTCTAAAGCAATTGGTAGAGGTGGTGTAAATATTCGTTTGGCAAGTGAGTTAACAGGTTACGAAATAGACGTTAAGAGAGAAGGTCTAGAAGAAGAAGACGTAGAGTTAACAGAATTTGGAGATGAAATTGAAGGTTGGGTGATTACTGAATTCAAAAAGATTGGTTTAGATACTGCTAGAAGCGTATTAGAAACTAGTGTTGCAGAGTTGGTAAAAAGAACCGATTTAGAAGAAGAAACGATTATGGATGTTCAAAAAATCTTGAAAGAAGAATTTGAGGACTAAGTATAGTAAAGAAGTAACGTAAAAAGCATATTTTTACAAGTATAAAGTTAAAAAGAATATATGTCTGTAGGCAAAACAATGAGGCTTAATAAAGTTTTAAGAGAATTAAACATTTCTCTTGATAGAGCAGTCGAATATTTAGCGGGAAAGGGTCACGAAATAGAATCGAGGCCAACCACTAAAATTACGGGTGACGTCTATCAAGTTTTACTTGATGGCTTTGAAAAAGATGCTAATAAGAAAGCAGCATCTAAAGAAGTTGGAGAGGAAAAACGAAAAGAGAAAGAAGCTATTCGTTTAGAGCATGAAGCTAAATTAGAGAAGAAAAGAGCGGAAGAGGTTAAGAAGGAAGAGGTTTTAAGAGCCAAAGCAGATAAATTAGAGTTTAAAACTGTTGGTAAAATCGATATTGATAATATTGGTAAAAAACCTGCTGATAACGTTGAAAAGGTAAAAGAAGAACCTGTAGAGGTTGTTGCTGAACCTAAAGCTAAAACAGAAACACCTAAAGTTGAAGAACCTAAAGTAGTAGCAGAAGCTCCAGTTGTAGAGACTAAAGCAGAAGCTCCTAAGGTAGCAGAAACACCTGTTGTTGAGAAACCAGTTGTTGAAAAACCAAAGGTTGTTATACCAGAAGTTAAAAAAACTGTTTCTGAAATAGAAAAAGAAGTTTCTAAAGTTGGTGATAAACCAAAAGGAAAAAAGGACGCTTCAAAATCAGAGGAAAAAACAGAAGAGGTTACTGCAGAAAATGCAGAAGCTATCAAAACGCAGTATAAAAAATTAGACGGTCCTAATTTTACAGGTAAGAAGATTGATTTAAAACAATTTGAAAGACCTAAGAAAAAGAAACCTGAACCTAAAAAAGATGCAAACGCGGACAAGAAGAAACGTAAGCGTATTGTAACTAAAGCTGGTGCGCCAGGTTCTGCTACTGCAAGACCAAGTAGACCAGGTCAAGGTAATAGAGCAGGTGGTGGAAGTAGACCTCCATTTAATAGAGGTGGTAGAGGTGCAGCTAGACCAGCAGCAGTTAAAAAAGAAGAACCAACTGAAGCAGAAATTCAAAAGCAAGTAAGAGAAACACTTGAGAAACTGCAAGGAAAATCTTCTAGAGGTAAAGGAGCAAAATACCGTAGAAATAAAAGGGATGCCCATAGAGAACATTCTGATGCTGAGTTAGAAGCTCAAGCATTAGACAACAAGATCTTAAAAGTAACAGAATTTGTTACTGTAAGTGAAGTTGCAACGATGATGGAAGTACCTGTTACAAATATTATTTCTGCATGTATGTCTTTAGGTATGATGGTAACAATGAATCAGCGTTTAGACGCAGAAACATTAGTTATTGTTGCTGAAGAATTTAACCACAAAGTAGAATTTGTTGGGGCAGAAGTAGAAGAGTCTATAGAAGAAGTAATAGATAAACCAGAAGATTTAGAAACTCGTGCACCAATTATTACGGTAATGGGTCACGTAGATCATGGTAAAACATCTTTATTAGATTACATTAGAAAAGCAAATGTTATTGATGGTGAAAGTGGTGGAATTACACAACACATTGGTGCATATTCTGTAAAAGTTGGAGATCAAAAAATAGCATTTTTAGATACACCAGGTCACGAGGCGTTTACAGCAATGCGTGCACGTGGAGCTCAGGTAACGGATTTAGTTATTATTGTAGTTGCAGCAGATGATGATGTAATGCCACAAACTAAAGAAGCAATTTCTCATGCGCAAGCAGCAGGAGTCCCTATTATATTTGCAATTAATAAGATTGATAAACCAAATGCAAATCCAGATAATGTAAAAACGCAATTATCTCAAATGAATTTGTTGATAGAAGAATGGGGTGGTAACATACAATCTCAAGATATCTCAGCAAAACATGGAACAGGTGTTCCAGAATTATTAGAGAAAGTCTTGTTAGAAGCTGAAGTTTTAGAATTGAAAGCGAATCCTAAGAAGAATGCAGTTGGAGCAGTAGTGGAAGCATTATTAGATAAAGGTAGAGGATATGTTTCTACGATATTAGTACAAGCTGGAACTTTAAAAATTGGAGATTACTTGTTAGCAGGTAAGCACAGTGGTAAAGTAAGAGCAATGTTTGATGATAAAGGAAACAATTTAAAAACTGCCGGACCATCAACACCTGTATCAATATTAGGTTTAGATGGAGCACCACAAGCAGGTGATAAGTTTGTTGTATTTGATGATGAAAGAGAAGCAAAACAAATTGCATCGAAACGTTCTCAATTACAACGTGAGCAATCTGTAAGAACTCAGAAAACATTAACGTTAGATGAAATTGGACGTAGAATTGCGTTAGGAGACTTTAAAGAATTAAATATTATCTTAAAAGGAGATGTAGATGGTTCTGTAGAAGCTTTAACAGATTCTTTCCAGAAATTATCTACTGAAGAAATTCAAGTTAATATTTTACATAAAGGTGTTGGTGCCATTACAGAAAGTGATGTGTTATTAGCAACAGCTTCAGATGCTATTATTGTTGGGTTTAATGTTCGTCCGCAAGGAAATGCAAGAGCCGTAGCAGATAGAGAAGAAGTAGATATTAGAACATACTCTATTATTTATGCAGCTATCAATGACTTAAAAGACGCCATGGAAGGAATGTTATCTCCTGAAATGAAAGAAGAAGTTACTGGTAATGTAGAAATTAGAGAAATTTATAAAATATCTAAAGTTGGTAACATTGCAGGTTGTATGGTAATGTCTGGTAAAATTCAAAGAGATTCTCAAATTAGAATTATTAGAGACGGAATTGTAGTTCATGACGGAACTTTAACAGCGTTAAAACGTTTTAAAGATGATGTTAGAGAAGTTACAAAAGGATTCGATTGTGGGGTTCAAATTAAAAACTACAATGATATTGTAGAAGGAGATGTAATTGAAGCTTACAAAGAAGTAGCAGTTAAGAAGAAATTGAAATAATAATTTCAAACTTATATATTAAGTCGAGATTTCAGCATTCTGAAATCTCGACTTTTTTTTTATTCTTATTTTAGCATACATAAAATGCTTATTTTAGATTATAATTTAAAATAATAAGAAACCTTTGTAAGGTTCTCATTTTTTAGAAGACTTGAATACTAATATTAGAAACAATTAAATATAATAAACCATGAAAAAATCTATTTTATCAATTGCAATTTTTGCAATTACCCTAATTAGTTTAACAGAAACAAATGCGCAAGAATTTAAAGATTTAGATAAAAGCCCAATGGATGCTGCTTCATATCCAAGTAGCTATAAAATTTCAGATAAAGTTGTAAAAGTAACTTATGGTAGACCACAACTAAAAGGAAGAGCATTAAGTAAATTAGCTCCTGTTGATGAAGTTTGGAGAACTGGTGCAAATGAAGCACCGGAAATTACATTTTATAAAGATGTTGTTTTTGGAGGTAAAGCTGTAAAAGCAGGAACTTATACTTTATTTACAATTCCTAAAACAGAAGGTGACTGGGTTGTAATTTTAAGTACGGCAAAAAATGTTTGGGGATCTTACTTTTATAAAGAAGACCAAGATGTTGTTAGAGTACCTGGTACTGTTTCTACTTCAGATAAAAATATAGAAGCTTTTTCTATGATATTTTCAGACGATATGACTTTAAAAATGGGATGGGCTAATACAGTAGTTTCTGTTTCTATTCAATAATTTTCTTAAAGAAATAAATGAAACTGTCTAAAGAAATTTAGACAGTTTTTTTTATGTCGTTTAATTTAAAGAAATCAATTTCTTGCTTACAAAGAATAAACGTAAATTTGCTTACTTTAATAAAAGAATCAAATGCAATATAATCACCTAGATATAGAAAAGAAATGGCAAAAATTTTGGGCAGAGAACCAAACTTTTAAAGCCAGTAATGAATCGGAAAAACCTAAATATTATGTTTTAGACATGTTTCCTTATCCATCCGGAGCAGGTTTACATGTTGGACATCCGTTAGGGTATATTGCCAGTGATATTTATGCACGTTACAAGCGTCATAAAGGGTTTAATGTATTGCATCCGCAGGGATATGATTCTTTTGGTTTACCGGCAGAACAATATGCAATACAAACAGGTCAACATCCTGCAAAAACTACAGAAGAAAATGTTGCAACGTATAGAAGACAATTAGATACTATTGGTTTTTCTTTTGATTGGAGCAGAGAAGTAAGAACTTCGAGTCCTGAATATTATAAATGGACTCAGTGGATTTTTATTCAATTATTCAACTCTTGGTATAATAAAGATACAGACAAAGCAGAAGATGTTTCTACGTTGATTTCTATCTTTAAAAAAGAAGGAAATACAACTGTAAACGCAGTTTGTGATGAAGATATTCAAACTTTTTCGGCGGATGAATGGAAAGTTTTATCAACAAAAGAACAAGAGGAAATATTATTACAATACCGCTTAACGTTTTTGTCTGATACAGAAGTAAACTGGTGTCCTGCTTTAGGAACCGTTTTAGCAAATGATGAAATTGTAAACGGAGTATCAGAACGTGGAAGTCATCCTGTTATTAGGAAAAAAATGACACAATGGTCTATGCGAATTTCTGCATATGCACAACGTCTTTTAGACGGATTAGAAAAAATAGATTGGCCACAACCTTTAAAAGATTCTCAAACTAATTGGATTGGAAAATCTGTGGGTGCCATGGTTACTTTTGATGTAGCAAATGGTTCTGAAAAAGTATCATCTGAAGTAAAATTATCTTATAAAGAATTAGAAGCATTAAAAGAATTACGTCAGAATTTATCGAAAGCAGAAACAGTTCTTTGGGATGAATTAAAGAATAAAAAAGGAGCATCAAAATTTAGAAAAAAATATACAATTGGTACTTTTTTAGTAGATTATGTTTGTGTTGCTAAAAACTTAATTGTTGAGTTTTCTGGTAAAGAAGATGAAGCTGCAAGAGATCTTTATTTTGCAAGCGAAGGTTTTAATGTTGTTCGTTTTACAAATGAAGAAGTAGTTGAAAATGTACTTAAAGTTGTTGCTGCAATTAATAATGCAATTCAATTTCCAAAAAAGATTGAAAAAACAACAGAAAAAGAAGTTGTAGCTAAAGACGAAAATCAATATAAGATTGATGTTTTTACAACACGTCCAGATACAATTTACGGAGTAAGTTTTATGACATTGGCTCCAGAACATGAGTTGGTATCAAAAATTACAACAGATGCGCAAAAAGCCGAAGTAGAGGCTTATATTGCAGCCACTGCAAAACGTTCTGAACGTGATAGAATGGCAGATGTAAAAACCATTTCTGGTGCGTTTACAGGTGCGTATGCAATTCATCCTTTTTCTGGTGAAAAGGTTCAAATCTGGATTGGAGATTACGTATTAGCAAATTACGGTACAGGAGCGGTTATGGCAGTTCCTTGTGGAGATCAACGTGATTATGATTTTGCAAAACACTTTGGAATTCCGATTCCTAATATTTTTGAAGGTGTAGATATTTCTGAAGCTGCACATGCTGATAAAGACGGAACTGTAATTGCAAATTCAGACTTTTTATCAGGATTAAAATATAAGAAAGCATTAAAATTAGCCATTTTCGAAATGGAAAAACGTGGCTTTGGTTACGGAAAAATAAATTACAGATTAAGAGACGCTGTTTTTAGTAGACAACGTTATTGGGGAGAACCTTTTCCGGTTTATTACAAAGACGGAATGCCTCAGATGATTGATGCAGAACACTTGCCAATCGTGCTACCAGAAGTAGAAAAATACTTGCCAACTGAAGATGGAAAACCTCCTTTAGGAAATGCAACAGAATGGGCTTGGGATTCTCGTGGAAAAAAAGTAGTTTCTAACGAAAAGTTAAAAAACAAAACGGTGTATCCTTTAGAATTAAATACCATGCCAGGGTGGGCAGGTAGTTCTTGGTATTTTAACAGATACATGGATGCGACAAATGCTAACGAGTTTGCAAGCAAAGAAAATTTAGACTACTGGAAAGAAGTAGATTTATATATTGGTGGATCAGAACATGCAACAGGGCATTTATTATACGCTCGTTTTTGGCAAAAATTCTTGTTCGATAAAGGAATTGTTCCTGTAGATGAGTTTGCAAAAAAACTAATTAATCAAGGAATGATTTTAGGAACTTCTGCTTTTGTTTACAAAGCAACCGCTTTTGTAAAGAATGGTTGTGGTTGTTCTGATGAAAAATCTATGGATGATGTTTTAGAGAAAATTCCAACGGTTTTTGTTTCTAAAAATTTATGTACTTCTGATGATGAATTTGAAACGTTAGTTAAAAATTACTTATTAGATAACAAATTCTTAGATCCTAATTTTGCAGATTTAGTAATGATTACTAAAAATGCGATACATTCTGATGTTTCTTTAGTAAATGCTTCTGATGAATTAGATGTTGATGGATTTAAAAACCATGCTTTAAATGCTGATTATAAAAATGCCGAATTTATTTTAGAAGACGGAGTTTATAAAGTAGGACGTGAGGTAGAAAAAATGTCTAAGTCTAAATACAATGTGGTAAACCCAGATGCAATTTGCGAAGAATACGGTGCAGATAGTTTACGTTTATTCGAAATGTTTTTAGGTCCTTTAGAACAAGCAAAACCTTGGAAAACTTCTGGTATTTCTGGAGTTTCATCTTTCTTAAAGAAATTATGGAAATTATATTTTTACGGAGAAACGTTTGAAGTATCTGATGCAGCACCAACAAAAGACGAACTTAAAACATTACATAAAACCATTAAAAAAGTAGAAGATGATATAGAGAATTTCTCTTTTAATACATCGGTTTCTACCTTTATGATTGCTGTAAACGAGTTAACTGCTTTAAAATGTAATAAACGTGCAATATTAGAACCTTTAGCAATTTTGGTTTCTCCGTATGCACCACACATTGCGGAAGAATTATGGAGCTTGTTAGGGAATAATGAATCTATTTCTACTGCAGAATTTCCAGTTTTTGAAGCAAGTCATTTAGTAGAAAGTGCTAAAAATTATCCGATTTCTTTTAACGGGAAAATGCGTTTTACATTAGAACTTCCTTTAGATTTATCAAAAGATGAAATAGAGAAAATAGTAATGGAAAACGAAAAAACAATTGCACAATTAGAAGGTAAAGCTCCTAAGAAAGTAATTGTAGTTCCAGGAAAAATCATAAATATAGTAGGCTAGAACACGTAATGTGTACTTTTGTATTAACTTGTTTAAAGAAGGTTTAATTTTGGTGTTTTTGTCATTCCGAACGAAGCAATGAGGAGGAATCTCACAAAGATAGTAGCTGTTTTATGAGATTTCTCAATCGCAAAAAAGCTCATTTCGAAATGACAAATTATGCAATTCATATATTATAAAATAAAAAGTAGTGATTGATCTACATGAAGTTATTGGTTTAATTGCTGCAGTACTTACAACGGCATCATTTTTACCTCAAGTATTTAAAACATATAAGACAAAAGATACCTCTGGACTTTCTTTAACCATGTATATCGTTTTTTTTATAGGAGTTGTTTTATGTTCAATTTATGGTGTTTATTTACATAGTTTATCAATAATTTTAGCGAATTCTATTACAGCAATTTTAGCTTTATACTTAATTTTTATGAAGATAAAATATAAGTAAGTCAAACATATTTTAGAGATAATTAAAAGCCATTGCAATTTTGTGATGGCTTTTTTTATTTAACTATCTTGTGAGCTGAATGAGTGTAACAAAAGAGCAACTTTTTAAACGTCAAATTACTTTATCTGAGATTGGTAAAGAAGGTCAGGATAAACTACAAAATGCATCTGTTTTAGTGGTTGGTTGTGGCGGATTAGGAAGTCCGATTGCTGTGTATTTAGCCGCAAGCGGAATTGGAAAAATTCATTTGGTAGATTTTGATACTGTTGATGCTTCTAATTTACACAGACAAGTCTTTTATGCTTTAGAAGATGTTGGCAAATCAAAAGCAGCAGTTTTATCAGAATTTATAAAAAAAAGAGCCGCTTTTACAACCGTTAGTTTTACGGATACACCAATTACAAAAGAAAATGTTTTTGAGTTGATTTCTACTTTTGATATTATTGTAGATGGTACAGATTCTCTACCTACAAAATATTTGTTAAATGATGCTTGCGTTATTAAAAATAAGCCTTTAGTATATGGTTCTTTGTATAAGTTTGATGGTTATGTAGCTACTTTTAATGTTTTACAAAAAGACGGAAGTTATTCAGCCAATTTAAGAGATGCTTTTCCCGAAATGGCAACAGATGTTCCTAATTGCTCAGAAGCGGGAACGATGAACGCTATTGTTGGTCTCATTGCTACGCAACAAGTAAATGAAGTTTTAAAATTGATAACAGGTATTGGAAAACCGTTAGCAAATGAATTATTGATTTACAATTCGCTTCAAAATACACAATTAAAAATGAAGTTAAAGCCAATTGTTTTAAAAGAAAAGATTTCAAATTTATTTAAAATACAAACCTATTTTGATGCAGCTTGTGCTATTTTGGATTCAGATTTACAAATATCAGCAACAGCATTAAAAGAAAGATTAGAAGATTCAAGTTTAGAGTTAATAGCAGTTTTACCGAATTTAAAATTACCTTTTAAAGTGCATCAAACAATTCCTATTAATGAGTTTAATGTAGGTACTATAGAAGTAGATTTTGCTAAAACCTACATTATGGTTTGTCAAAGAGGAATTAATAGTTACAGAGCAACAAAAATGTTAAAGAAAAAATATCCAGCATTAAATGTGTTAAGTTTATCTGGAGGAATATCTGGTTATTAAGTTTTGAAGGATAAAAACGTAATTATTCACTTTGGCAAAAGATCTATATTCAGTAGAGCTCTTGCGGCAATTTTCTACTCATTAACGTTGTTTTTAGTGTATAAATATTTTATTATAGAAAGTTCGTTTCCTCTTAATAAGTTAAGGTCAAATGTGTTTTCTATTACAACATTAATTATACTTGGTATTAAGTTTTCGGTTTTGGAAAGTCATCATTTTAATTTTCAAGAAATGAAATATAGAAAATTTTATTCTGTAGGACCTGTTGGCTTTGGAAAATGGAAAAGAATAAGAAAATTAGATAGAGTTTCTACATTTTTAAATGTAAGAGAAGAATGCGAAGTTAATATTTGGGATGTTAAAAATAAAAGATATAGAATTGCCGTTTTTGATGAGATAGAAAATGCTGTTATTTATGGTAGAGATTTAGCCAAAAACTTAGAAATTAAATTTTTAGAAAGAAATTAAAAGAATGAAAACCCCTGTAGATTTTTATAGTCAAGAAAAGTTAACATTAGAAAAAGAAGCAACCATTTTAAAACGTAAATCGGTAAACTTAAGTGTTTTTAGATTTGCTGTTTTTTTAACAACATGCTTTCTAGTGTATCTAACTTTTGGTAGTTATCCAGATGTTTTTATCATCGCCTTTTTAGGGATTTTATTATTTGGTTTTTTGGTAGTAAAACATGTTAGTTTACAGAGGAAACGAGCTATTGTTAAAGCTAAGATTTACATTAATAATACAGAACTAGAGGTTTTAAATAGAAATTTTCATCATTTAGAATCTGGAGAGGAATTTGTAAACCCAACGCATTATTATAGTAATGATATCGATTTGTTTGGTGTTGGTTCGTTTTTTCAATTTGCAAATAGAACGGTAACAGGCGAGGGGAAGAAACTACTTGCAAATACGTTTACAGAAAATAAAACAGACGGAATTGTAGAGAAGCAAAATACTATTAAAGAATTAGCTACAAAAGTAACTTGGAGGCAGCATTTTTCTGCTTTGGCAAGTTTAATAACCACAAAAGATACATCTGGTTTTATTGTAAATTGGATTCAGGATTATACAGCAGTTTTACCTGCTTTTTTAAAGGGAGTACAAATTGGTTTTTCGGTAGTTTCTTTAGTTTTAATTGGTTTAATTTCTTTTGGATTTGTTTCGTTTACTTATTTAATTCTTTGGTTTTTTGTTGGACTATTTATCACAGCAGCATTTGTTAAAAAAACAAGTAATTTATATACGGATACTGATAAAGTAAGAGAAACTTTTAAGCAATATCACGTACTGTTAAATGAAATTGAAAACGAAAAATTTACTTCTAAAGTTTTAGTAGAAAAACAAGCAATTATTAATTCAGAGAGTAAAAAAGCTTCAACAATTTTTAAAGAGTTTTCTAAAATTTTAGATGGATTTGATCAGCGTAATAATATTTTAATTTCTGTGGCTGGTAACGGACTTTTTTTATCTGAAATCTTTAATGCTTGCAGAGTAGAAAAATGGATTACGACCTACAAACACACGGTAGATAAATGGTTTTCTGTGGTTGCTTTTTTTGATGCTCAGAATTCTTTAGCAAACTTTCATTTTAACCATACAAAATTTATTTTTCCAGAAATTACTGCTGAAAAAGGAGTTATAGAATCTACTAATTTAGGACATCCTTTATTAAAGGTTGATAAAAGAATTGACAACGATTTTACTATTGATAAAGAACAATTTTTTATAGTTACTGGTGCAAACATGGCTGGAAAAAGTACTTTTTTAAGAACCATTTCTTTATCTATTGTAATGGCAAATTGTGGTTTGCCCGTGTGTGCAGAAAGTTTTAAATATGCTCCCATAAAATTGATTACAAGTATGCGAACTACAGATTCTTTAACTGAAGATGAGTCGTATTTTTATTCTGAATTAAAGCGTTTAAAGTTTATTGTTGATGAAATTAAAACGACAGATTATTTTATCATTTTAGATGAGATTTTAAAAGGAACCAACAGTAAAGACAAGGCAATTGGTTCTAAAAAGTTTGTTGAAAAGTTAACAAAATCGAAGTCCACCGGAATTATTGCTACTCATGATGTGAGTTTGTGCGAATTAGAAAATGAGTTTTCAGACATTAAAAACTATTATTTTGATGCAGAAATTATAAATGATGAATTGCATTTCGACTACACCTTAAAAAACGGGATTTGTAAAAACATGAATGCTTCTTTCTTATTGCAGAAAATGGAAATTATTTAGAACTCAGTTTTCTTTGTTATTCCTGCGAATGCAGGAATCTATAAGTAAGGTTATTTACAATCCTTTAAAAGGAAAAGGTGAAAGTAGTTAGCGAACAAGCCTAAACTTTGTGTTTTTAATTAGTGTCATTGCGAGGCACGAAGCAATCTCTTGTTTAGTCAGAGATTGCCACAGTTTACAAAAAAGTAAACTTCGCAATGACACAAACATCTCTGTTATAGGTTTTTAATTGTTTAAGCAAACTTATGTATGGTTTCCTGCCTTCGCAGGAATGACAAAGCGCTTGCAAACAAGTTTAGCCCTGATTGAAACGACATCCTTTTGCTTTTTATGCAAAAAGATACAGTGGAAAGCAGGAAATAGCTTCTAAAAAGAAATCTAAACTTTTTGTAAGACTCCCAATGCGGTTTTTACAGTATCAATTCTAATAAAAGTGATTAATAATCGCAATCCGTTTTTAGATTCTTTCTCTTTCATCACACAGCTTTTAGGATTCTGCTGCACGTATTTTAACATGCGTGTAAATGCATCTGTTTGGTAAAATTCGCTTTGTTGATTGGCTACAAAATAGCCCATCATTCTTTTTTGCTTTAGAATCACTTTTTCTAAACCAAGTTCTTTGGCTAACCATTTTATACGAACAGAATCTAATAAATCTTCTACTTGCGTAGGGATTTCTCCAAAACGATCTATAATTTCAGTTTCGAAAACCTGTAATTCTTCTTCAGATTTTAGCTCACCTAATTTATTATACAAAGCCAGTCTTTCTGTAATAGAGTTGATGTAATCATCTGGGAATAAAATCTCGAAATCAGTATCAATTGTAACCTCTTTTACGTATTCTTTTGGTTTGGAATTATTTGTAGGATACAACTCTTTAAACTCGTTCTCCTTTAACTCTTCAATAGCTTCCTGCAATATTTTTTGATAGGTATCAAAACCAATATCGTTTATAAAACCACTTTGTTCGCCACCTAATAAATCTCCAGCTCCACGAATTTCTAAATCTTTCATGGCAATGTTAATTCCGCTTCCTAAATCTGAAAATAATACCAAGGCTTCTATACGTTTTCTGGCATCATCCGTCATCATGTGATACGGAGGCGTTATAAAATAACAGAAGGCTTTTTTGTTAGAACGACCAACTCTACCGCGCATTTGATGTAAATCTGACAATCCGAAATTATTGGCATTGTTAATAAAAATAGTGTTGGCATTTGGTACATCTAAACCACTTTCTATAATGGTTGTAGAAACCAAAACATCAAAATCTCCATTCATAAAACCGAGCATTAATCCCTCTAGTTTTTTACCTTCCATTTGTCCGTGACCAATACCCACTTTTGCATTTGGTACCAAACGCTGAATTAAACCAGCAACTTCTTTAATATTCTCTATTCTATTATGAATAAAGAAAACTTGTCCTCCTCTAGAAATCTCGTAAGCAATAGCATCTCGTACTGTTTCTTCAGAAAAACGAATGACATTACTTTCTATAGGATGCCTGTTTGGTGGCGGCGTTTTTATAACCGATAAATCTCTTGCAGCCATTAAACTAAACTGCAATGTTCTAGGAATTGGAGTTGCGGTTAAGGTTAAAGTATCTACATTTTCCTTTAACGTTTTTAATTTATCTTTTACTGCAACACCAAATTTTTGCTCCTCATCGATAACTAATAAACCTAAATCTTTAAACTGTAAACGTTTATTGGTAAGTTGATGCGTGCCGATAATAATATCTACAGAACCATCATTTACACCATTTATAGCTTCTGTTTTTTGTTTTGCTGTTCTAAAACGATTTAAATAATCGATTCTAACAGGAAAATCTTTTAAACGCTCGGTAAAGGTTTTATAATGTTGAAAAGCAAGTATGGTTGTTGGTACTAAAATTGCAACTTGCTTACCATTATCTACAGCTTTAAAAGCTGCTCTTACGGCAACTTCTGTTTTACCAAAACCAACATCACCACAAACCAAACGGTCCATAGGTTGTTCTTTTTCCATATCTTGTTTTACGGCTTGTGTTGCTGTAAATTGATCTGGCGTATCTTCATACATAAAACTACCTTCTAACTCATGTTGAATGTGAGTATCTGGTCCAAAAGAAAATCCTTTTTGGAGTTTTCTTTTTGCGTATAATTGAATTAAATTAAAGGCAACATGCTTAACTCGGGCTTTTGTTTTTTGTTTTATTTTTTTCCAAGCACCAGAACCTAATTTGTATATTTTAGGTGCTTTACCGTCTTTACCATTAAATTTAGAAATCTTGTGAAGCGAGTGGATACTTACATATAAAATGTCTCTTTCTCCATAGACCAATTTAATGGCTTCTTGTTTTCTACCTTGGACATCAATTTTTTGTAAACCACCAAATTTTCCAATTCCGTGATCCATGTGCGTTACATAATCGCCAATTTCTAGTTTGTTTAAATCTTGAAGCGTTATGGCTTGCTTTTTAGCATATCCGTTTTTTAATCTGAATTTATGATAACGTTCAAAAATTTCATGATCGGTGTAACAAACTAAACGATTATCTACATCTACAAAACCTTGGTATAATGGAAAAACAACGGTTTCGTAATGTACTTCTTGCTCTGCATCATCAAAAATATCATGAAAACGTTTTGCTTGCTGATCGTTGGCACAAAATATATAACTGGTAAATTTTGCCTTATGATACTCTTCTAAATTATCAATTAATAAATTGAATTGCTTATTAAAAGAAGGTTGTGCAATGGTATTAAATTCAATTTCTAACAATTCTTTCGATTGCACTTTCGGAGACATTTCTATCAAAGAAAACTCGTGTAATTGATTTTTTATAAAATTACCATCACAAAATAGTTCACTAGGTTTTGCGTGTTTTATTTCTTTGGATAAACTAAGAAAAGCTTCTTCTGCTTTTTGATAAAACTTATCTAGATTACCAACTAATAAGTCGGTGTTTTTTGCAAAAATGACTGTTTTTGAAGAGATGTATTTTAGAAAACTCTCTCTATTTTCTTCCAATGTTTTGTTTTCTACATTGGGCATTATAGAAATTTTCTTTAGTTTTTCTTTAGAAAGTTGCGTTTCTACATCAAAAGAACGAATACTGTCTATTTCATCACCAAAAAATTCTACTCGATAAGGTTCATCATTAGAAAAAGAAAACACATCTATAATTCCTCCACGTACAGAAAAATCTCCAGGTTCTGTAACAAAATCTACACGTTTAAATTTGTATTCGAATAACACTTCGTTAACAAAATCTAGTGATAAACTCTCGCCAACGGCAACTTTTAAAGTATTCTTTTCTAATTCTTTTTTTGTAACTACTTTTTCAAATAAAGCAGTTGGATATGTTACAATTATAGCAGGTTTTTTACGCGAATTAATTCGGTTTAAAACCTCTGATCGTAATAAAACATTGGCATTATCTGTTTCTTCTATTTGGTAAGGCCTTCTGTATGATCCTGGGTAAAAAAGCACATTTTTTTCACCTAACAATTGTTCTAAATCGTTAAGGTAATAAGCTGCTTCTTCCTTGTCGTTAAAGATTAAAAGATAAGGTTTGTCTGCCTTTTTAAAAGTTTCTGAAATAACAAAAGACAACGAAGACCCGACCAAATTCGATATTTGAAAATGGTTTTTGTCTTGTTGAAGTTGGTTAATTATCTGCGATACATTCGCAGATTTTTGATATTGATTTACAATGTTCTGCTTGCTCAACCCGAAATATTTTAGCAAAGATATTAATTTGAATTTGTTAAATAGAAAATGTTTTAAAACTATTTTATGTGAGCCATAATCTCTTGTAAAAAATATTTAAAAAGATTGTTAAGTGAGATTTATATTTTATTATGTAATTGAATTTTATTATTATAATTACATCTGTAATGTGTAAGTTATAATGTAAGGTATTGAGTTGAAAATTATGAATTTACATTTTATTGGATGCTATTTTTGTTATATTCGAATAAATCAAACTTTAAGTTAAAAAAAAAACACAGCACTTTATTTTCTTTCTTAAATCAATATATTTGCAAAAAAAAATAGTAGAAATTGCAAATTGCTTTTCTATCACTATAAAAAAGATAACACTAATGAAACATATACTTTTTACACTTATTTTTTTATTCACGCTAAATAGTTTTAGTCAGAATGAGGTTAATAAATGGGCTGTAACAATTGGTACTGGTTCTGTTCTTTATTCTGTAGAAAATGGTGCGGATATGGGAGGTAGACTTATTCCTCAGTTTCCAAGACTATCAGTTGCTACATATATATTTAAGAATATAACATTAGCAGGGAGTATTTCTAGTGATTTTAATGATAATCAAGAATATACTACTTATGATGGTGAGGTTAGATATGATTTTGGTACTTCGGAAAATACTATTAATCTTTATGTGTTAATTGGAGGTAGTCTTATACAATCTAAACATTTACTGCCAACGTTAAATTTTGGTATTGGTGGTACACTCTGGATTTCTGATCATTTTGGATTACAAGGGGGGGTAATGCATAAGTATAATGAAGAAAGGTTTCAAAGCCAACGTTCTCATACTTATGGTTCTGTTGGTATTACATATCGTTTTTCTCTAAGTGGTGGTAATAGTAATTCTAGCTCTGGAAGAAAACGTATTTGGGAATCTAAGCATTAATTTCTTCTATTATCTTATGGTAATTTGCCATTATGATTTTTATTTGAGACTATGTAACTTGTTAATATTTTAGTGATTTCTTCTGCTGATAGAAAAGAGTCTATCTGCTCTTCAATAGTATTGTTTGTACTTATAATAATAGTAGAAGGATAGCTAATTGTGTTGTTTTTAGAAGCGAGCACTTCTACTATCTGATGAACTCCTGACTTAATTTTAAATGTTTTATCCTTTATTTTTAACGTGTCTGTACTTTCTGCATCGAAAGTAATAAAGTAAAAATTTTGGTTTAATAAGTCTATAACTTTTTTATCCATAAAAGTACTTTTTTTCATAGCAAAGCAATATTTACACCACTTGGTGTGAAAAAAAACAACAAGTGGCTTCTTTTC
This sequence comes from Polaribacter atrinae, assembly GCF_038023995.1. Taxonomy (NCBI): domain Bacteria; kingdom Pseudomonadati; phylum Bacteroidota; class Flavobacteriia; order Flavobacteriales; family Flavobacteriaceae; genus Polaribacter; species Polaribacter atrinae. The sequence continues at coordinate 2,843,834 of NZ_CP150660.1, forward strand.
TTTTTCCTGTAACTTATAAGCTTCTTCAAAAGAAAAACTCAATAATGTATTAGATTTCTGACTAAATAGCATTCCTGTAGAAAGAATAAAAAAGAAAAGAAGCGTTTTTATCATTATTGTAGTTTATATCTAAGTCCTAAAAACATACGAGTTCCTTGGTTAGAGGCATAAACGTACGCTGGGTCGAAATTTTCACTAAATGGTTCTGAAGCATTCAATATGCTATTGGCAGCAGGTGTAAAATTTAATAGATTTTTTACGCCTCCAAAAATTTCAAATTCGTCATTAAGTTTCTTAGTTGCCTGTATGTTTTGAATACTGTACCATGGAGATGTTGGTGATCTTGGTTCAATATCTTTATTGTCGGATATTAAAGGTAAATCCATCGGTGCATATACATTACCTGTGTAATCTAATTTTAAATCAATAGCTTTTATTTTGTAAGAAATGCTCCAGGTACCACTAAAACTTTCAGTTAATAATTGTTTTTCTGTAATTCCGTTTTCTGTGGTAGATACTTCCATTAATGTTGCACCCGCTATAATAGAAAGTCCATTTCTTAAATTGATATCTGTATTTAAAGAAATTCCTTTAGAAACAGCATAACCATCTAAATTAGAATACATAATCTGTGTTGGTTCTGTTTCGTAATCCGGAATTATTTTATTATCAAAATAAGTATAAAAAGCACTGGCATCTAAATTAATAATGGTGTTACTATTGGTTACTATTTTTTTAACGTAGTTAATGTTAGCATTCCAAGAAGTTTCTGGTAGTAATTCGTCTTCAAAAACAACTTCTCTGTTTCCTGTAAGTGCAGCATGATCTTCTGTAAAAACATTAGCAACCCTAAAACCATTACCGATACTAACTCTAAGTACATCTTCATTGTTTTCTGAATTCCATCTGTAATTTACCCTTGGAGAAAAAACACTTCCATGTATATTATTATGGTCATACCTTGCTCCTAAAAGTATTTTACTTTTTGAGGATAAAGTAATTTCATCTTGAATAAAAGCACCAGGTAAGTGTGTAATTGAAGGAGCGTTATTTGTATCGCTTCCAGTTGCAGTTGTATTATCGTCGTAATTTGTGTAACGATATGCAACTCCCATTAGTACATCATGATTTTTCCCAAAAGTAGTGTCGTAGGTCAATTGACCAAAAGCAATAAATTGGTCTGCTTTGTAGAAAGTATCTCCGTAATAAGAGTTTTGATCATGTCCATTTGCGCTAAATTGTAAATTTATTTTTTTATCTGTAGGTAATTGATACGTTCCAAAAGTTTCCCATCTACTTGTGTAAATACTTTCACCATAAACCTCTGTACCTCCTCTGTATTTTGGCTCCCAATTCATTTCTCCTCCCCATCGATCCTCGTAAACATAACGTCCGGCAACAGTAAAAACACGATTGTTTTTTCTTTCGAAATTAAATTTATTAAAAATAGAAATCCTGTCTTGTAGGGTTAGGTCTGTAAAACCATCCTTATTATTATCAATAGGATTTTTGTAATTAAAATAATTAATCCCTAATAACCCATTTGTTTTTCCTAATTTATATTTTAAACCAATATCTGTATTTATTTCACCCCAAGAACTTGCGTAAGATTCTAAAGTTAATAATGGAGCAGAAGATGGTTTTTTAGTGATAATATTAATAATTCCCCCCAACGGCTTCAGAACCATATAAAGTAGAAGCAGGACCTTTTACAATTTCTACACGTTCTATTAATGCTTGCGGAATCCCTGTTAATCCATAGACGGTAGATAAGCCACTTACAATTGGCATTCCGTCTATTAAAACAAACGTATAAGGGCCTTCTAATCCGTTAATATGAATATCACCAGTGTTGCAAACACTGCAGTTTACTTGTGGTCTAACACCATTTACGTTTTGCAAGGATTCAAATATTGATGGTGCTGGGTTTTTTCTGAAAAAAGTGGGAGAATACACTTCTACAGGTACAGGACTATCTAATTTTTTAACTGGTTTCATGGTTCCAGAGATCACAATTTCATCTAAAGAGTTGTCTTCTGATAAATAGATGTTTTGAGTAATTTTTTGATTTTCATCAATAGTTATTTTAATAAATCTCGATTTATAACCAACACTGCTAGCTATAAGTGTATAGTTTCCTTTAGAAATGTTTTTTAATTCATAGTAACCATTTTCGTTAGAAGCTGTTCCAATTTTGTTGTTTTTTAAATAGACATTTACATAAGGCAATGCATCTGAGTTATTATAAATTTTACCAGAAATAGAATTATTTTGAGAGAAGATGGAGTTTAAGCTGATAAGAGTTGTAAATAAAATAAGTTTTTTTAGTTTCATTTGATAAATAATTTTGACAAATGTAATTTAATTTTTAGACTTGTCTAAAAATATATTTATTAAATTAAAAAAGTCTATCTTTGTGTTATAAAATTAGTAGATGTTTACACTTTCTGAAGAAAATTATTTAAAAGCTATTTATCATTTAGAGTTAGATTCCGATAAAGGAATTAGTACAAATGCTATTGCTAAGAAATTAGAAACTAAAGCTTCTTCTGTTACAGACATGATTAAAAAATTGTCTGAAAAAGAAGTTGTTGTGTATAAGAAGTATAAAGGAGTTAAATTAACTGATTTAGGAAAGAAAATAGCCGCAAATATTGTACGTAAACACAGGTTGTGGGAGGTTTTTTTAGTGGAGAAATTAAATTTTTCTTGGGATGAAGTACATGATGTTGCAGAACAGTTAGAACATATTAAGTCTCCAAAGTTAATAGAGCAATTAGATGCTTTTTTAGGTTTTCCTACGCATGATCCTCATGGAGACCCAATTCCGGATAAAGAAGGGAATTTAAAAACGGTTGAGAAGAGTTTACTCTCAACTTTATTAAAGAATGAAAGTGGAATTTGTATTGGTGTTGATGATTCCTCATCAGAATTTTTAAAATTCTTAGATAAAAAAGGCATCACACTAGGGAAACAAATTACTGTATTAGAAAAAGAAGATTTTGATGATTCAGTTTCTATAAAGGTAGATGATATTAAACTATCAATCTCAAACAAAATTGCTAACAATTTATATATTAAAAAAATATGAATACCTACAACCCAATAGTAGCGCTTTTAGTGTTTTTTGGCGTTATTTTAGTCTTATATTTTATTTTTAACCCTAAAAATGGACTCTTTTTTAAATATTTAAAAGCACGTAAAGAAACGGAGAAAACGGCTATTGAAGATATTTTAAAGCTGCTATATCACGATCCTAAAACATCAATAAATACCATTTTTGATGAACTAGATTTTAGTCATAGTTTATTGTTAGAAAGTATTGATACCATGTTAGAGACCGGATTAATCCAGAAAGAACATGAACTTTTTTCATTAACGAATGACGGAGATGAGTATGCTTTAAGAATTGTGAGAGCACATCGTTTATGGGAAAAATATTTATCAGAAAAAACAGGGTTTCATAAAACAGAATGGCATCGTAGAGCAGAGAAAAAAGAACATGAATTATCAGGTGAAGAAGTAGAGAATTTATCTACGCTTTTAGGAAATCCAAGATATGATCCTCATGGGGATCCAATACCTACTAAGGCTGGTAAAATTCCGAAGAAAAAAGGAATGTTACTTGCCGATTTGCCTATTTTAAACTTCGGAAAAATTATTCATATAGAAGATGAGCCTACAAGTATTTACAAACAAATTTTAGCGCAACATATTCATTTGCATTCTCAGGTTTATATGAAGGAGATTAGTGAGAATCGTATTGTTTTTGAATCTGAGGGCGAGCAATTTGTGTTATCACCAATAGTGGCAAAAAATATTACGGTTATTTCTTTAGATAAAGCAGATGTTATAGAAAAAGATACGATGCGTTTATCTAATTTAGAAAATAACCAGAAAGCAACAATTATTGGTGTTTCTAAAGAGTGTAGAGGAGAAAATAGACGAAGATTATTAGACTTGGGTTTTGTAAAAGGAGCAACGGTTAGTATAGATTTGTTAAATCCGTTAGGTGATCCAAAAGCATTTTTAATTAAAGGAACTGCTATTGCTTTAAGAAAAGATCAGGCAGTTAAAATTTTAATTACCAAAGCATAAAAAAATGAAAACAGCAACAAAATCAGCTTGTGACACTTGTGCACATCATACTTTAGAGGGAGTTAAAAAACTGGGTGTAGATACTGAGAATGTAGACTTTGTAATTGCATTAGCAGGAAACCCAAACACCGGAAAAAGTACTGTTTTTAACGCGTTAACAGGTTTAAGGCAGCATACAGGTAATTGGCCCGGGAAAACAGTAACAAGAGCCGAAGGCGCGTTCGAGTATCAGCAACAAAAATTTAAGTTGATAGATTTACCAGGTACATATTCTTTAATGTCTCGATCGGAAGATGAAGAGGTTGCTAGAAATTTTATTCTTTTTGGTAAGCCAACCTTAACTGTTATTGTTGTTGATGCAAGTAGGTTAGAACGTAATTTAAATTTAGTGTTGCAAATCTTAGAAATTTCTTCAAACGCTATTTTGTGTCTAAATTTAATGGACGAAGCAGAGAAAAATAATATAAACATAGATCATAGAAGTTTATCAAGAGAATTAGGAATTCCTGTTGTACCAACAAGTGCAAGATCTAAAGAAGGGATTCCAGAATTAATAGCAGCAATTAGTGATTTAGCGAACGGAAAAATAGTTTGCAAACCTTATAAAATAAAAAGTATTCCAAAACATGTGGAAGATGCTGTGCAAAAATTGAGTAATGCTATTAAAGAAGAATATCCAAATATTTCAAATAGCAGGTGGTTAGCTTTTAGAGTTTTAGAGGGAGATACACATATTTTAGAAGCCTTAAAAACAGGTGATTTTATTTAATCTTAGCAAATGGGAACAAAAAATATTGATAAAATTATAGAGCTATCAAACGAGTTGCGTTGGCAAATTGGTGATGATTTTCATGATAACTTAACAGAAGCAATTTATGCCGATGCTTCAAAGATTGTTGAAAAAACAGTTGTAAAAGACAATAAAAAAGGTGCTTTTTATTTAAATGCTAAAATAGATAAAATAGTAACTAGTAAAATTTGGGGTTTTCCAATTATGCTATTGTTATTAGGTTTGGTACTTTGGTTAACTATTATTGGTGCAAATTATCCGTCATCAATGTTAGCTAGTTTGTTGTTAGATACCATTCATCCAATATTAAAAGAAGGTGCGTCTTTTGCTGGTTTTCCTTGGTGGTTGTCTGGTTTTTTAATTGATGGTGTTTATTTAGCTGTTGCTTGGGTAATTGCAGTAATGTTGCCACCAATGGCAATCTTTTTTCCGTTGTTTACATTGTTAGAAGATTTTGGGTATTTACCTAGAGTCGCCTTTAATATGGATTCACTTTTTAAAAAATCAGGAGCACATGGTAAACAAGCGCTAACTATGACGATGGGGTTTGGTTGTAATGCGGCCGGAGTTGTAGCAACTAGAATTATTGACAGTCCGAGAGAGCGATTAATTGCAATTATTACAAATAACTTTTCTTTGTGTAATGGTCGTTGGCCAACGCAGATTCTATTAGCAACGATTTTTATTGGAGCTGTTGTGCCTTCTTCATATTCAAGTTTAATTTCTTTGGTTGCCGTAGTTGGAATTGCCGTTTTAGGAATCTTTTTTATGTTTTTTTTTTCTTGGGCATTGTCTAAAACTGTTTTAAAAGGAGAGGTTTCAACATTTAATTTAGAACTTCCGCCTTATAGAACACCACTTTTTTGGAAAACCATTTATACCTCTTTAATAGATAGAACGTTAATTGTTTTATGGAGAGCAATAGTATTTGCAGCACCAGCTGGAGCGGTAATATGGCTTATTTCTAATGTTTTTATAGGTGATGAAAGCATTGCGGTACATTTAATAAATTCTTTAGATGGATTCGGTTTTTTACTAGGTTTAAATGGAGTTATATTATTAGCCTACGTAGTGGCTATTCCTGCAAATGAAATTGTTATTCCTTCTATATTAATGTTAACCGTAATGGTAACAGGTGCCGTTGGTGGCGCCGGAGCTGGTGTAATGTTTGAGTTAGATTCTGTAACAGCCACTGGTGATATTCTAAGAAGTGGTGGATGGACGCTTTTAACAGCTGTAAATGTGATGTTGTTTAGTTTGTTGCACAATCCTTGTAGTACAACGATTTACACCATTTATAAAGAAACAAAAAGCACAAAGTGGGCAGTTGTGGCTACTATTTTACCTGTTATTGCAGGTTTTATAGTTACTTTTTTGGTGGCGCAAATTTGGAGAATTTTAAGTTAATCGAAATAAAATAAAACAGAAAATTTAGTTGAATTTATGTGTTGAATTTGTATTTTGCAGTAAAATAAATTGTGCAAAATACATCATCCTTTCAGGTTTATAACGCTTCTGCGGGAAGTGGAAAAACCTTTACGCTCGTAAAAGAATATATTAAAGTTTTATTAACTTCTGATGATATTTTTTCGTTTCAGAAAATTTTAGCAATCACGTTTACCAACAAAGCAGCTGGTGAAATGAAAGAGCGTGTATTGTCTAGTTTAGAAGATTTTGCAGATGGTGAGGAAAATGATTTATTGAATATTATTGTTGATGAAATTACGATTGATAAAGCAATTATTCAGGAAAGGAGTAAAAAGATTTTAGATGCAATTTTAAAAAATTACTCTGCTTTTTCTATTACTACAATTGATAGTTTTACGCATAAAATAATTAAAAATTTCGCTTTCGATTTAGGTTTGTCTCTTAATTTTGAAGTAGAAATGGATGCTGTTTCTTTATTAAATGAAGCAGTAGATGTTTTAATTTCTAAGATTGGTACAGATAAAAAATTGACCAATCTTTTAATAGATTATTCGTTAGATAAAACAGATGATGATAAATCTTGGGATATTTCTAGAGATTTAAGCGAGTTTGCAAGAATCTTGTTAAATGAAGATGATGTACAGCATTTTAGAAGTCTTGCAGATAAAAAATTAGAAGATTTTACCAATTTAAAAACAAAGCTTTATCATCAGCAAAAGGAATTAAAAGATTCCATCAAAAAAGTTGGAGAAGAATGTCTTCAATTAATTGAAAATAATGATTTAGAGCATAAAAATTTTATGCGAGGAACGATTCCTAAGTTCTTTGCTGATTTAAGTGTGAAGTCTGTAGGTATCGATTTCATCAAACGAAGTGAAACGATTAAGAAGGCGATAGATAATAATCAATATTATTCAAAGTCAACTGTTGATGCTATTGCAGCCTCGATAGATCAAATTGTTCCAGATATTGTTCGTTTATTTAAGGATGCTGAGGTAATTTATCAGCAATTTTCTATGAATAAGTTGGCCTTAAAAAGCATCATTCCTTTAGCAGTTTTAAATAATATCAATTCAGAGTTAGAGCAGATAAAAGAAGACAATAATATTCGATTGAATGCAGAATTTAATCAGCTAATTTCTGATAATATAAAAGATCAGCCGGCTCCTTTTATTTACGAAAGAATAGGACAACGTTTTCAGCATTATTTTATAGATGAAATGCAGGATACTTCTGTGTTGCAATGGCAAAATTTAGTTCCTTTAATAGACAATACCTTAGCGCAAGAAAATAGTAATTTATTGTTGGTTGGCGATGGTAAGCAAGCTATTTATAGATGGCGTGGCGGAAAAGCAGAACAGTTTATAGAACTGGGTTCAGATAGAGTGAATCCTTTTCATGTTTCTAAAGAAATTAAAAATTTAGAAACTAATTTTAGGAGTTATTCAGAGGTTATCAATTTTAATAATTCGTTTTTTCAACATACGGCAAATTTTATTCAAAATGAATCGTATAAAAATATTTTTATAGAAGGCAATAAGCAAATAGAAAATGCTAAAAAAGGTGGTTTAGTATCGCTGACTTTCCTTGAGAAAAATGAAGATAAAGAACTTGAAAAAGTAAAATATCCGCAGAAAGTTTTAGAGAAAATACTTCAATTAAAAGAACAGTATTCTTTGAGTGAAATTTGCGTATTAACACGTACCCGAAAAGATGGGGTTGCGGTGGCAAATTATTTATCAGAAAAGGGAATTGATATTGTTTCATCAGAAACCTTACTGCTTAAAAACAGTGCAAAAGTAACTTTTATTGTTGATGTTTTAAAAGTTTTACAAAACCCTAGTGATGAGGAAACACGTTTTGAAATGCTGTATTTTTTACATCAACATTTACAAATAGAAAAACCTAAACATGTCTTTTTTAATGAATTTGCAAAAGCGGATAATCAGACTATTTTAGAATCTTTAAAAAAACTTGATGTATCGTTTAATATTTCGGCATTTCATCAATTGCCATTTTATGAGAAAATAGAAGAAATTATTAGAGGTTTTAATTTAATAAATTCTTCGGATGCATATATTCAATTTTTTCTAGATGTTGTTTTAGAGCAGCAAAGAAACGGAACTGATATTGGTGAGTTTTTAGAGTTTTGGGAACTTAAAAAAGAACGCTTAAGTATTGTTGCTCCAGAAAGTGCCGGTGCGGTTCAGATTATGACCATTCATAAATCAAAAGGATTAGAATTCCCTGTGGTTATTTTTCCTTGTGATGTTGATATATATAGACAGATAAAACCAAAATCTTGGTTAAATCAATTGCCAGAATCCTATGATGGTTTTGATGAGTTGCTAGTAGATTACAGCAAGAGTTTAAGTATTGTTAGTGAAAGAGGTTTAGATATTTATAATAAACAACGAGAAGAATTAGAGTTAGATAATTTTAATCTATTGTATGTTACTTTAACAAGGGCTGTAGAACAATTACACGTTATTACAGATAAAAAAATATCCTCTAAAGGAGAAGAAAATACCAATTTTTATTCAGGTGTTTTTATCAATTACTTAAAACAACAAAACCTTTGGAATGACAACCTCTCTGAGTATTCTTTTGGTGATGAAAACCGAGTTAGTGTAAAAAAAGAAGAAGGCTCGGTTGCAGAAATTCATGAGAAATTTATTTCAACTCCTTGGCAAGAACATAATATTGTTTTGTTAGCAAATTCTTCTAAGTTATGGAATACAGAGCAAGGAAAAGCGATTGATTTCGGGAATTTATTTCATGAAATTTTATCCAAAATCATTACATCAAAAGATGTTGAAAAAGTAATTTCCATTTATTATCAACAAGGTGTAATAAATAATGAGCAACAATCATTTATTTCAAAAAGTATTTTCAATATTGTAAATCATCCTAAATTAGAACTTTATTTTTCAGAAAAAGTTAGAGTTTTTAATGAAAGAGAAATTGTTGACATAGACAATCAGATTATTATTTTAGATAGATTGATTTTTGTAGAAGATAAAAAAGTAGTTATCATAGATTATAAGACAGGTAATCCTTTATCAGAACATCATCAACAATTATTAAGATATGAAAGAACTTTAAAATCTATGAATTTTACAGTAGATAAAAAATTACTGATATATATAAATGATAGAATTGATGTTGTTGAAGTGTAGTAGAAAAAAGAATTTTGTGGTTTTAAAATAAGACTTCTGGTTGTTGGTTTTCTCTTCTTTTTAAAACTAAAAACCATAATTTCTAACTCTATAGTTTGCGCTATAAGAGTCTTAAAAAAAAGTTATTAAAGCTTTTATTGAGATAGCTGTTGTATTGTAGGTTATTTAGAGTTGATAAAATGTATTGTTTTAATAATATTTTGTAGATTTGTCTTTGTAGATACCTTTTAAGGGTTTACTTTTGCATATTATAAAAACGAACTTTTAATTTAAAAATTTGATAATGAAACGATTAAGAATAGCTGTGATAGCTTTGTTTACGTTGGTAACAGTTGGTAACGTAAACGCACAAGATGAAAACAACCCGTGGGCTGTAGGTTTTGGTGTAAACGTAGTAGATTTTTACAATGGAGATGACTTTAGTGATCAACTAAAAGATTTAGTAGGAAATGGAGATTGGAACATTTTACCATCTATTTCTAGAATTACTGGAGAAAAATATTTAGACAAAGGTTTTTCTTTACAGTTAGCTGGGTCTTTAAATAAAATTGAAAAATATAGAAACAGTGATGATGTAGTTGATTTCCTTTATTGGGGGGTAGATGCAGTTGTAAAGTATGACTTAAATAACTTAGTTGGTCAAACAGGTTGGTTTGATCCTTATGTATATTTAGGTGGAGGTTATACTTCTGTAGATTCTAGTGGAGAAGGGATGATTAATGGAGGTGTTGGTTTTAACACTTGGTTTAATGATAACTTAGGATTAAACTTCCAAACAGGAACTAAAAAAGGTTTTTCTGATAAAGTAAGAGCACATTACCAAACTTCTTTAGGTTTAGTAATTAAATTTGGTGGAACTGATACAGACGGAGACGGAGTATATGATAAAGATGATGCTTGTCCAGAAGAAGCTGGTTTAGCAGAATTTAATGGTTGTCCAGATGCGGATGGTGATGGAGTAAAAGATTCTGATGATGCTTGTCCTAATGTAGCAGGTTTAGCAGCTATGAATGGTTGTCCTGATTCTGACGGTGACGGAGTTGCTGATAAAGATGATATGTGTCCTAATGCTAAAGGAACTAAAGCTAACAAAGGTTGTCCAGATGCAGATGGAGATGGCGTTGCTGATAAAGATGATAAATGTCCTTCAGTTGCAGGACCATCAGCTAATGCAGGATGTCCTTGGCCAGATACTGACGGAGACGGAGTTTTAGATAAAGATGATAAATGTCCTGAGTTTGCAGGAGTTGCTTCTAATAATGGTTGTCCAGAAGACGCTATGACAGCAGAGCAAATTGCAGCTTTAGCAGGATTTTCAAAAGAAATTTTATTTTCTACAGACAGTGCAAAAATTAATAAAGCATCTGCAGGTAAATTAGACAAAGTTTATGACTTAATTAGTTCTGTAGACAATGTAATCTTTGTAATAGAAGGTTATGCTGATAGTAGAGGAGCAGAAGCTTACAACGTATACTTATCTGAAAGAAGAGCAGAATCTGCTAAAGCATATTTAGTGAAAAAAGGTTTTGACGCTAATAGATTAGAAACAGTTGGTCAAGGAGAGAAAAATCCTGTTGCATCTAACAATACTAGTTTAGGAAGAAGTAAAAATAGAAGAGTAGTTATTCAGTTATCTGATAAATAATTATCAACTACATTTTAATATAAAACTCTGCTCATTTTGAGCAGAGTTTTTTTTGTTTATGCTATTTGTTTCTTTTTCAATTAAAAAAGAAGAAAATCTTTTTTAATTAAAGACAAAAAAATTACCTTTGCAATCTGAAAAAAGAGGCTGAAATCTCTTAAATAAAATAATAACTTTAATTAGATACATAATGTCTACTATAACAGGTAAAGTTTCACAAATTATTGGGCCAGTAATTGATGTTGAATTCAATACGGATAATGAACTTCCTAAAATTTACGATTCGTTAGAAATCAAAAAAGCTGACGGCTCTATTTTAGTATTAGAGGTACAACAGCATATTGGAGAAGATACAGTTAGAACTATCTCAATGGATGCTACTGATGGATTAAGCAGAGGTACTGAAGTTGTAGCTACAGGTAACCCTATTCAAATGCCAATTGGTAACGATATCTATGGTCGTTTGTTTAATGTAACTGGAGATGCAATTGATGGTTTAGGTGATTTGAAAAAAGAAGGTAAAGATGGTTTGCCAATTCACAGATCTGCACCTAAGTTTGAAGACTTATCAGTATCTACAGAAGTTTTATTTACAGGTATAAAAGTAATCGACTTAATTGAACCTTATGCAAAAGGAGGTAAAATTGGATTATTTGGAGGAGCAGGAGTAGGTAAGACTGTATTAATTCAAGAGTTAATTAACAATATTGCAAAAGGACATGGTGGTTTATCAGTTTTTGCAGGTGTTGGTGAAAGAACTCGTGAAGGAAACGATTTACTTCGTGAAATGTTAGAATCTGGAATTATCAAATATGGTGATGACTTTATGCATTCTATGGAAGAAGGCGGATGGGATTTATCTAAAGTAGATAAACCAGGAATGAGAGGTTCTAAAGCAACTTTTGTTTTCGGTCAAATGAATGAGCCACCTGGAGCACGTGCACGTGTTGCTTTATCTGGTTTAACAATTGCAGAATATTTTAGAGATGGAGCAGGAGAATCAGAAGGAAAAGATGTACTTTTCTTTGTAGATAATATTTTCCGTTTTACACAAGCAGGTTCTGAGGTGTCAGCACTTTTAGGACGTATGCCATCAGCGGTAGGTTACCAACCAACATTGGCAACTGAAATGGGGGCAATGCAAGAGCGTATTACATCAACTAAAAAAGGATCTATTACCTCTGTACAAGCAGTTTATGTACCTGCAGATGATTTAACAGATCCAGCGCCAGCAACAACGTTTGCGCATTTAGATGCAACAACTGTATTGTCTCGTAAGATTGCAGAGTTAGGTATTTATCCTGCAGTAGATCCTTTAGATTCTACTTCAAGAATTTTATCTGCAGAAATTTTAGGTGATGAGCATTATAATACTGCAACAGCTGTAAAAGAAATTTTACAACGTTATAAAGAATTACAAGATATTATTGCCATTTTAGGAATGGAAGAATTATCTGAAGAAGATAAATTAGTAGTTCATAGAGCTAGACGTGTACAACGTTTCTTATCTCAACCTTTCCACGTAGCTGAACAATTTACTGGTATACCAGGGGTTTTAGTTGATATTAAAGACACTATTAAAGGTTTTAATATGATTATGGATGGTGAGTTAGATAAATACCCTGAAGCTGCATTTAACTTAAGAGGATCAATTCAAGATGCAATTGATGCTGGAGAGAAAATGTTAGCAGAAGCATAAAATTAGTCAGCACTTTGTAGTCTTCAGTCTTTTATGATTGAATACTGCAAATTGAAGGCTGTAAACTATAAGAGATATGTTTTTAGAAATTGTAACACCAGAAGCTATATTATTTTCAGCAAAAATTGACTCATTGTCAGTTCCTGGAGAGAATGGTGAGTTTCAAATGTTAAATAATCACGCGCCAGTTGTTTCTAACTTAAAGGAAGGAATAGTTAAAATTCATGTTCATAGTAAAGAACACTTAGAATTTGATCAATTTAAAGGACATTATGAAATTCATATAGATGATGATAATATTCTAACTATTGCAATTAAATCTGGAACTTTAGAATTAAAAGATAATAAAGTAATTATTTTAGCAGATTAAATTTCTAAAATAATTATAAAAATTAAAAGTCTCAAAACATATGTTTTGAGACTTTTTTAATTTAAACACTTTCTATAAAATAGTAAGTGTTTGTTTTGCAATTTCCCCCTTTACTTTTTCTTTTATTTCATGCTTCAAAATTCGTGATTAATTTAGAATAATGTATTAGTGTAAACCATTATATTTATACAGGAAAAACACCCTTTGGTGTGATGTTTCTATATGTGGTCGGTTGTTTAAGTGTTTGATATCTAGTTATTAATGTTGTTTTTTGTTTTAACTCTTCTTATATTATAATTTAATTTGTATTTTCATAAATAATAACCCAACTATTCCTATTCTGCTATGAAAACACTTTTTAAATTTTATCAAATATTTTTTTTATCAATATTTATACTAAGTTGTAAATCTGAGGCAACATCTCAGGTTACTGAAGTTGATAGTTCTAGACCTTCTAATGCTATAACTTATAAAGAAATGGCTAGTATGTTTCATCAATATGATGTAGGGCAGAAACCTGTTTTAGATAAATATAGAAAAGAACTTACTGGTGATGCTAATGAAATTGAGAGTATTTCTCATTATTACGAAATCAATCAATTAAAGCAATATATTGCTTATATAGAGAGATTATCAAAAGAAAAAGATATTGAGCTTACGGGTGTTAGAATTTTTACGGCAGCATATCCTAAAGATTATTATGATAAACTTTTAAGAGGTAGACAGACTTTAATTTTTATGCCAACTGCAGATACCAAAGAAAAGAAAAATGTTGCTTATGAACCTCTGTACTCTAATAAAGGAGAGGCAATCCCTTTTACAAAATTTTTAGATCAATTTAGTAGTAAAGAAACGAAGCAGGTAGTTAGAGCTTCTTTTTTACCTTTTATTGGTGCTCAAGAAGATCTTAAAAGTTCTGGAGCTAATAGATTGAAACCAACACCACCAATGTAATATTTTGGATAAATTAATTTACATATTATATTTTTTAGCAATTGTTCTTTACGCTATTTTCTATTTTAAAAGATCTTTTGATGTTGATTTAAAATACTTTTTGGGGTACTTAATTGCTATGTTTGCTTGTGAGATGATTGCAAGCTATGTGAAATATAATTTAGAACTAGACAATTTATGGGTATATAATACCCTTACTTTTGTCGAATTTAATTTCTTATTTTTATTTGCAAAACAAATATTATTTTCAGCAAAAACTCAAAAAACAGTTACGGTTGTTAGAATTCTTTTTAATGTAGTTTATTTCTTAACTACGCTCTATTATTTGTATCAAGGAACTTATTTTGAAGTTTACAATAGTATTGCCTCCATTTCTGGTAGTTTGTTAATTGCTATTGTTTTATTTTTATTTTATAAGGATTTTTTATCTTCTAATGAAATTCTTAACTATAAGCGATCTCTTACTTTTTGGATCGCTTTTGGACTATTGTTCTATTATTTAGGTACCATACCAATTACTTCTATTTTAAATAATATGAAAGGTACTTCTATGGCTGTGATAGACTATTTATATAATATTCAGTTTGTGTTAGTGATATTTATGTATAGTTGTTTTATATTGGGAGCACTATGGAGTCAGAAGCGAGTCAAATAATCTTAATTGTAACCACTATAATAATCATCACTTTTGTTATTTTTATTATTTTATTGTTTACTGTTTTTCAAAAAAGAAAGAATAGCCTTCTAGAACTGCAAGCAGAAAACAAAAAAAGGTTTGAAAGAGAAATTTCAGAAACACAAATAGAAATTAGAGAAGAAACTTTAAGAAATATTAGTTGGGAGTTGCACGACAATATTGGACAGTTATTAACTTTAGCTAAAATTCAACTGCAGAATGCTTCTTCAGAAAATATCCACGAAGTTTCCGAAACGATTACTAAAGGTTTAACAGAGGTAAGAGCATTATCAAAATTAATTAACCCTGAAGCGATAAAGAATATAAAACTAAGAGAAGCCTTACAATTAGAAATGGATCGTTTTAATAGATTAAAATTTATAAATGCGAGCTTGATCATTTCAGGGAATGAACACATAATTAATGAAAAATCTAGCATTATTATTTTCCGAATTTTACAGGAGTTCTTTTCCAATACCATAAAACACTCTAAGGCATCAAATTTAACAGTTGAATTAAAGTTTGGTTCCATAAATTTAGAAATTACTGCCAAAGATGACGGAGTTGGTTTTTCATCATTAGATAATAAACCCAACGGTATAGGGCTAGAAAATATTAAAAATAGAGCAAAATTAATTGGAGCTACTGCTGTTTTTACTTCCGAAGAAAATAAAGGTACTTCCTTAAATATAGTATATAAGTTATGATGAAATATTCAGTTGTTATTGTAGATGATCACACATTGCTTTCACAAGCAATTGCGGCTATGGTAAATACTTTTAGTAAATTTAAAGTCTTGTATACTTGCAAAAATGGACAAGAATTAATTGATAAATTTTCTTCATCACCAGAATTTATTCCGGATGTTGTTTTAATGGATATTAATATGCCGATAATGAATGGAATTGAAACTACAGAATGGATTTCTAAAAACCATAATGATGTACATGTAATGGCACTTTCTGTAGAAGATGAAGATGCTACTATCTTAAAGATGTTAAAAGTTGGTGCTATCGGTTATTTGTTAAAAGATACCGAAAAAGTGGTTTTAGAGAAAGCTTTGGTAGAAATTGCAGAAAACGGATTCTATCACACTAAAAATGTAACCAATTTATTAATGAAATCACTTTCTGGTAATGGAGATGTGGAAATACATTTAAAAGAGCGAGAGTTAACGTTTATGAAACATGCATGCTCGGAATTAACGTATAAAGAAATTGCAGAAATTATGTGTTTAAGCCCGAAAACAATAGATGGTTATAGAGATGTTTTGTTTACTAAATTAAATGTAAAAAATAGAGTAGGTTTAGTAATGTATGCTATCAAAAATAAAATTTACACTCCATAAAAAAAGTGTAAATTTGCAGCATGGAAGAAACGAACAGACAACGTAAAATTGCAGGAGTATTGCAAAAGGATTTGGTAGATGTTTTACAGAAAGCAGCTCAAGATGGTATGAAAGGAATAATTATTTCTGTTTCTAAGGTTCATGTAACTTCAGATTTAGGAGTCGCTAAAGTTTATTTAAGTGTATTTCCTTCTAGCAACAGAGAAGAAATTATTAAAGGAGTGCAATCTAATACTGTTTTAATTCGCCATGAAATGGCTAAAAGAACAAAACATCAATTACGTAGAATGCCAGAATTATTGTTTTTTGGTGACGATACGTTAGATTATATTGAGGAAATTGATAAATCTTTAAAAGGAGAAGATGGTAACCCTATCAAAGATCCTAGCGTTTTACCAAGACGTAAGAGAAGTTAAATATATTTTATCATTTGAACTTTCCCTTATACATAGCTAAAAGATATCTTTTTACAAAAACAGGTAATAATGCCATAAATATTATTACAATTATTGCTTCTTTTGGGGTGATTGTAGGCTCATTAGCCTTGTTTATTATTCTTTCTGGTTTTTCTGGTTTGCGTACATTTAGTTATAGTTTGTTAGATGTTTCAGATCCAGATATTAAAATTACTTCTAATAAAGGAAAAACCTTTTTATATACGGATGATGTTCATCAAGCGTTAATAAAGAATACATCTATTAAAGCAACCTCTAAAATTATAGAAGAACGTGTTTTTTTAGAGTATAATGATAAGAATGAAATTGCTTATATTAAGGGAGTTGAAGAAAGTTATACTTCTATTACACACATAGATTCTGTTATTAGTCTAGGGAGTTGGTTAGATAATGAGATGCCAAATACCGCAGTGGTTGGTAATGGAATTTCGAGAAAATTATCATTAGGAATTTTAAATTTTGGAGCTCCTTTATCAATTATGGTTCCTAAGCCTGGGGTTGGTTTTATCAATCCTAATAACGCTTTTTATAAAACAGATGTGCAAATTGTTGGTTTGTATTCTGGTACGGAAGAGTTTGAAAGTAAATTTGTTTTTGTTTCTATAAAGGATGCAAAGAATCTATTGAATTTTAAAGAGAAACAAATAACAGGTGTAGAAATTAAATTAAAAGATAATTTAAATGCTGATTTGTTCTCGGAACAATTACAAGAACAATTAGGAACTCAATTTAAAGTACAAACCAAACAACAACTTAATGAAGTTTTCTATAAGGTAATAAACACAGAGAATTTTGTGTCTTATCTTATCTTTACATTAATTGTAATTATAGCATTGTTTAATGTTATTGGTGCCATTATAATGATGATTATTGATAAAAAATCGAATCTAAAAACCCTTTTTAGTTTAGGGGCTTCTATAAAAGATATTAAAAGAATATTTATTTTACAAGGTTTTCTATTAACCTTCCTAGGGATGATTGTTGGATTATCATTGGGGATTATAATCGTTTTTATTCAGAAAGAATTTGGCGTATTTATGATTACTCAAAACTTTGCATATCCTGTAGAATTTAGATTTTCTAATCTTTTTATTGTGATAGCAACTATTACGGTGCTAGGTTTTATAGCTTCTAAAATAGCTAGCAGTAGAATTTCTAAAGAGTTTGTTGAAAAATAATAAGCTATGAAAAAAAACATCCGGTTTTTAGTAATGTTTTCTTTATTACTGATGTTTTCTTGTAAATCTACAAAACAAGAAAGACACCCATATTTACAAAATAGCAACAAATTTTACACAATAATAACAAAAGAGCAAGCAGATAAAAGTCATAAATATTTTAAATTAACCGCTCCTAAAGAATGGAATATTTATTACGATGCACATAATTGGATATTGTATTCGCCTTTGGGAGCAGAAAAAATGAAAAGAATTGAATTAAGTAAGTTGAAAGACACTAGTTTAAAAAAAGAGAAAGCTAGAGCAATTTATGAGTTTAATCAGCAAAATCAAAATAAGAAAGGCAATTACTGGAGTAACAATTTGACAGCTCATAGTAAGAACAAAGATTCCATAAAAGTCTATAATTATGAAGATGCTATTAATTTGTATTTAAAAAATAAAAAGCTACAGTTTAAAACAGATTTTAACTATAAGATTGTAAGAGAGAAGGATAAAAGATTTGGTGAAATCATTTACATTAAATATAACATAGATTACACCTGGAATAATGAAACACACATAGATGCAATTATGATTGGAGATAAAAGAGTGTATTATGTTTTTTTTCAGTCTGAAGAAGCTTATTATCCTTTCTATTTTAATGATGCAATAGAAATCATTAAATCACTCGAAATTAAAGAGTAATTTATTATAAGAAACATCTAATTTGTTTTTTGTTTAGTTATAGTCTTTTCTTGTAGTTCATGAAATACAAGAAAAAAACTGTAAAAAAATCCAATTATAGAGTTGGGTGTCATTCAGAAACCTCTATAAATTATCAATTCGTAAATAGATTCTAAAACTGAGGAATAATTGTATTCCCAAACTTAGCCTGTACTTCATCAAACGTAGCAAAAACATCTTTTGCATCATCCGAAGTTACCATTTTCATTCTATATTCTTTAAAATGTGGAATCCCTTTAAAGTAATTGGTGTAATGTCTTCTGGTTTCAAAAACGCCTAAAACAGGACCTTTCCAATCAATAGCCATTTGTAAATGTCTTCTAGCCATTTCTACACGTTGTGCAACCGTAGGTTTTGCTAAATGTTCACCTGTTTTAAAAAAGTGTTTTACCTCATTAAAAAACCAAGGATAGCCAATAGCTGCTCTACCAATCATACAGCCGTCTAAACCGTATGAATCTCTCATTTCCATCGCTTTTTCAGGAGAAGTTACATCTCCATTTCCAAAAACAGGAATGTGCATTCTTTGGTTATTTTTAACATCGGCAATAGGTTTCCAATCCGCTTCTCCTTTATACATTTGAGCACGAGTTCTTCCATGAATAGAAATTGCTTTGCAACCAACATCTTGTAAACGTTCTGCAACTTCTACAATTCTAATAGAATCATGATCCCAACCCAAACGAGTTTTTACGGTGATCGGTAAGTTGGTGTGTTTTACCATGGCTTCTGTAAGAGAAACCATTAAATCGATGTCTTTTAGAATTCCTGCTCCGGCTCCTTTAGAAACTACTTTTTTTACAGGGCAACCAAAGTTAATATCAATAATATCTGGATTCGATTTTTCTACAATTTCTACCGTTTTTAACATAGATTCTAAATTGGCTCCAAAAATCTGAATTCCAACTGGACGTTCTTTCTCGTAGATATCTAATTTCATGATGCTTTTTGCTGCATCACGAATCAAGCCTTCAGAAGAAATAAACTCTGTATATACCACATCTGCACCTTGTTCTTTACACAAGGCTCTAAATGGTGGATCAGAAACGTCTTCCATTGGTGCTAATAAAAGAGGAAAGTCTGGTAATTCTATGTTGCCAATTTTAATCAAAACGATTTAATTTTTTGCAAATTTAGTGTTTTTTTCAACCTTTAAGTAGAAAAATATTTTCTTCTATTTTTGAAATAGAAATAGCTTTTATTTTCATCGTGTTAATTATCTCTTTGAAATATGAAAAGCATTGTAGTTTAAAAATAAAAATTATATATTACAGTATAATAGAATCATTACAATTATGGGAGCAAAAGAAGATATATTAAAAAAAATCAGTTTTTTAATTACTAGTAAATTTCAAAATCCGGCAGAAGCTTTTCTTTTTTTTGATAAAGATAAAGACGGTAAATTAAACAAAGATGAAGTAAAAGACCTATTAAAAGACGCAGATATTAGTAGCTTTTTTAGAGGTATTGTAGCTGGTGAATTGATAAAAGGGTACGATAAGTCTGGAGATGAATGCATCAATTTAGATGAGTTTAAGGTAGCAATTGCAGAATTAGAAAGAGATTTGTAAATCTCTTTCTAGTTTTTTTAATTATTTGTGAAAGAAATGAACACTCTTAATAAGGTTTATCAAATACTTTTCTTGTAAGTGGCAACAAGTAGATGGTAATTGCAGCAATTAGATACTTTTAGTTATTTAATTCACAAACTTATTTACCTATCTTTGTCAGTTGAACGCAGTTAGAAAACGAAGTATGAAAAACATTAGAAACTTTTGCATTATCGCACATATAGATCATGGAAAAAGTACGTTAGCAGATAGATTATTAGAATATACAGGCTCTGTAACAGATCGAGAAAAGAAAGATCAGTTATTAGATAATATGGATTTAGAACGCGAGCGCGGAATTACCATAAAATCGCATGCCATTCAAATGGATTTTGTTCACAAAGGAGAACAATATGTTTTAAATTTAATTGATACTCCAGGTCACGTAGATTTTTCTTACGAAGTTTCTCGTTCTATTGCTGCTTGTGAGGGCGCTTTGTTAATTGTAGATGCAGCACAAAGCATACAAGCACAAACAATTTCTAACTTATACCTGGCTTTAGAGAATGATTTAGAAATTATTCCGGTTTTAAATAAAGTAGATTTACCTTCTGCAAACCCAGAAGAAGTAACAGATGATATTGTAGATTTATTAGGTTGTGAGCCAGAAGACGTTATACACGCAAGTGGAAAAACAGGTTTTGGTGTTGATAACATACTAGCTGCAATTATTGATAGAATTCCTGCACCAAAAGGAGATCCTGACGCACCGTTACAAGCTTTAATTTTCGATTCTGTTTACAATTCTTATAGAGGGATTGAAACTTATTTTAGAGTTTTAAACGGAGAAATTAAAAAAGGACAACGTATTAAATTCATGGCAACAGATAATGAATATTTTGCGGATGAAGTAGGTACATTAAAACTAACCCAAGTTGTAAAACAATCTGTAAAAACAGGTGATGTTGGATATTTAATTACAGGAATTAAAACAGCAAAAGAAGTAAAAGTAGGTGATACTATTACAGATGCCGCAAACCCAACAAAAGAAATTATAGATGGTTTCGAAGATGTAAAACCAATGGTTTTTGCAGGAATTTATCCTGTAGATACAGAAGATTACGAAGAGTTGCGTTATTCTATGGAAAAACTGCAATTAAATGATGCTTCTTTGGTTTTTGTACCAGAAAGTTCTGCTGCTTTAGGTTTTGGTTTCCGTTGTGGATTCTTAGGAATGTTACACATGGAAATTATTCAAGAACGTTTAGAGCGTGAGTTTAATATGACTGTTATTACAACGGTTCCCAACGTTTCTTATCATGCCTATACAAAGAAGAATCCAAACGAAATATTACTTTTAAATAACCCAACAGATTTACCAGATCCATCGAGATTGGATAGAGTAGAAGAGCCTTTCATTAAAGCTTCTATTATTACAAAATCAGACTTTGTGGGTCAAGTAATGAGTTTGTGTATCGAAAAACGTGGAGAAATTACCAATCAAACTTATTTAACAACAGAAAGAGTTGAGTTAACGTTTGATATGCCTTTGGCAGAAATTGTTTTCGATTTTTATGATAGATTAAAAACAGTTTCTAAAGGATATGCTTCTTTCGATTATTCTCCGATAGGAATGAGAGAATCTAAATTAGTACGTGTAGATATTTTATTAAACGGACAACCCGTAGATGCACTTTCTGCGCTTTTACATGCAGATAACGCTTATACAATTGGTAAGAAAATTGTAGAGAAATTAAAAGAATTAATACCAAGACAACAGTTTGATATTCCTATTCAGGCAGCAATTGGAGCAAAAATTATTGCGCGTGAAACTACCAAAGCATTGCGTAAAGATGTTACTGCAAAATGTTATGGTGGAGATATTTCTAGAAAACGTAAGTTACTAGAAAAGCAGAAAAAAGGAAAGAAAAGAATGCGTCAGGTTGGTAATGTAGAAATCCCGCAAGAAGCATTTATGGCGGTTTTAAAACTCAATGATTAGATTCAATTTTTTTTAAGATGAATAATTATGATGTTATAATTGTAGGGGCCGGTACAGCAGGATTAATACTAGCAAGAGAATTAGGTCGTCAAAAACACAAAACACTCCTTTTGGATAGGAAAAAAGATTTACTGGAATTTTCATTTAATACACTAGGTAGTTTTATGAATTTAGAAAATTTTGAACTGTCTAGTAATGTTGTTGCTCAAAAGATTGATAAAGCTGTTGTACATTCTAAATATTTAAAAGAGGAAATAAAAGTTGATGCTTATATTTTAGATAAAAAAAATGTACATGAAGAATTAATTGCATCTATAGATACGAATTTTGTTGATATTCAATTAGGGATTTATGTTAAAGATATTACAACCAATTTAGAAAATAATTTTACAGCAGTTACAGATAAAAATAAGAATAAATATAAAGCTAAAATCTTTGTAGATGCTTCTGGTACAATTGGTGTTTTGAGTAAAAAAATAGGTTTAATTCCTAAAATAACAGAGCTTGCTACAGGTGTGGAGTATAATGTTAAATATCTAGGGAACGGAAATGAATTACATTTATTACTAGGTAAAGATTACAAAGGTGGTTATGGTTGGATTTTTCCATTAAAAAACAAAAGAGCAATTATAGGTTTTGGTACTTTTGATAAAAGCATGATTAAAGATTTAAAAGAGAATTTACATGCTATTTTAAAATTACCTAACATTCATAAAATAGTTAGAAAGGATAATGATAAAGTAGAAGGAGGAAGTATTCCTATAACACCTGTATTAGATAAGTTTGTGAAAAACAATCTTGTTTGTGTTGGCGATTGTGTTTCTCAAGTTAATCCAATAGTGGGTGAAGGATACAAGTTCATTTTTGAATCTGCAATTATGGCAAGTAAAGCTATAAATGAGTCATTAGTCAAAAATGAATTAAAACTACTTTTAAATTACGAATTAGCTTGGAAACAAAGATTTTTATCTAATTATAAACGTTCTAAAATAGCACAAGAAAGAATCTTTTCGCTTTCTAAAAATGATTTTTTAACAGATATAGGGATGGTTTTATTAAAGTTAAGAGCAAATAAAAAGAATATACAAACACTTTCTGGTGAATATTCTTAAAATTACTGCTTAAACTATTTCCTTAAGTCAAAGGTGACAGAATACTTTCTCGTTACCTTGTTTTGTACAAATAAGTAATAGGTTTTTTATTTTTTTTAAATAAAATTTACCCTTGTATTTTACATTTTATTAATGTTATTACTTTTCTGTCAAAGATTATATTGTTCTAGCAGGGATATGAATTTAGGTTGGCATATCAGAAAGATAAAAATTATCTGCAATACTTAATCTCTTCCTCCTAAAATTTGAAGTCCCCAATATAATAATGAAGCTAGAGAACCTAAAGCTGCTACTAAATACGTTCTAGCAGCCCATTTTAGAGCGTCTGTTGCACCAGCTAATTCTTCTTGACTAACCATATTCTTATTTTCTAACCAAGCCAATGCTCTGTTACTAGCGTCATATTCTACAGGTAAAGTTATAAAGCTAAAAAGCGTTGCAAAACCCATAAAAACCAAACCAGTAATGGCAATATAAAAACCAATTCCGGTAGATCCAGAGGCTGCTCCCATAATTAAACCACCAATTACCAACCATTGAGAGAATTTAGAAGTTAGACTTACAATTGGCACTAATTGAGATCGCATGGTTAAATAACTATATGCTTGTGCGTGTTGCACTGCGTGTCCGCATTCGTGTGCAGCAACTGCAGCTGCAGCTGCGTTTCTTTGGTTGTAAACAGATTCACTTAAATTTACTGTTTTATCTGCAGGATTGTAATGGTCTGTTAATCTACCAGGTGTAGAAATAACTTTTACATCAAAAATACCGTTATCAGCAAGCATTTTTTGTGCAATTTCTGCACCGCTCATCCCATTTCTAAGCTGAATTTTAGAGTATTTTTTAAATTTATTTTTTAAAGTATTACTAACTAACCAACTCGCTAAAGCAATTGCACCAATTAAAATATAGAAACCTATCATAATTTATATTGTTTAAAAATTGTATTTCATTTTTGTTTGATAAATTTACAACATAAAGTATTCCAATTTATTGTTTGGAGAATAAAAATGACAAAATGACAACGAAACCCAACATATTACTCATTTATACTGGAGGAACTATTGGTATGATTAAAGATTATAAAACGAATGCTTTAAAATCATTCGATTTTAGTCAGATTGTAGATAAAATTCCAGAATTACAACAGTTAAACTGTAGTATAAAAAGTATTTCATTTGAAGAGCCAATAGATTCATCAAACATGAATACCGAATATTATATTAGTATTGTAGAGATTATTGAAGAGAATTATAAAAAATTTGATGGTTTTGTTGTTTTATCAGGTTCAGACACTATGGCGTATACTTCTTCTGCAATAAGTTTTATGTTAGAAAATTTGCAAAAACCCATCATTTTCACAGGATCTCAACTTCCTATAGGAGATTTAAGAACAGATGCGAAAGAAAATTTAATTACTTCAATAGAAGTTGCAAGTGCCAACAAAAATGGTGTACCTATTATATCTGAAGTTTGTTTGTATTTCGAATACAAATTATATAGGGCAAATAGAACTACTAAAATTAGTTCAGAACAATTTGAGGCTTTTACTTCTTTAAACTTTCCTCCACTAGCAGAAAGTGGTGTGCATCTTAAATTTAATGAGCATATAGTTCATCAATCTAAGAATAAAGAAAATGATTTAATTGTTAGAAAGAATTTGGTTGATGAAGTAGTAATTTTAAAATTGTTTCCCGGAATATCAAATGTAGTTATAGAAAGTGTTTTAAATATTCCAAATTTAAAAGGAGTTGTATTAGAAACGTTTGGGTCTGGTAATGCTCCAAATTCAGAAAGCTTTATAAGCTTGTTAAAAAAGGCTATAGATAAAGGAATTAAAATTATAAACGTAACCCAATGTAAAAGTGGTAGGGTAATGATGGGGCATTATGATACTAGTTTATTGCTTTTAGAAATGGGAGTTATTAACGGTAGAGATATTACCACCGAGTCTGCAATCGCTAAATTAATGTACTTATTAGATAAAAACCTATCAGATGAAGAGTTTAGACATTTTTTTGAAAAATCATTAAGAGGCGAATTAACTGATAATTATCATTTTTAAAGATATAATTGAGTTAAATGAAGTTTTTAACATCAAATAGATTGATTTTTTTTTTAAATGCTCAATATTTTTTTGTTACTTGGCACTCTCAAAAGTATTAGAGTGGTTATTTTTAATTAAATTATCATTCATATTGTTTTTTTGAGATGAAAATTAATATCTTTAACCCGTTAACTATTAAAAATTAATTATAACAAAGATGAAAAAAGTAGTAAATGTCCTATCCGTAACAGGATTTATGTTTTTTGGAGCTATTCAATCAACTTTCGCACAAGAAGCAGCTGAAGAGTCAAAAACTTTCCACCAAGAATTAAAACAACGTTTTATTGAGGGTGGCCCAGAATTTATGGGAATTGTATTAGTAGCCTTAATTTTAGGTTTAGCAATAGCAATTGAAAGAATTATTTATTTAAACATGGCAACAACAAATACTAAGAAATTAGTAGCAAGTGTAGATGATGCTTTAAGTTCTGGTGGTATAGAAGCTGCTAAAGAAGTTTGTAGAAACTCTAAAGGCCCAGTTGCATCTATCTTTTACCAAGGTTTAGATAGAGTAGATGAAGGAGTAGATGCTGCAGAAAAAGCTGTAGTTTCTTATGGAGGAGTTCAAATGGGACTTTTAGAGAAAAACATTTCTTGGTTATCTTTATTTATTGCTTTAGCACCGATGCTTGGGTTTATGGGTACGGTAATTGGTATGATTCAGGCATTTGATATGATTGCAGTAGCAAATGATATTTCTCCTGGAGTTGTAGCAGTTGGTATTAAAGTAGCCTTATTAACAACAGTATTTGGTTTAATAGTAGCAATTATTTTACAAATTTTTTATAATTATATCGTTTCTAAAATCGATAGTATTGTAAATAACATGGAAGATGCATCTATTCAATTAATAGATTTATTAGTGAAATTTAAAAAATAAGATATATTATGAAAAATAATTTATCAAAAATTTTAAACATATTTATAGCTGTTATAGCTGTAATTGGAGCCTTTCTCTTTGTCAACATCTTTATGACTGATGAGGGAGATACAGCAGCCTTAAGTGGTTCTGTTGGTAGTATAGTTACATTTTCTACTATATTACTTTACTTTGCAGTAGGTGCAACATTGTTGCTTTCTTTATTTAGCCTTTTTACAAATCCAGAAAATTTGAAAAAGACTTTATTAGGAGTTGCTGCTTTAGGTGTAGTATTAGTTTTTGCTTACTTTTTAGCAGATAGTAATGCTGTATTAGATACACAAGGAAAAGTACTTGTTGGTGGTGAAGCTGGAGCTTCTAGTAACCAATGGGTAGGAACTGGAATATGGTATAGCGTTTGTTTAGGCCTTGTAGCTAGTTTGTTCTTTGTATACGATTTAGTAAAAGGATTAATAAAATCATAATAATATGGCAAGAAGAGAGAATCCAGAAATTAATGCAGGTTCTATGGCAGATATTGCCTTCTTGCTGTTAATTTTTTTCTTAGTAACAACAACAATGAATGTGGATTCAGGAGTTTCTAAAAAACTTTCTGAAAAACCACCAGCAGATTATGTACCACCTGTTATTAAAGAAAAAAACATTTTTGAGGTAAACATTAATAGAAATAATGAGCTTTTAGTTGAAGGCGAAAGAATGGATATTAAAGACCTGAAAGAAGCCGCTATCGGTTTTGTAGATAATGGTGGAGGTGAAGGTAAAGTTGAAGATGGTGTTGCTAGTGGACCATGTAGTTATTGTAAAGGTGAAAGAAGTGATTCTTCTTCAGATCACCCTAACAAAGCAATTATTTCGGTACAGAGTGATAGATTAACAGAATATGGGACGTATTTAACTGTTCAAGATGAATTGTTAAAAGC
The DNA here is from genome assembly GCF_038023995.1 of Polaribacter atrinae. Taxonomy (NCBI): domain Bacteria; kingdom Pseudomonadati; phylum Bacteroidota; class Flavobacteriia; order Flavobacteriales; family Flavobacteriaceae; genus Polaribacter; species Polaribacter atrinae. The sequence continues at coordinate 2,870,951 of NZ_CP150660.1, forward strand.
TTATAGTTTTTTAAGAAATAGGTTAAGTGTTGAGAAATACGGTACTCCTTTTGAAGAACTTGAAGAAGCTTATAAGGATGATAGGACTAATGAGAATTTGAAAAAGAAAGTTGAATTTATAAAAACAGCTTATCCTCAAATTATTTCAGATCAAGAACCTACAAATTAATTTTTAAAATTTAACAGTATGTCTAAATTTAGAAAAAAGAAGAAAGGAATGCCAGCAGTTAATACTGCAGCTTTACCAGATATTGTATTTATGTTGTTATTCTTTTTCATGGTAACTACTACTATGAGAGAAACTTCTTTACAAATTGATGCTCCAAGGTTACCTTCGGCAACAGAAGTAAAGAAATTAGAACATAAAAGTTTGGTAACTACTATTTATGTAGGTAAAGCCAAAGATGTTAAATATGGTACAAGTTATAATAGAATTCAATTGAATGATAAAATTGCTACTGCAGATGAAGTTCCAGCATTTATAATAAATGCAAGATCTAAAGTTTCTGAAGCAGAAGTTCCATTTATGACAACTTCTATTAAGGCAGATACGGAATCTAGTGTAGGAACAATTACTGATATTAGATTAAAATTAAGAGATGTAAATGCTCTTAAAATTAGTTATTCTGCTTCAAAAAAGACTGAGTAATCTATATAATATAATTTTTAAAAAAAGGATAATTCATTGAATTATCCTTTTTTTTATGTTTTTTTTCAGAAATTATAATACTCAGAAAATATTCTCGCTTTATAATACGTTAAATTTGTATATGAAAACAGCCTTAACCTTCCTTTTTATCTTTATTAACGTCATTGGTGCTTTTAGCCAAAAAGATTCCTTAAATCTTGGTGATAGGTACGCAGAAGATCAAATTTATGTAGCAGTTTCATACGCTCAGTTTTTAGATCAACCGCAAGAGATCTTTAAGAGTAATTTTTCATATGGACTTTCCATTGGTGTTCTAAAAGATTTAATTCTAAATAAACAAGGTAATGTATCTATAGCAGCTGGTGTAGGTTATGGATTTGATTTCTTTAATCATAAATTAAAAGTCGAGGAAATAAACAATACATCTGTTTTTAGTAGTGATGCTACTATTAGTGCTAATTTGTTTAAATCTCACAACGTAGAGCTTCCATTAGAACTAAGATGGAGAACTTCTACGGCAACAAAATATAGTTTCTGGAGGATATATGCAGGGATAAAATTCCTATATAATTTCTCCAATAAATTTCAGTTCGATGATGTAAATGGTAATACCTTTAAATATAAGGATGTTTCTAATTATAATAAACTTCAGTATGGATTAACTCTTTCTACAGGTTATGATGAATTTAATATTAATCTTTATTACGGTTTAACACCAGTCTTTAAAAATAGTACTATAAACGGAGAGGTTATAAATACTAAAATCTTAAAATTTGGACTAATTTTCTATCTTTTATAAAAAGTAGAAAACAATACTTGGAGCTAAAAAACCCAACACAAAGCCTAAATATACTTCTTTTTGCGTATGTGCTTTTAAATGCAGTCTTGCGCTTGCAAGCATCCCCGAGAGGAGCAAACCACAAACAATTACCGCTATTAAATTTTGTTGATATATAAAACTCAATACGTAAAAGAAACCAACAGTGATTCCTATGGATATTAAATGAATGCTTGTTTTTATTTTAAAAGCGAATAATATGTATATGGATACTAAGCCTAAAGAAGTAGCATAAAAAAGCATTCCTAAGTCTTTTAGATTCTCTATTCCATATAAGGTATTCCCCAGTAAATAGAACAACACAATCATCATAGCAACAGGAACTTTTCTTTCCTTTATACTATCAGCTTTAAAAGATTTTATTAGCTTAAACCTTCTAAAAAGTATCAGTATGAGTAAAGGAACAATGTAAGTTGTAATAAAAATTAAGCCTAATACTGCAAATTTTTGGTTTCTACTAAAGCTATTTTGTATTAAAATAAAATATAAGGTTATTCCAATTGTAGGAATTACAATTGGGTGCAGCATAACAGATATGAATTTATGAAATTTCATTAAATTTCTTTACGTAAACGAGCTACCGGTAAATCTAATTGTTCTCTATATTTTGCTACTGTTCTTCTAGCAATAGGGTAGCCTTTTTCTTTTAAAATTGCTGCTAATTTTTCGTCAGTTAAAGGTTTCTTTTTATCTTCTTCAAAAATGACGGTTTCTAGTATCTTTTTTATTTCTTTGGTAGAAACATCTTCTCCTTGGTCGTTTTTCATAGATTCAGAAAAGAATTCTTTAATCAATTTTGTACCATAAGGAGTAGATACATATTTACTATTTGCAACTCTAGAAACGGTTGAAACATCCATGTTAATTTTGTCTGCAATATCTTTTAAAATCATAGGTTTTAGCTTGCGCTCATCACCAGTTAAAAAATATTCATACTGATAGTGCATAATCGTATTCATTGTTACTAAAAGTGTTTGCTGACGCTGTTTAATTGCATCAATAAACCATTTAGCCGAATCTAATTTTTGTTTGATAAAGAATACTGCATCTTTTTGAGACTTACTTTTTACAGTAGCTTCTTGATACCCTTTAAGCATATTGTTATATTCTCTAGAAATATGCAATTCGGGAGCATTTCTAGAGTTTAAAACTAAATCTAATTCTCCATCAACCAACTTAATAGAAAAATCTGGAACAATTTGTTCTGCTATCTTATTATTACCTGCATAAGAACTACCAGGTTTAGGGTTTAGTTTAGATATTTCTTGATTTACTTCTTTTAATTCTTCTTCAGAAATATTAAATTTTTCTTGTAATTTTTTGTAATGCTTCTTTACAAAATGATCAAAAGCAGTCTCTAGAATCTCAATGGCTAAACTTCTAATTTTATTGCTTTCTTTTCTTTTTAATTGAATAATTAAACACTCTTTTAAATCCCTTGCTCCAACTCCAATAGGGTCTAAAGTGTGTACTACTTTTTTTAGAATCGAGATTACTTTTTCTTCGGTTGTAAAAACATTTTCTGTAAAAGCTAAATCATCTACTAAGTCTATAATATCTCTTCTTATATAGCCACTGTCATCTATACTACCAACCAAAAATTCGGCAATAGACAGTTCTTCATCATTAAATGTATATGTACTTAATTGATTTTTTAAGGATTGGTGAAAACTTGTACCACTAGCATATGGCACGTTTTTCTCTTCATCATCTGCAGAGTAATTATTTGCCTGAGTTTTATAACTTGGTATTTCGTCATCACTCAGATAATCATCTATATTGATGTCTTCTGCTTCTATTTTCTCGGTTCCTGCATCATCATATTCATTTGATAAATCATCATCTATAGAATCAGAATCATCTTTACCAGTGTCTAATGCAGGATTTTCTTCAATTTCTTGTTTAAGACGTTCCTCAAAAGCTTGCGTAGGCAATTGAATTAACTTCATCAACTGTATCTGTTGAGGAGATAATTTCTGTAATAGCTTGTATTGTAAACTTTGTTTTAGCATATAGACAAATATATGAAATAGGTTAAAATAAAAAACGTCATTCTGATAGGAATGACGTTTTTTAGTACTTTAATTTTTGTTTTTTTTAAAAATCTGCATTTTGTGGTGTTCTTGGAAATGGAATTACATCTCTAATATTACTCATTCCTGTAGTAAATTGTACAAGTCTTTCAAAACCTAATCCAAAACCAGAATGTACTGCTGTACCAAACTTTCTTAAGTCTAAATACCACCAAAGCTCTTCTTCGATTCCGTGTGCTTTCATTTTATCAAGTAGAACATCATAGCGCTCTTCTCTCTGTGAACCTCCAACAATTTCTCCAATTCCAGGAAATAAAACATCCATTGCTCTAACTGTTTTTCCATCATCATTTAAACGCATATAAAATGCTTTGATGTCTGCAGGATAATCAAATAAAATAACCGGACATTTGAAATGCTTTTCAACTAAAAAACGTTCGTGTTCAGATTGTAAATCTGCACCCCATTCATTAATTGGGAATTGAAATTTTTTCTTTTTATTTGGTTTAGAATTACGTAAAATATCAATTGCCTCTGTATAAGAAACTCTTTTAAAGTTGTTTTCTACAACAAACTTTAGTTTCTCTAGCAAACTCATTTCACTTCTTTCTGCTTGTGGCTTACTTTTATCTTCTTGTGTTAAACGTTGGTCTAGAAAAGCTAAATCATCTTTACATTTATCTAAAACATAGTTTATTACATATTTAATAAAGTCTTCTGCTAAATCCATATTACCATCAAGGTCCATAAAGGCTACTTCTGGTTCTATCATCCAAAATTCTGCTAAATGACGCGTTGTATTTGAATTTTCAGCTCTAAATGTTGGTCCAAAAGTATAAGCTTTACCTAATGCCATTGCAAAAGTTTCTGCTTCTAATTGACCAGAAACAGTTAGGTTAGTTTCCTTGCCAAAGAAATCTTTAGAATGGTCAATTTTTCCATCTTCTGTTACAGGCGCTTCATTGTCTTTAAAGGTTGTAACCTTAAACATTTCTCCTGCTCCTTCTGCATCAGATCCGGTAACAATTGGTGTATGTACATAATTAAAATCTCTTTCTTGAAAATACTGATGTACTGCAAAAGATAATTTAGAACGTACACGCATTACAGCGCTAAATGTATTAGTTCTAACACGTAAATGAGCATTTTCTCTTAAAAACTCGAAACTGTGTTTTTTAGGTTGAATAGGGTATTCATCTGGATTAGAATCTCCTAAAATATCTATTTCTGAAACTTGAATTTCTACAGATTGTCCTTTTCCTTGACTTGCTGCTAAAGTCCCTTTTATATTAATAGCGGCACCTGTTGTAATTCTTTTTAATGTAGTTTCGTCTGTGTTTTCAAAATCGATAACACATTGTATGTTGTTTATTGTAGAACCATCATTTAAAGCAATAAAACGATTGCTTCTAAATGTTCTAACCCATCCTTTTAGGGTTACTTCTTGTAGTAATAATCCTTCCGATTTTAAAAGTTCGGCTACGTTGCTGTTTATCATATTCTTATAATATTGATATAAATATATGTTATTAATAAGTTATATTTTCCTGCTGTTTTTTCTATATAAAGACGCTATTTAAGAAGAATTTTATTTTCTTAATGGGCTTAAATCTCTCAAAAAAAAGATAATTTTTTTGTTAAGAAAACTGATATAGAATACATAATAAATGTTTTTTAGTAAAGAGTAAAGATACTTTTTTGTAAGAAGATGGCAATGATATTTTAAAGTAGTTTTAGATAGGTTTATCTTAAAAAACTATTAATTTTTATTGTTAAATTCTGCTTTTTTTATTTATACAAAAATCGGATGTTAAATAATAACATCCGATTTTTGTGTAAATTTTCTTGTGATAATAAAACCTTATTCTTTTATTTTGTCCTCATCCGGAGGAATAATTCTTATGGCAGGTTCTTTGAAAACTTTTTTATTTGCTATTTTCTTTTCAAAAGTTAATAATAAAGAAGGTAGCAGTAATAAGTTAGAAACCATTGCTAATAATAGAGTTACAGAAACCAAACCACCTAATGCAATTGTACCTCCAAAACTAGAAAGGGTAAAGGTTAAAAAACCAAAGAATAGTACAATTGATGTATAAAACATACTTACACCAGTTTCCCTTAGTGCTCCGTATACAGAAGGTTTAATTCGCCAATTATTCGTTATTAATTCTTGCCTATATTTTGCTAAAAAGTGAATAGTGTCATCAACAGAAATACCAAAAGCAATACTAAATACAAGAATTGTTGATGGTTTTATAGGGATATTAAAGAAGCCCATTAAACCAGCTGTAATTAGTAACGGTAATATGTTAGGTATTAATGATATAAAAATCATTGGTGGAGATCTAAACATCCAAGCCATAAAAATAGCGATTAAGAAAATGGCTAATGATAAAGAAATTACTAGGTTTTTGATTAAATAATTGGTTCCTTTTATAAAAACCAATGCTTTTCCTGTAACCGAAACTTCATATTTATCTGATGGAAATTCTTTTGCAATAACCTCTTTTAAACGTTCTTGAATTACATTCATCTTTTCAGTACCAATGTCTTTCATAAAAGTAGTTATTCTTGCATAGCGCCCTGTAGAATCTACAAAGTTTTTAAGCATGCTAGCATCGCTATTTGAGTTTTTGGTATATGCAAAGATGTAACTTTGTTCTTGACTTGTTGGTAACTGATAATATTTAGGGTTCCCTTTGTAATAAGCCTGTTTAGAGTATTTTACTACATTGGTAATAGAGATTGGTTTAGAAAGTTCTGGAAATGCTTCTATGGCTTCATTTATTTTTTCCATCTTTTTTAAAGTGGACAAACTCATAACTCCTTTATCCTTTTTAGTATCAACTAAAATTTCTAATGGCATTATACCTCCAAATTCACTTTCAAAAAATTTTATATCTTGATAAAACTCTAAACTTTTAGGCATGTCTTCTATTAAACTTCCAGAAACCTTTATTTTATAGACACCAATAATTGCAGCAATTATAACAATAACCGTGGTAAAATAAATTGTGATTCTTTGATTTTTTACCATTTTCTCCATCCAATTCACTACATTTTCAATCCACTTTGTTTCAAGATGGTTTAAATGCTTCTTCTTTGGAAGTGGCATAAAACTATATAAAATAGGTATAATTAGTAATGCTAATACAAAGATACTAATGATGTTAACTGAAGCTAAAATACCAAACTCTCTTAATAAACTACTTTTCACAAAAACAAAAGTTGCAAAACCAGATGCAGTTGTAATGTTGGTCATTAAAGTAGCATTACCGACTTTAGAAATTACACGTTGTAAAGCTTTTGCTTGTTGACCATGTTTTTTTATCTCTTGTTGATATTTATTAATTAGAAAAACGGCATTTGGTACTCCAATAACAATAATTAATGGAGGTATTAATGCAGATAATACAGTTATTTCATAGCCAAACCATCCTATAAAACCAAAAGCCCAAATTACACCGGTCATTACTACTAATAGTGTAATAAATGTTGCTCTAAAAGATCTAAAGAAAAAGAAGAATATAACAGCTGTTATACCTAATGCACCTAATACAAAGAGTAGAATTTCATCTTGTATATTTTGTGCGTTTAAAGTTCTAATGTAGGGCATTCCGGATACTCGAATGTCTACATTGTGGTCTTTTTCAAATTTATCTATTGCAGGAATTAATGTGTTAAATATAAAATCTCTTCGCTTTGGGGTATTTATGATTTCTTTTTTAATATAAATAGCGGTTTGTAATGTACCCGTTTCTTTATTGAAGAGCAAATTATCGTAGAAGGGGAGTTTCTCAAAAAGTTGTTTTTTTATTTCTTGAACTTCTTCTGTTGTTGTTGGTTCCTTATCGTATAAAGGTTCTAGTACAAACTTTCTTTGTTTTCTATCTGCTTTTAATTTTTGAACATCAGCAATAGAAATTGTAAAATCTATTTCTTCTAAACTATCAAATTTTTGTACTAAATTATTCCAAGCATTAAACTTTTTAGGAGTAAATACTGTTGAGTCTTTAATCCCTAATATAACTAAGTTACCTTCTTCTCCAAAAATTTCTAAAAATCGATTGTAATCTAGATTTGCTATATGATCTTCAGGTAATAGGTTGGCTTCTGTATATGAAAATTTCATATATTTCATTTGTGAAGCTAATAAACCTGTAATTATTGCAATACCTATTAAAACCAAATAACGGTTTCTTAAGATAAGGCCAGCAACTTTTGTCCAGAAATTCATTTATTAAAAATTAGGTAGATGTGGTTAAAACTATATATATTGGTGTAAATAAAAAGAGAGTGCTAAGAAACACTCTCTTTTTAATTGATTAGGTTTTTTCTTAAACCTTCATGATTTCTACTTCTTTAACAGCAAGTTTCTCTTCTATCTGTTTTACAAAAGCATCTGTTAATTTTTGAACATCATCTTCAGAAATCTTCTTAAGATCATCAGAAACATCCGTTTTTTTAATGTCATTATTAGCATCTTTACGTGCATTTCTAATACCCACTTTAGCGTGTTCTGCTTCTGCTTTTGCTTGTTTTGCTAAACCTATTCTTCTTTCTTCTGTTAATGGTGGTACATTAATCATAATAATATCACCATTGTTCATTGGGTTAAATCCAAGATTAGCAATCATAATTGCTTTTTCTATGGGTTGTAACATGTTTTTCTCCCAAGGTTGTACAGATATGGTTCTAGGATCTGGTGTGCTTACATTTGCAATTTGGCTTAATGGAGTTTGAGAACCATAATAATCTACCATTACATTAGCTAACATTGCTGGTGTTGCTTTACCGGCTCTAATAGTTCTTAATTCTTTTACTAAATGCTCTACAGCATTATTCATCGCTTCTTTAGCGCCATCAAGAATAAATTCAATTTCTTCGTTCATTGTCAGTAAATTTATAAAAAAAACTCTAATTATTGAGTATTAACAATAGTACCAATTTTTTCACCAGAAACTAATTTCATTAAGTTTCCATTTGTATTCATGTCGAAAACAATTATTGGTAATTTATTTTCTTCACTTAATGTAAATGCTGTCATATCCATTACTTTAAGACCTTTTTTAATTACATCTTTAAAAGTAATGTTTTCAAATTTTATAGCATTTTTATTTTTTTCAGGATCTACATCATAGATTCCGTCTACACGAGTTCCTTTTAAGATTGCATCTGCATTTACCTCAATAGCTCTTAATACAGCTGCTGTATCCGTTGTAAAATATGGGTTTCCTGTTCCTGCACCAAAAATAACAACTCTACCTTTTTCTAAGTGGCGAATTGCTTTTCTCTTGATATAAGGTTCTGCAACTTCCTTTATTTCTAATGCAGTTTGTAAACGTGTATGAACACCTTGGTCTTCTAGTGCACTTTGTAATGCTAATCCGTTAATACAAGTAGCTAACATACCCATGTGGTCTCCTTGTACTCTATCCATTCCATTTGCTGCACCTGCAACTCCTCTAAAAATATTTCCACCACCAATTACTATGGCAACTTCTATTCCTTTTTCTACTACTTCTTTTATTTCTTTTGCGTACTCAGAAAGTCGTTTAGGATCTATTCCGTATTGTCTTTCTCCCATTAGGGCTTCTCCACTTAATTTTAAAAGAATTCTATTGTATTGCATAAAGCTTTTTATATTTTTTAGATTTGCACTTTTGTGAAAATAAGAATTGTGCAAAATTAAGCTTTTTTTTTGAGTTTCCTTTTTTTGGAATCAAAAAAAACCTCGCAATTCTAAATTTATAGAATGCGAGGTTTTAAATATTTTATTCTTGTTTTTCCAAGAATAACAGATAAATGTTTATCCTAAAGTAACTCTTTTAAAAGTACTTACTTCAACATCACCATATGTTTTAACATATTGTGCAACATTTTTCTTTTCATCTTTAATAAAAGCTTGGTCTAAAAGACATTGCTCTGTATCTAAAGTAGTGTTGTCAGAAACAAATCTTTCCATTTTTCCTGGTAAGATTCTATCCCAGATTTTTTCTGGTTTTCCTTCTGCAGCTAATTCAGCTTTAGCAGCTTCTTCAGCTTTAGCTAAAACTTCTTCAGATAATTGAGACATAGAAATAAATTGAGGAACATTTTTTAATGTTTTCCCTAATCTTCCTAATTCAATATTATCTTTTTCAATCACAGCAATTCTTGCTTCTGTTTCAGCAGCAACAAATGCAGGATCAAAATCTTTGTAAGACAATGTAGATGCTCCCATAGAAGCTACTTGCATTGCTACATCTTTAGCTAAAACATCAGCGTTATCTACAGCAGCAGATAAACCTACTAATGCTGCAATTTTACCAATGTGAGTATAAGCACCAACATAAGCAGCTTCTACTTTTTCAAAAGCTGTTATCTCTAACTTTTCTCCAATAACACCAGTTTGCTCAATTAATTTATCAGCAACAGTCATTCCTCCAAAATCAGCAGCTAAGAAAGATTCTTTATCAGCATAATTTAAAGCAATTTCTGCAAATTGACTTCCTAATTCAACGAAAGCATCATTTTTACCAACAAAATCAGTCTCACATGCTAATACGATTGCTACACCAGCAGTATTATCAGCATTAATTTTTGTTACTGCAACTCCTTCTGTAGATTCTCTATCAGCTCTTTTTGCAGCAATTTTTTGACCTTTTTTACGTAAAATATCAATTGCTTTATCAAAATCACCACCTGACTCAACTAATGCCTTTTTACAGTCCATCATTCCAGCTCCAGTTGCTTCTCTTAATTTTTTAACATCAGCAGCACTAATCTTTACTGTTTCCATGTTATGTATGTTTTTTAGTTAGAATTATTTTTTTTCTTCAGCAGGTGCTTCAGTAACTTCTGCTTTAGGAGCTGCTTTTTCTGCCTTTGGAGCTGCAACTTCTTTAGTTTCTTTTACTTTTTCTTTGTCTGCTTTTCTATCAGATAAACCTTCTGCAATTGCATCAGTAACATAAGATAATACTTTGTCTATAGACTTAGAAGCATCATCATTTGCTGGAATGATAAAATCTACTAATCTAGGATCAGAGTTTGTATCAACCATAGCAAAAATTGGAATGCTTAATTTTTGAGCTTCTGCTACAGCAATGTGCTCTTTTTTAATATCTACTACAAATAATGCTCCAGGTAAACGAGTCATATCAGAAATAGAACCTAAATTCTTTTCTAATTTTTCTCTCTGACGATTGATTTGTAATTTTTCTCTTTTAGATAATGCATCAAAAGATCCATCTAACTTCATTCTATCAATATGAGCCATTTTCTTAACAGCTTTTCTAATAGTAATAAAGTTTGTTAACATACCACCAGGCCATCTTTCTGTGATGTAAGGCATGTTTACTGCTTTTGCTTTTTCTGCAACAATATCTTTTGCTTGCTTTTTAGTAGCTACAAATAAAATTTTACGTCCAGAGTTAGCGATCTTTTTTAAAGCTTCTGAAGTTTCTTCTATTTTTGCTGCTGTTTTATACAAATCGATGATGTGAACACCATTACGTTCTGTATAAATGTATGGAGCCATGTTTGGGTTCCATTTTCTAGTTAAGTGTCCAAAGTGTACACCACTATCTAATAATTCTTGAATGTTTACGTTTGCCATTTTCTTAAATGTGTTTACTTTCTGTTTTGAAATCAATAGTTAGGTAGTCTTTCGAGTCCTAACTATTTAGATGCTAAACTGTTTAATATTAAAATATAATAACAGTTCTCGATATAATATAGTGCAGAATAAATTCTGCGATATATTAACGTTTCGAGAATTGGAATTTTTTACGTGCTTTTTTCTGACCGAATTTCTTACGTTCAACCATTCTTGGGTCACGAGTTAATAAACCTTCTGGTTTCAATACTAATCTGTGCTCTTCGTTGATAGCAACTAAAGCTCTAGTAATAGCTAAACGGATAGCTTCTGCTTGTCCTGTTACACCACCTCCGTAAACATTAACTTTAATATCATAAGATTCTAAGTTTTCTGTTAACATTAAAGGTTGTTGTACTTTATACTGTAATGTACCTGTAGTAAAGTAGTTTTTGTAATCTTTTTTGTTTACGGTAATGTTACCGCTTCCTTCTGAAAGATAAATACGAGCTACAGCTGTTTTTCTTCTACCGATTTTATGTACTATATCCATTATTTAAGATCGTTAAGGTTAATAGCTTTAGGTTCTTGACCTGCTTGTTTGTGCTCTCCACCTGCATATACATACAAGTTTCTGTATAGAGCTGCTCCTAAAATGTTTTTAGGTAACATTCCTTTTACTGCTTTTTCGATTAATCTTGTAGGATCTTTCTCAAACATTTCTGTTGCAGTTAACGATCTTTGTCCTCCTGGATAACCTGTGTGACGAATGTAAGATTTGTCTCTCCATTTGTTACCAGTTAAAACAATTTTTTCTGCGTTGATAATAACCACGTTGTCTCCACAATCTACGTGAGGAGTAAAATTTGGTTTGTATTTACCTCTAATTAGCTTTGCTACTTTAGAAGCTAGACGACCCAACGTTTGCCCGTCTGCATCAACTAAAACCCACTCCTTGTTTACGGTAGCGCTGTTTGCTGATACTGTTTTGTAACTTAATGTGTTCATAATTACACTATTAGTTTTTGTTTATTAATAATTGAATTTTCCTTAAAAAAGGAGTGCAAATGTACTGTATTTTATTTGATTGACAAATAGTGTTTTGTATTTATTTTACACTCAATCTATTAATTACTTATTCATTACCTTTTTAAAATAGAAAGTTATTTTTAAGATCAATAAAAAGTGTTTAATATCCACTCACAATGATGATAATTGAACGTTAGTTAGAATTTTAGTTTTGCCTATAATTGTTAAAGTAAATAATGGTAAATGACTTACTGAGGTGAAAAATTGTATGTAATTCTGTTTTAGAGTGTAAATTAAAAATCCATTTTTTTAGAACTTAAACTTAACTTTCCTGTTAATAACCCTTTTCCTGTAACAGTTAATTCTATATCTCCTTCTTTTTTTGAAGCTTGTACCATTACTACCAATTTACCACTAAAAAGTTTCATTGTTGGTAAGTGAAATAATTCTAATGAAGTTGGGTCTCCATTACAGGCAGCTCTATAACTTGCATTTCCTTTTACTTTAAATTTAAGTTGATTAGTTGCTGTTGGGCATTCAATTCCGTTTTTATCTACTACAGAAACAGTAACATAAGATAAATCTTTTCCATCTGCTTTTATAATTTTTCTGTCTGGGCTCAGAATTATTTTTGAAGGTTTACCAGCAGTATGAATTTCTTTTTCAGAAACAGGGTTTCCTTCTTCATCATAAGCAATAACCTTTAAAGTTCCTGGTTCGTATTTTACATCCATCCACATTAAGCGATATCTATTTTGTGGACTAGAGTGATGTTTCTTTTGAATTCCCATGCTTTTTCCATTTACAAATAGTTCTGCGCTATTGTAGTTTGTGTACACAAAAACGGGTGTTTTTTCACCTTCTCTTCCTTCCCAATTCCAATGAGGTAAAATATGTAAGGTTTCTTCTTTGGTGTTCCATCTACTTCTGTACAAGTAATACCTGTCTTTTGGCAAACCTGCTAAGTCATTAATTCCGAAATAAGAACTTCTAGAAGGCCAGCTTTCATCATATGGAGTTGGTTCTCCTAAATAATCAAAACCTGTCCAAACAAACTCACCAATAACCCAAGGTTTATCATCTTGTAAGATAAAGTCATCTTCTGGTAAGTTAGACCAACTACAATATTCTAAGTCATAAGAAGAACTTTGAAAATCAGTATATTTTTTCATTGCTGCTTTTTCTACAGGAAATTTATAGATGCCTCTAGAGCTAACTGTTGATGCCGTTTCTGAACCTAATAAAAGCCCTTGAGGAAATCTTTTATAAGCTTCATCATATAAATGTACCCTGTAATTTAAACCAGGGATATCCATAATTGCTCCAAAGCCAGAAGCCATAACTGCCTTTACTTGATCCATTCCAACTGTAACAGGTCTTGTTGGGTCTTCTCTGTGGAAAATATCTTGCAACCATTTTGCGCGTTTTACACCTTCTTCTCCCCATTGATCAGGTACTTCATTTCCAGAACTCCACATTACAATTGAAGGATGGTTTCTTGTAGCTCTAACTAAGTTAACAATATCTTTTTCTGCATATTCTTCAAAAAAACGATTGTAGCCATTTTTTATTTTTGGTTTTGCCCATTCATCAAAACTTTCTGCTAGAAAAAGAAAACCCATTTCGTCACAAAGTTGAAGTTGCTCAAAAGAAGGCATATTGTGCGAGCTTCTAATTGCGTTAACTCCCATGTCTTTTAGAATTGTCAACTGTCTTTTTAAAGCTGCGGTATTTACCGCTGTTCCTAAAGGACCTAAATCGTGATGTAGACAAACTCCTTTAAATTTTGTTGTTTTACCGTTTAAGCTAAACCCTTTTTGGGGTTCGTATTTTATTTCTCTAATCCCAAATTTTGTTGAGATTTCATCTTTTAATTGATTTTTTATGTAAAGTTTTGTGACTGCTTTGTATAAATATGGGTTTTCTGGACTCCATAAAATAGGTTTTTAAACTTTTATATTTTGATCGAATTCATTATTAAAATGAATATCAGATTTGAGTTGATTTACCTCATTTCCATTTGCATCAAAAATTGTAGTTATCAATACACCTGATTCATTAGAAACTTTTGTTTTTATATGAACTTTAGCTTCATTTTTACTTACAAAAGGAGTTGTAATAAAAGTTCCCCATTGATTAATACTTTCTTTTTCTTTTATGATTAGACTTACTTTTCTATACAAACCTGCTCCTGGATACCAACGTGATGCGTTCTCTTTGTTGGTTAATTTTACGGCTAAAGTATTTTCTCCTGCAATTAAATCTTTAGAAATATTAAAATAAAAGTAACTATACCCATACGCCCATTCTCCAATTTTTTTTCCATTTAAAAATACTTGGGGCTCACTCATTGCGCCTTCAAACAATAAAATTATTTTTTTGTTGATATCGGTTTCAGAAATATTAAATTTATTTCTGTACCAAGCAGTTCCTACGTGTGGTAAAGAACCAGTTCTACCTGTTTTTTCTGTAGCTTCCTTTTCGCCGTTTTGAGTAATTGCCATAACTTGTTTGTCTATTTCTTTATCAAAGGAACCATAAATTGCCCAATCATGAGGAACTGTTACTTTTTGCCAGTTTTTATCATTAAAATTTACTTTTTCTGCATTTTTATTTTCACCTTTTTTAAAAGTCCAGTTTTCTGAAAGTTCTATAGTTTTTCTAGTTTGACTAATAATATTAGAGGAAATTAATAATATCAGTAAAAATATTTGAGACGTTTTTTTAAAGTTCATTTTAATGTTTTATAATTTTGAGTAGCAAAACGGAAACCTTATTTTTTAATTTCCTTTTGTTTTTTTTCTGTCTTTCTTTCTTGGTAGTTGTGTCGGAGTGGTTAATATAAATAAAAATTACTTTATTTTTAATTGTGAACGTTTCGTTTTTAAGAAGTCTATGGTTTTACTGTGTAAAAGGATGTGAAACTTTTGTTGTTACCGTTTTACTTAATTCTGATTTAAGGACAAAAAAAAGCATCAATATAAATTGATGCTTTTAGTATTGTATGTTTTTTAGTTAAAATTTAGATTAATAGTTTAGTTAACTACTAATTATAATTATTAACTATTTACTTCAGTATTACTCTCCAACCGTAAGGATCTTCAGCTTGGTTTGTTTGAATATCTGTAATCGCTTTCTTTAGAGTTCCTGCAAAAGGCGCTTCTAATTCTGGTAAATCATAATCAGAACCTTGGTATCCAAAACCTGCAATAGGAGAAATCACCGCAGCAGTTCCTGCTCCAAACATTTCTTTTAAACTACCACTTTGTGCGGCAGCAATTACTTCAGAAACAGTAATTTTTCTAACTTCTACATCAATGTTCATGTCCTCTGCAATCTGAATAACACTCCTACGTGTAATTCCATCTAAGATTCTATCGCTTGTAGGGCTAGTAATTAGTGTGTCATTAATTCTGATAAAAATATTCATTGCACCAGCTTCCTCAATATATTCGTGCGTATTATCATCCGTCCAAATTACTTGATTGTAGCCTTTTTCTATTGCTAATTGAGTAGGGTAAAACTGAGCAGCATAATTTCCACCAGCTTTTGCAAAACCAACACCACCATTTGCGGCACGAGCATATTTTTCTTCAATTAAAACTTTTACTTTACCAGAAAAATATGCACCAGAAGGAGCTGTACAGATTATAAATTTATAAGCATTTGCTGGAGAAGCGTGAAATCCAATTCCAGAGGCAAACATAAAAGGTCTAATATATAAAGAGCTTCCTTCGTTTGTAGGAATCCATTTATTATCTACTTCTAATAATTTTTTTAAACCTTCCATAAAAACATCTTCAGGAACAGCAGGAATAACCAAGCGCTCTGCAGATTTATTTAATCGTTTGTGGTTTTCTAAAGGTCTAAATAACATGGTGCTGCCATCTGCATCTTTATAGGCTTTCATACCTTCAAAAATAGATTGTCCGTAGTGGAAAATTTTAGCAGCTGGGTCTAGTGAGATAGGTGCATAAGGTTTAATAACAGGTGTTTGCCACTCGCCATCTATAAAATCACACTCTAACATGTGGTCAGAATATACACTACCAAATGGTAGATTGTTAAAATCTACAGAATCGATCTTCGATTTTTCTATACGTTGAATTTCTATATTAGATTTCATGCTTTTTGATTGAATTATTAAGCAAATGTACATAAAATATTCATCTGACTATATAACTAATCATTGCTTTTACTCATTAAAATATGTACTTTTGTTCGATACTCACTTAATTTAGAAATTATGAAATTTTTGATATCCTTTTGTTTAGTCGTTTTATTCGTTTTTACGGCTTGTAAAGAAGCTAAGAAACCTGCAAATGAAACTCCAGAACCAAAACAAGAAGTAGTTTATGAATCTTTTGGTGAAAAAATTGCGTTAGACAATGCAATTACTTCAGAAGAGCTATTAACTAAGTTTAAAACTATGAAAGCTGGTGATACTATTAATGTAAAATTTGCATCTAGTATTAAGGAAGTTTGTTCTAAAAAAGGATGTTGGATGAAGTTGCCTTTAAACGGAGAAACAGAAACTATGGTTCGTTTTAAAGATTATGGTTTTTTTATGCCTTTAGATTCTAAAGGAAGAGAAGTGGTTTTAAATGGTAAAGCATTTGTACAAGAAACTTCTGTAGAAGAATTACAACATTATGCAGAAGATGCAGGGAAAACTAAGGATGAAATTGCACAAATTACAACTCCTAAAATCGAATATACGTTTGAGGCAGATGGAGTTTTAATGAGAAAATAATGAAAAAAATAACACTGTTATTTTTATTGATTTCTATTTTATCTTGTAAAAAGAAAGAGTCAAAAGAGGTTGTTATTATAGAAAGTAAAAGAGGTAATCAGTCTGAAATGGCTGCTCTAATGCTTAAAATGTATGATAAAAGCCTAGAAAATAAGCAGCTTGTTTTAGAGGGTAAAGAACCTAAGGAATTTCCTCAAGAATTTTTAAACATTCACACAGCTCAATTAACAGATGCTGCTGTTAGAAATAGTCAGTTTAATGCCTTTTCAGACTTTTATTTAGATAGTTTTAAAAAGGTGTTTGAAACATCAAAAGATTCACTTATTGTAAGACACAACAATGCTGTTAATAGTTGTATTACTTGTCATAAAACTACTTGTATTGGGCCAATTCCAAAAATTAAAAAGTTGCTAATAAAATAATTATGAAAAGAGAAATATTAATAACATCAGATGGTTCATCAACCATTCATTTACCAGATTGGGATGAGCAATATCATTCTAAAAATGGATCTATTAATGAAACTTATCATGTTTTTATAAAAAGTGGGTTAAGAGAAGTTACAGAAGATAATGTTGCTATTTTAGAAATTGGTTTTGGTACAGGTCTAAATTGTTTTATTACCTATTTAGAAGCTAAAAAAAACATTCATTATGTAGGTGTTGAAGCGTACCCTGTTACTGCGGAAGAGGTAGAGAAAATGAATTTTATAGCTGTCTTAGAAGCAGAAAAAGAAAGTGAAACATTTAAAAAAATGCACGCTATTTCTTGGGAAGAAAAGCATCTAATTTCTGACACATTTTCGTTAACAAAAAGAAAGCAGTTTTTTGAAGATATCGAAGATAAAAACACATTTAACTTAATTTATTTTGACGCCTTTGGTGCTCGTGTGCAACCTCAATTATGGACAGTAGAAATTTTTCGTAAAATGTTTGAAGCATTAAAAGAAAACGGAATTTTAGTAACTTATTCAGCAAAAGGAAGTGTAAGAAGAGCAATGCAAGAAGTTGGTTTTGTGGTAGAACGTTTGCCTGGGCCTCCAGGAAAAAGAGAAATGCTACGTGCAACCAAAAAAAGCATACAGTAAATTGTAGATAAAGAATAAGAACTCATAAAAAAAGCAATAGTAAAAATGGAATTTAAAAGAAAATTTGGTAGAAAAAAAGAGACAAAACCAACAAAAGGACTTTTTTTAGTATTGCTTTTGGCTTTTGCTTTAATACTTTGGTTTAAGGCTGAAGATATTATGAATGCCTTATTTTAAATAACTAATTTATATTTTTATTAGAAGCTATTTCCTGCTTTACACACTCGCTTTTTTTATCCTGAAAAAGGATAAAAAAGAGCTCAGACAATTGTTTCAATCAGGGCTAAACTTTTTTGCTTGCAATATTTGTTTTCTTAAAATAGAAGCTACTTTTTAAAACGTCTTCCTTTCCAGTTGTATTTAAAAAATAAAGATTTAAAAATAACAAAAAGACTGAAAAAGGGATACAATAAGCTTGCAAAAAGGTACCATTTATAAAACCCTTTTTGCTGCTTAAAAAACTCAATTGTAGGCAAGAATAAAAACAAGTCAATAATTATTTTTAGCATAAAAGGAAAAAGTAACATTTCTAAGTTTCCATTTAATAAATAGTAAACAACAACAAAGTTGGTTAGTAAAACTAACAACCCAATTAATTTTACATTTAAAGAACCAAAATTACCTGTCTTTGCAGCCCATCTTGTTCTTTGATTAATTAAACCTCTCCATGTTTTTACAGGAAAAGTAGTAACAATTACTTCTTTAGATTTTAGATAAAAAACACTCTTTTTATCAGCATTTATAAATTTTTCAAACAGAAAAACATCATCTCCACTGGCAATATTGTTGTTTCCTTCAAAACCATTTAGTTTTAAAAAATTTTCCTTTTTGTACGCAAAGTTTGCACCATTGCATAAAAACGGAAAATCTATACCAAAACCACCAATAGTAGTTCCTTGCATGCTCATAAAATCTAATAATTGAAACTGCTCTAAGAAATTGTTTTCAACGTTGTAATTAACTGGCGCAACTACCATTTTTGCGTTATTATTTTGAATAAAACTATCTAAGGTTTTTAGCCAGTTTTCTGGTAGAATACAATCTGCATCTGTGGTAACTATCCATTTGTTTTTTGCAATAGAAATAGCAGTAGTAATAGCGTCTTTTTTTGGTGAGTTAGAGGTTCTATTGTTTTTTATTATCCAAATGTCAGTTCTAGCGATTATACTTTTTTGAGAACTGGTATTGAGAACTTGTCCTTCTTTCGAAAAGGAAAAATCGTTAATAATATCTACCGAATTATCATCAGAAGCATCATCAACCAAAATAAATTCTACCAAATCATTTGGGTAATTCAACTCAGCGATTGATTTTAATAAAAGAGGTAAGTTTTCAGCTTCATTTCTAAAAGGAATAATTACCGAAAATGAAGTTTTTTGTAGAGTTGCTGTTTCTTTAAATTCTAAAACCCTTTTAAACCCCAGTGCTAAAGAAATAATTAGAATAGCATAAAAAGTAAATGTGAAAATTAGCAACCAAATCATTTTGTAAAATTAGGTTTAAAAGTTAACACAAAATAACAGCCAATAATTGCCGGTAACACAAAATTTAAAATCCACATTAAAGTGGTTGTAGATAGAATAATAAGAGACGGCATATTAAAAAATGAAAATACCCAAATAGCTACAGAACCTTTTAAAATAACATCAAATAATGATAACATTGGTATTGTAGAGGCAATTAAATAAACGGAACTAATTGCCGAAATTGCATTAAAATATAAAATATCAACTTTAAAAATAAGTAATATAAAATAAAACTGATGCGAGAAAATGATAAAGCGTAGCATTGATAAAATAGCAACTTTTATATTTAATGGCAACGGAATTCTTTTTATAAAATTCCTTACTTTTTCAAATGAAAAGCCCTTAAAATTGATTCTTTTAAGTATAAAGAATAATACAGAAAATACAATAACCGCTATAAGTAAACCTTTTAAAATGAGAGGGAAATCAACTTTAATTTTATGGTTAAAAATAAAATAACTGAAACCGATGCATCCCAAAAATAAGGTGATAAACATTTGATAAAAATTACCAACTAAATTTAAACCTACTATTTGTGTTCTGTGTTTTTTATTAAAATACATTGCTTTTGCTCCGTATTCTCCAATTCTATTGGGGGTAACTAAAGAAGTTGTTAAAGAAGAAAGTGATTGTTGTGAGGCTTCTATAAATGAAATATCTTTTACAAAACCGACTAAATATTTCCATTTTAAGATTTCTAAAAACCAATTGAAAACTGTAAAAACTGTTATAAAAAATATGTTTTCGATGGAGAAAAGATCATTTTCAATTAAATTTTTATAAAAGACAGTAAATTTTAACTGTTCGTTATCAACCAGTTTTGCATAAATAAAATATCCGCAACCAATTACAATCGATAGTTTTATTATCAACCAAAAGAATTGTTTAGATTTGTATGAAAGCGAATTATACATGGTTTGCAAAGTAACAAATAATCATCAGTAAGTTTGATGATAAAAACAAAAACAATCTACCACTTTGGCGATAGAAAAAATCATTTTAGGTATTGACCCTGGAACCACAATTATGGGGTTCGGTTTGATAAAAGTTGTTGGTAAAAAGATGGAATTTATTCAAATGAATGAATTAATGTTGCAAAAATACGACGATCATTACCTGAAGTTAAAGCTTATTTTTGAACGAACGATTGAATTGATTGATACGTATCATCCAGATGAAATAGCAATTGAAGCACCTTTTTTTGGGAAGAATGTACAATCGATGTTAAAGTTAGGTAGAGCGCAAGGAGTTGCGATGGCTGCAGGTTTATCAAGAGAAATTCCGATTACAGAGTATTTGCCAAAGAAAATTAAAATGGCAGTTACCGGAAGCGGAAGTGCAAGTAAAGTGCAAGTAGCTTTGATGTTAAAATCTTTATTGAATTTAAAAACTTTACCTAAAAATTTAGATGCTACAGATGGTTTAGCTGCTGCAGTTTGTCACTTTTACAATTCAGGTATAGTTGTTGGTGGAAAAAACTATACAGGTTGGGCTAGTTTTGTAAAACAAAATGAAAAACGGGTTAAAAAATAAATTTTCAATGAACATTTATCAGTAATCAATTATCAGAAATAATGAAATTACCCAATAATCCGTTACAGAATAAATCTTATGACCTTGCATTGTTAATTGTAAAACTTAGCAAGAAGTTAATGGCAGAAAAGAAAGAATACGTTTTGTCAAAACAGATATTAAGAAGCGGAACTTCAGTTGGAGCCAATATCGTTGAAGCTAACGGTGCTATTTCTAAGGCAGATTTTTCTGCTAAAATGTCAATTGCTTATAAAGAATGTTTAGAAACAAAATATTGGTTACATTTATTAAAAGATAGTGACGATTTAGATCTTGTTGATTTTAATATTTTATTTGAAAAAGCTGATGAGATTGGGAGAATTCTTTTTTCAATTTTAAAGACGACTAGAATTAATAAGCAATCGTGATAATTGATAAAAGATAACTGATAACTGAATTTATGTCCGGAATTTATATACACATACCGTTTTGTAAACAAGCATGTTTTTATTGCGACTTTCATTTTTCTACTTCGTTAAAGAAGAAAGAAGATATGATTTTGTCTTTAATTAAAGAGATAGAAATTAGAAAAGACGAGTTAAAAAATACCATTATAGAAAGCATTTATTTTGGAGGAGGAACACCATCTGTTTTAAATACGGAAGAAATTCAAACTTTAATTGATGCTGTTTATAAAAATCATACAGTAGTTGAGAATCCAGAAATTACGCTAGAGGCAAATCCTGATGATTTATCAGAAGAAAAAATTATAGAACTTTCTAAATCACCAATAAATAGACTGAGTATTGGTGTTCAATCTTTTTTTGAGAAAGATTTAAAACTGATGAATCGTGCGCATAATTCATCCGAAGCAAAAAAATGTCTTGAAATAGCGACTCAATATTTTGATAATATTTCTGTCGATTTAATTTACGGAATTCCAGATTGTACAAATGAGGAATGGAGAGAAAATATACAAACGGCGTTGAGTTTCGGAATTCCACATATATCTAGTTATGCCTTAACGGTAGAACCAAAAACGGCTTTAGACACTTTAATTAAAAAAGGTGAAATTAAAAATGTTGATGAAGAAAAAGCGCAAGAGCAATTTTATATTTTAATTGAAGAATTAAAGAAAGCCAATTTTGTGCATTACGAATTATCAAACTTTGGTAAAGAAGGATTTTTTAGTCAAAATAATTCGTCTTATTGGTTGGGTAAATCTTATTTAGGTATTGGTCCTTCTGCACATTCGTTTGATGGAGTTCAAAGGAGTTGGAATGTTAGAAATAACACAAAGTATATTAAATCTATTCAAGAAAATAAACTTCCAATAGAAAGAGAAACATTAACCAAGATGGACGGTTATAATGAATATATTATGACGGGTTTAAGAACCATTTGGGGTGTTTCTTTTGATAAAATAGAAAAGGATTTTGGAGAGAAATATATAAAATATTTAGAAAAACAAGCTGAAAAATATTTGGAAAAAGAATTACTAATTCTTGAAAACCGAGTTTTAAAAACAACTCAAAAAGGGAAGTTTTTATCAGACGGAATTTCTTCAGATTTATTTATGGTTAACTAGTTTTTTAGCTGTTAATTCTTGTTAAATATTAAGATTGAATACTGTTAAAATGCCCAAAACAAATTTAAAAACTTATATTTGATCTTGTGGTAAAAAACTAAAATTTACTAAAATAAGTACGGCAAATATGAAAGCGGTTATAGAGTATAATTCAAGAAAAATAGAAATAAATGTATCGGAACCTATAGATATTTCGATTCCTATAGATGTTACTAAAAAAAATATAAATGCTTGGGGAATTGAAGACCCTAAAATTGGGCCAGCATCTTTTGATGGTTACGAAGTTAGTGTGGCTAATGGCGCGGTTGTAAATTTTAATAATATTCAATTCAACCCGCATTCACATATTACCCATACCGAGTGTGTTGGTCATATTACAAAAGAAGTACACTCTGTAAATCAAAATTTAAAACATTATTTCTTTTTAGCTGAATTGGTAACCGTGGCTCCTGAAAAAATAGGAAATGATTTTGTAATTTCTGAAAAACAGTTAAAAACAGCATTAAAAAATAAAAAGAGAGATGCCATTGTAATAAGAACTTTACCAAATTTATCTGACAAAAAAGAAACCAGATACTTTAATACAAATCCTGCTTATTTATCTAATGAAGCGTCTAGTTATTTAGTAGAAAAAGGAATTAAACACTTATTGATAGATTTACCTTCTGTAGATAAAGAAAAAGATGGCGGAAAATTAGAAGTTCACAATATTTTCTGGAATACTTCTGGTGATTTAAGAATGAATGCTACTATTACAGAGTTTATATTTGTGCCAAATGATGTGGATGACGGTGAATATTTATTAAACTTAATGATTGCACCATTCGAAAATGATGCAACACCTAGTAAGCCTATTTTATATAAAATTATAAAGTAGATTTAGCAAAAAACAGCGATGTTATTAGATGAAAAAAGTTAATTTAAAACTTTTTAAGGTTTTAGGATTATCTGTGTTGTCTTTTGTTTTTTATTTTGTGATATCGAATTCTGACAAGATAAATTCTATTATAAATACACTGCTAAAAAGTAATTCTAGCAAAGGATTTGGAGTTTATATAGTCATTTATTTGGTGAAATGGTTTTTGTTGATTTTCGGTGTAATATCTTTAATTGTAGTTATTTCTAGATTTTTTATTAAAAAAGAGCATTAAAACCACTTTTTACGTTTAAAATACCAAACTGAAACTATGGTTACTAATGCCATAACGCCAAGTAGAATAAAATAACCGTATTTATATTTTAATTCAGGAATATTTTCAAAGTTCATTCCGTAAATTCCTGCTAAGAAAGTTAAAGGTATAAATATAACAGACAAAATAGTAAGTGTTTTCATTACCTCATTTAAACGGTGCCCTTGAATACTAAAAATAAGGTTTATTTTACTCTCTAATTCTTGTAATTCAAAATCTATATTAGACACTAAGTTGTTTGTTTGCTCTTTTAATTCATTAAAGTATTTTATATTAAAATCTTTAATTTCTACCTTTTCTAATTTTATAATAGTGTCTCTTAAACTTAACGTTGCTTTCTTAAAGTTAAATAATTCTTGTTTTCTTTTTTCTACTAAAGAGGTAAACTCTGGTGTTGGTTTTATATGTGTAGAATTTAGTTTATCTGCACTTAAATCGGCATTAACTTCATAAGTGTTTTGGTAATTATCAATTATAGATTCTAGAATCAAATACAGTAAATAATCTGTTTTTTTCTTTCTAACAATGCCTTTATTACCTTCTAAACGCTCACGGATCCAACCAAAATAATCTCCAGATTTTTCTTGAATAGACCATAAAAAATCAGAAGAAACAACAAAAATCATTTGTTCAGAATCTAATTTCTGACTTTGGGTAATTAAAACCCTGGTAGTTACAAATAGTAAATTATCTAATAAAATTACTTTGTTCGGGTGCTCTTCATCCCCTAATAATTTTATTAAAAAATCGTCTAATTTATTCTGATGAATTACTTTTTTATAGGCATCATGAAACTGTATTCCATACGTGTTTAACCATTTAGTGCTAGCCGAATTTTCCGAAAACACAATCTCAGAAATTGCATTGTAGGTTGTTTTTTCGTAGTTCTTTGCAGAATAACTAATTATAGAGGTGTTGTCTAAAAAATCATTTTCAGTCATAAAAAAATTGTAAATTTGGTTTATAAAGATACTTTTTAAATTGTAATAAAAAAGATTATTTTAATAACTAAACGGATGCACATAGAACAATTGAGAGATTTTTGTATTTCTAAAAAAGGGGTAACAGAACATTTTCCTTTTGATGATGTAACGTTAGTTTTTAAAGTGATGGATAAAATGTTTTTATTAACAGGTTTAACTTCTTGGGAAAAAGGCGATCCTAAAGTCAACCTAAAATGCAACCCAGAAAAAGCAATTGCATTAAGAGAAGATTTTGAGGGCATTACAGCAGGGTATCATATGAGTAAAAAACATTGGAACACTGTTTTACTCAATTCGAGTGATATTTCAGACGATTTAGCAAAAGAACTCATTAATCATTCTTATGATTTGGTTGTGCAAGGTCTATCAAAAAAGCTCCAAAAAGAATTAGAAGAATTGTAGATTTCTAAAATGATAAAAATTAAGAAAGAAGAGATTGTAAAAAAGCATTGCTATACAAAGTTGGTTTACGAAAGGATAAACAAGAAATTGAAAACCAATTTTTCTACTGATGAAAGCCAAATACTGATTAAAAAAATATTAGAAGAAACCACTTTAGAAAACTATATTAAAAAAGGAAAGAATTTTTATATTTCTAATAAGCAACATGCAATTAGAGTTACTGTTAATTCGAATACTTTTAGAGTGATAACAGTAGATAGAATTACAAATAAACTTAGATAATTTGTAAAATGAAAAAGCAAGAACTTAGAAAAATTTACAAGCAAAAACGTGCCGACTTAACCCTAGATGAAATTTTAGCATTTCAAGAAAATATCTATGAACAAATTTATGATTTAGATACTTCTGGCGTTAAAAATGTGCATTTGTTTCTGTCGCTAACTAAGTTTAAAGAAATAGATACGCAGCCAATTATTAATTTTTTTAGAAAACGACATAAAAAAATTGTAGTAAGTACCTGTAATTTCAAAGACAATACACTTTCTCATTTCTATTTAGAAGAAGATACCGTTTTAGAATTGAATAAATTTGGAGTTCCAGAACCTGTAAATGCAGTACCAGTTGATGAAAAAGAGCTAGATCTTATTTTTGTTCCGCTTTTAATATCCGATGAATTAAATTACAGAGTTGGTTACGGAAAAGGGTTTTACGATCGGTTTTTATCAAAATGTACAGAAGAAGCACAATTTATTGGTTTAAACTTTTTTAAACCTATTTATCAAATTGAAGATTCAGATGAATTTGATATTCCTTTACACCAAGTAATCTATCCCAAATAAACTTTAAGACACCTATTATTCTTTGTAAATTTGCTTTAGAAACAGAAAGCAAATGATTGTACAAGGAAATATTGTAGACATACAAAACAAACGAATTTACAAAGGAGAAGTAGAGGTTATCAACGGAAAAATTTCTTCTATTAAAGAAGTAAATCACCACCAAGAAAATTACATTCTACCTGGTTTTATAGATGCGCATATCCATATAGAAAGCTCTATGTTGGTGCCATCTGAGTTTGCTAAAATTGCTGTAAAACACGGTACCGTTGCAACTGTTTCCGATCCGCATGAAATTGCCAATGTTTTAGGCGTAAAAGGTGTGGATTTTATGATTGAAAACGGAAAGAAAGTTCCGTTAAAATTCAATTTTGGAGCACCAAGTTGTGTGCCTGCAACTTCTTTTGAAAGTGCTGGTGCAATTATAGATGCAGAAGATATTAAATTGATGATGGAAAACCCAGACATTAAATATTTGGCAGAAATGATGAATTATCCTGGTGTTTTGTTTGATGATGCTGAGGTTTTAAAGAAAATTCAACATGCTAAAAACAATAACAAACCAATTGATGGTCACGCTCCAGGTTTAAGAGGAGATGATGCAACCAAATATATTGCAGCCGGAATTTCTACAGATCACGAGTGTTTTTCTTATGATGAAGCTTTAGAAAAGCTACAAAAAGGAATGAAGGTTATTATTAGAGAAGGTTCTGCAGCCAAAAACTTCGAAGCTTTAATAGATTTATTACCAACACATTTCGAAAACATGATGTTTTGTTCGGATGATAAACATCCAGATGATTTATTGTTAGGTCATATCAATCAACTTTGTGAAAGAGCCGTTGCCAAAGGAATCGATGTTTTTAAAGTATTGCAAGCAGCGTGTATCAACCCTATAAAACATTATAATTTAGATGTTGGTTTCTTACAAAAAGGAGATGATGCCGATTTTATTTTGGTAGATAGTTTAGAAAAATTCAATGTTTTAGAGACTTATATTAATGGAGAATTGGTTGCTAAAAACGGAGAGTCTTTTGTAGAATCTGTTCCTTTTGAAGTTTTAAATAACTTTAATACAGATAAAAAAGAAGTATCAGAGTTTAGGTTTGATTCATCTTCAGAAAAAATTAGAGTTATTGAAGCTTTAGATGGCGAATTAGTAACCAACCAAATAGAAGCAGCTTCTTTAATTGTTGATGGAAATTTAATTTCAAATACAAAAACAGATGTTTTAAAAATGACGGTTGTAAATCGTTATAAAAATGATACGCCTGCAATTGCATTCATCAAAAACTTCGGATTGAAAGAAGGTGCAATAGCAAGTTCTGTTGGGCACGATTCTCATAATATTATTGCCGTTGGAGTTTCTGATGAAGATATATGTAGAGCCGTAAATCTTATTATAGAAAATAGAGGAGGAGTTTGTGCTGTAAATGCAACGGAAGAAAAAATAGTTTCGTTACCAGTTGCCGGAATCATGTCTGATAAGTCTGCTGAGGTTATAGGGGAATCTTATGCAGCCTTAGATACAATGGCTAAACAAATGGGTAGTAAATTAAGAGCACCTTATATGAGTTTATCTTTTATGGCGTTATTAGTCATTCCGTCTTTAAAATTATCCGACAAAGGTTTGTTTGATGGAACTTCTTTTAAATTTACTTCTTTAGAAATAGAGTAATGAACTGTCATTGCGAGTTTACGAAGCAATCTCATTTTATAGATAGCGGTTATTCGTCTATATAAAATGAGATTTCTCAATCGCTAAAAAAGCTCATTTCGAAATGACAATATGTTTACGAACAGGTCTATTCCTGACTGAACCTTTCGCCTTCGCTCAAGTCAAGCTCTCTGTTTGAGCTCTTTTTTTAGTCCCTTTTGGGATAAAAAAAGCGAGTAGTGAAAGCAGGAAATAGCTTCGAGTTAAAATTTTATCAAATTCTTAATTTTTGGAGCACTTCTTTACAAATTAATTAGCATTTTTCAATTAAAAATGTACTTTTGTGCAACAAAAAATATATTATGAGTTTACAACAAGATTTAGAAAATAGAAGTGGAAATAAATGTGAATTATGTACTTCAACAACTAATTTATCAATTTACGACGTAAAACCAACCATAACTGGTGGAGGTGGAGTAGATGGTAGTGTATTGGCTTGTGAAACTTGTATTACTCAAATAGATAATCCAGAAGAAACGGATGCAAACCATTGGCGTTGTTTAAACGACTCTATGTGGAGTGAATATAGAGGTGTAAAGGTAGTTGCTTGGAGAATGTTGTCTCGTTTAAGAGCAGAAGGTTGGCCGCAAGATTTGTTAGATATGATGTATTTAGAAGACGATGATTTACGTTTTGCTAAAGAATCTGGAGATCATTTAGATGATAGCGAAAAGATTATTCATAGAGATGCAAATGGTGCAATTTTAGAAGCAGGAGATTCTGTTGTTTTAATTAAAGATTTAAAGGTAAAAGGATCTAGTATGGTTGCTAAACAAGGAACTGCGGTACGTAGAATTTCTTTAGATCATGAAAATGCAAAATATATAGAAGGTAAAGTAGGGCCAACGCAAATTGTAATTATTACAGATTACGTTAAAAAAATGGCAGAAAAAGAGTAATCTTCTGTTGTTTTTAGCACAGTAGAGTAGTTGGGCGTTCCTTTCAGGTCGCGCTTTACACTATATCTTTTTTCTGAAAAAGAAAAAAGGATGCCGTTTCAATCGCTAACGCGCATTTTTGCTAATAAATAGCGTTTAAGTTTTCTTATTTAGAATTTTTAAGAAATTTGATTTTTACATAAAAAAAACCTCGATATATCGAGGTTTTTTTATGTCTATATTATTCTAACTTTAGTTCTTTTTACTAATTATATATACAGCACCAGATCCATCTTTGTTTTTCTCTACGTTAACCCTTTCTATAGTAGTTGGTTTTATTTGTTCCATTTCTTTTTTAGAAATAATTTTTCCGTCTAAATAATAGATCGGCTCTTTTTTCTTTTTTATAGAAATTGTAGAAGTTCCGTCTTTTTGTTTCATAACGTTTACGCTTTCTATATTTTCAGAATCTACATTATTAATTTCTTCCTTTGTTACCGTTTTTCCGTCTATTGTAAAAGTTGTTTCTTTCTTATTTGTTTTAGAAACAGAAGGTTTAGAAGTAGGTGGTGGAGGTGGAATAATTTTATCAGTTGTACTCTTTTGTAAGTTTTTATACGCATCTGGTGTATTGTCTTTAAATTCAGAAACTATTTCACCGTTATCATACACCTTTGTTATAAATTGTCCTTCTATAATATCGCCTGCATTTACTTGCTGAGATGAAATTACTTTTCCATTTTGGTCTGTTAATTTACCTTCTCTATTATAATATTTGTAATTTTTATCTTTTAAAACATAAAAATACTTTTCTCCTTTTATGATTTTAAAGCCTGTTGTTGGAAAATTACTTTCTGTAGTAATTTCATGTTTACTTACTGATATTTGTTTCTCTTGTGCTTCAACTCTTTTTGCAAAGAGGAAAATAAAAGCTGTTAAAAGCGGAATTACCGCCAGTTTTTTTAACAACATGTTTGTTGGTGAGCTTTGTTTTGTCATCATTTTTAATCTTTTTTTAGTTAATGAATAATTCAAATTACTGGCCAAGTAATATTCGTTGTTCCATGCAGCTTTGTTTACTAAAATGTGCTGATATTGAAACGTGTTATTATGTTGATGATTCACCTTTTCGTCTGCTAAAAATTCGTGATTTAATTGTATTGCTTTTTTTAAGAAGATAAATAATGGGTTTATCCAAAAAATAATTTGAAGCAATTCAATTAATAGAACATCTAAGGTGTGTTTTTGTGTTGCATGTGTTAACTCATGTGTAAAGAGTTCTTCTTCTATTTTCTCTTGCTTATAGTCTTTTTTATTGATGAAAATGTAATTCCAGAAAGTATGAGGTAGTATTTCATCCTTTACTAAAACTAATACTGCTTTTTGATATTTGATAGTTTCGTTTTTTCTTATCTTCTGTATAATTCTAACAAGGTTGACAACAAATCGTACTAAAAATAAGGTTGCTATAATTAGGTAGGTTACCATTAATAATTGACTGTAATTAAAAGTTTCATAGCCTGTTGTTGAGGTTGTGTTTCCCATAAAAATAGGTTCTCCGTTAGTTTCTATTGCATCCTTAGCCTGAATAGTAATGGTTGTTAATGGTACTAAAAAAGAAATGATGATACCTGTTAAAAGATAAAAGCGATTAAAGGTGTGCATTTTTTCTTTTTCTAATATAAAATGATAAAAGAAGAGTAATAATGCTAAACAACTTGCAGATTTAAGTAGGTAGATAATCATTGTTGCTGTTTTTTAATTTGACCATCAATTATCTTTTTTAAATCTTCTAATTCTTCTGTAGAAAGATTGGTTTCTTTTGTGAAAAAAGAAGCAAACTGACTGGCAGAATCGTTGAAGAAATTTTTAATTAATCCGTTAACATGTTTAGAAAAATAATCTGTTTTTTTTATTAACGGGAAGTATTCTCTCGATTTTCCGAATAACTTATAATCTATAAAACCTTTGTCTGCAATTCTTTTTAACAAAGTAGCAACGGTTGTTGTTGCTGGTTTTGGTTCTGGAAAATCTTCTAACAATTCTTTTAAAAATGCTTTTTTACGTTTCCATAAATATTGCATTAATTGTTCTTCTGTTTTAGATAATTGCATCGTTTATGTTTTTTTGCTCTACAAACATAGAATAAAAATATATATTCTACAAATGTAGAGTTGAAATAGTTTTGTTTTGCTGTTTAAATAATGAAAATTAATAGTTCTACTTAGGGTAGGTAAGTATGCTTGCATTAAGGATTGTAGCATTTGTTTGAGCTCTTTTTTGTTTTTACAAAAAAAGCGAGTGCGAAAAGCCTGACGCAATTATTTTTTTCAAATAATTGGGGAATGCCCAAAAAAAAATCCGCTCATTGCTGAACGGATTAATTATTTTATTTAGACATCTCTGTAAAATATTTATAGAAATAAGGAATCGTTTCAATCCCTTTTAGGTAATTCCACACCCCAAAATGTTCGTTTGGTGAGTGAATGGCATCAGAATCTAAACCGAAGCCCATTAAAATAGTCTTGCTTTTTAAATGTTGCTCAAATAAAGCAACAATAGGAATACTACCACCACTTCTTTGAGGAATAGGCGTTTTACCAAAGCTGGTTTCATAGGCTTTGCTAGCTGCTTTGTATGCCGTATTATCTATTGGAGTTACGTACCCTTGTCCGCCATGATGTGGTTTTACAAGTACCGTTACAGATTTAGGAGCTATGCTTTCGAAATGTTTTTTGAAGAGCTCTGTAATCTCTTTCCAATCTTGATTTGGCACTAATCTCATAGATATTTTAGCAAATGCTTTGCTTGCAATTACTGTTTTTGCACCTTCGCCAGTATAACCACCCCAAATTCCGTTTACATCTAAAGTTGGTCTAATTGCATTGCGCTCGTTGGTAGAATAACCTGCCTCTCCGTGAACATCACCTATTTTTAAGGCATCTTTATATTTCTCTAAAGAAAAAGGAGCTTTTGCCATTTCTGCTCTTTCTTCTGTAGATAATTCTTCTACGTTGTCATAAAAACCAGGAATGGTAATGTGGTTGTTCTCGTCGTGTAACGAGGCAATCATTTTGGTTAAAATATTGATAGGGTTTGCAACTGCGCCTCCGTATAAACCTGAATGTAAATCTCTATTTGGTCCTGTAACTTCTACTTCTACATAACTTAAACCACGTAAACCTGTTGTAATAGAAGGGATGTCGTTGGCAATCATACCTGTGTCAGATATTATAATAACATCATTGGCTAATTTTTCTGTATTTCTTGGTACAAACCAAGCTAAACTTTCAGAACCTACTTCTTCTTCACCTTCTATCATAAATTTTACGTTACAAGGTAAGTTTCCGGTAGATGTCATGTATTCTAATGCTTTTACGTGCATATACATTTGTCCTTTATCATCGCAAGCACCACGAGCAAATATTGCTCCTTCTGGATGAATTTCTGTATTTTTAATTACTGGTTCAAATGGTGGAGACGTCCAAAGTTCTATTGGATCTGCCGGTTGTACATCATAATGACCGTAAACTAATACGGTTGGTAAGTTTTTGTCGATGATTTTTTCTCCATAAATAATAGGATATCCTGGAGTTTCACACATTTCTACGTTGTCGCAACCTGCTTTTTTTAAACTTTCTAAAACAAAATCAGCCGTTAGTAAAACGTCTTTCTTATAAGCCGAATCTGCACTAACAGAAGGGATTTTAAGGAGTTCTATGAGTTCGTTTAAGAAGCGTTGTTTGTTGTCTTTTATGTAAGATTGAATGGTATTCATAAGATATATATTTATTTCTACATCAAAAGTAGAAAAATTATTATGAACTGCTTTGCAGTTTGCAAGGATTGTTTATATTTGCAGCCCAATTAAATGGGAAAAGTTGCAGGCGTGGTGGAATTGGTAGACACGCTAGACTTAGGATCTAGTGCCGCGAGGTGTGAGAGTTCGAGTCTCTCCGCCTGTACAATAAGAGAAAACCTCAGCTTTTAGCTGAGGTTTTTTTATTTTTAGGTAAGATGTTAGTGGTATCTTATGGATGATTTTTATTTATCTAGAATTAATGGTGTTCGTACTATATGATTAGTGTAGATATGCAATTTTAGTTGCTAAATTTAAATGTATTTTCATAGAACATAAGTATTCTTCATTTAACTGACATTCATTTTGAATCGTTAAATAGTAAAAATTTATTCATGTAATTTTCTGTTTTAAAAATCAACTGATTTTTAAAATGAGCTTTTGCGGAAGGCTTCATGTATCGCTTGTGCTTATGTCTAAATTAATTTTATTGAAAAAATAACATTGATAAACCTACAACGGGTAAGAATTTTAAAGACAAAATTTTTATTTACTTAACCTAATATTTATATTAAGGTAATCTTAAAAGTATACTCTTGTGGGGTTAAATGTACACTATGACAAGAGTAGTATTATTCTTTTTTTTTATAACATTACAAACTTTTAGTCAACAAATTAAATTTGATAATTTTTCGATATACGAGGGGTTATCTAATAATTCTGTAAAAGATATCGAAAATGATATTAATGGAGGTTTATGGATTGCAACTTGGGATGGCTTAAATTATTTTGATGGTTATACATTTACTTCCTTTAAACATGACATTAACAACAATCATTCGATTGCTGGTAATTACATCAGCAAAGTTAAACAAGATATAAAAGGTACAATTTGGATTATTACAGAAGATACTAAAATAAGCAGGTATTTAGGTAATAAAAAGTTTAAAAATTACACTTTTAAGAACAAACCAATTGATATCTCTGTTACAAAAGATGGTAATATTTTAGTTCACACTAAAAATAACTGTTACGAATTTGTTGCTGGTCAATTTCAAGAAACCAATAGGATAATCTCAAAAACAAACAACAACGCTTTAAACAATATTCTTTTAACAAAATACCCAAACATTATTATTAACGATGTTTTAAAAGATAAAACAGGTAATATTTGGTATGCCACACGTAAAAATGGTTTATTCATCATTAAAAATATATTAGACAAAGCCAATAAATATCATATAGAAAATTACACAAAAGACCCTTATTCTAAAGAAAGTTTTAAAAGTAATGAAGTAGAAACTTTACACGAAGATTATTTTGGAAACATTTGGCTTGGCTTAAAAGATGGTGGAATTAGTATGGCTTACTCCAATTCTGATAAGATAGCATCTATTGTACCTCACCCAATAAATTCTCCAAACATTCCTAATGAAACTTTACGTGCAATAACCAAAGATTTAGAAGGTAAACTGTGGTTAGGTTATTACACAAAAGGACTTTATAATTACAATTCTACTTCTAAAAATTACAAAGAATTTATAATTAAAGAAGCTACCAATGAACCAGATTGGAAACGTATAAGGTCTTTGTTTACTGCTTCTGATGGGACTATTTGGGCAGGAACTTATGCTGGAATAATCAGAATAAAAAAAAATGGAGATTATAACTTATATAATTCTAAGAATAATATAAACATACCTAACAATAGAAATTATTCTATTTATGAAGATAATAATAAACAATTATGGGTTGCTTGTTGGGGTGGGGTTGCTAAATTTAATTTAATCACAAATAATTTTGAGTCTTTTATTGGTCAAGATTTAATTCGTAAATATCATATTAGAAATTTAAAATTTATAGATAACGAGCTTATTCTTGCTACAGAAAATAATGGGCTGCAATTATTAGATATTAGTAAAGGAAAATTAAAAACAATAGAGACCCAAAATAATCTTTCTCATTATCATAAAGAGCAAAAAAGCAACTTAAAATCTAATAATAAAGGTTTAAAATTAATTGATATTAAAAATGGCGAATTACAATCTATAAATACTAATAAAGGCCTTTTAAGTAATAGTATTTACGCTGTTTATAAAGATGAAAAAACAAATTATTATTGGATTGCATCGCTTGGTGGATTAAGTGTTTTTAGTAAAGAAAAAGGTATTATTAAGAATATTACAGAAAAAGAAGGTTTACCTAGCCAATTAATTTACGGTGTTTTAGATCATAAAGAGCAAGTTTGGTTAAGTACCACAAAAGGAATTGTTGTGATTGATAAAAAAAGTTTTGAAGTAAAAACTTTTCATCCAAAAGGAGGTTGGCAGGTTTCTGAATTTTCTGAAGGCGCTTATTATCAGGATGCTAAAGGTGATTTGTTTTTTGGCGGAATTAATGGTTTAAATTATTTTAATCCTAGCAATATTCAGTTTAACAATACTAAAGCAAAAATTAAATTACTGGTTGATGATAATGAAAACTACTCTCCAAAGATTATAAAAAGTCATAATAAAAATCAAATTAGTATTGATTTAATTCCGATTAGATTCCCCAAAAAAACAGAAAAAAATATCTATTATAAATTAGAAGGCTTAGATAGTATTTGGACTTTATTAGATATCAATAACAAGATAAATTATCAAAATTTAACTTCTGGAAATTATAATTTTTTACTTAAAGAAGGAAAAGAAAACGATGAAGAATTATTTTTCTCCTTACAAATAAAAAAAGCTTTCTATAAAACAAACTTATTTTATGTGCTCTTATCAGTATTTATATTAATTACAGCAATAATACTTATCTATCTTAAGAATTTAAGAACAAAATCACTTCAAAAAGACCTAGAAAAAAAGATCTTAATTCGTACAAATGTCATCGAAAATCAAAAAAAAGATTTAGAGGTTATTAACAATCAATTGGATGAAAAAAATAAAGAAATTTTACGTCAAAAAGAGACACTTTTAAAATTACATAACAATCTTAAAAATGAAGATTTTGAAGTCGAAAAATTTAAAACATTTGTTTTATCAGAGTTTCAAGAACCAGTTTCTAAAATTTTAAAAACTGCAAATTGTTTGTCAGAAAATTCTCATGATAAAAAAACTATTTTAGAAGAGACTAACAAAATGGTAAACCTAATTTCTGAATGGAATTATCTAAGCCACGTAAAAGAAATTGGAGCTATTAAGACTTCTGTAATTAATTTGTTTCCGGTTTTAAAAAACAGTATTAATAAGTTAGAAGAATCTTTACAAAACAATAAAGTAGATTTTAATTTTAATATAGACACCTCTATTAATTGGGTAGAAATAGATGTTTTACGTTTTCGTTTAATGCTACAATATTTTTTTAATGACATTAATAAATACTCAGATAATAGCAGTAAGTTAAACTTAAAAATCAATTATAAGAATTCTTTTGTAGTTGTAGAAATTTCTTCCAATAGTGATCTTTTAAAAAATAATTGGTACAGTGTTTTACATTACAGCCCTTATTTTAAAGCATTACAAACTCTTTTGGTTGATTTAAAAGGAAAACTTATCAATTATAATTTAGACAAAGAATTTAAGATAGCATTACAAATACCAATTACCAAAATAAACCCGAAGGATAAGTCTATAGAAACCATTTCTTGGAAACATTTTAATCAACAAGAAAATTTATCTGCAGACAAAAAAAATGTATTAATTTTTAGTGATGAAGAAAATTTTGCGGCTGCAAATCAAATTTTAGAACATAATAATTATAATTTAATCTTTGAAAACTCTGCAAATAACTTAAACTCGATTACCAAACAAATTCAGATACATATTGTTGTAATCTATCAAGTTTCTTTCTCTAAAGATCTTTTATATTTTATTAATAATTCTGATGTAACAAAAAATAAGAAAATTGCTATAATTTATATATCAGAAGAGATTAATTACGAACTAAGAGAACAATCGATTGAGTTTGGTGTAGACACTCTTATTCAGCTTCCTGTAAGTGAATCTTTTATTCTAAAAAAAATAGACTCTTTAATAAATAGAAAAAATATTTCTATTGAAGAAAATAAATTTCAAGAAAAAATATTCGATATTTTAACAGGTAAAGATCTTGTTTTAACGGCTAATGATAAATTATTAAAAAAGAGTTTAGAGGTTATAAAGAAAGAATTACATAACTCTTCTTTTAATGTAGAAATGTTGGTAGATTTATTAGATGTTTCTAGGGTAAAGTGTTATCGATTATTTAAAGAAAGGTTAAAACAATCTCCTTCAGATGTAATTATGTCTCTTAGATTACAAAAAGCAGAAGCTTTGTTAAAAACTAAGAAATTAAACATCTCTGAAATAAGTTTTGAGTGCGGTTATAACGATCCAAAGTATTTTGGAAAAGCATTTAAAAAGTATTTTGGTAAAAGTCCTAAAGAATTTAAAGATCAATTTAGCTAAGTTGTTTGTTGCTGTAGGATTTTCTTAACGTTAGCTAATTGTTATTGTAACAAAACTACACCTAATCTGCTTCTTTTTCATCCCAATTTGAGTGATTAATACTCTTTGATGAAACAAAAACACCCTAAGCAACACTTTCTGTAAATTAGTTTTACCACAATTTAAAAATCAAACTAGATGAAAAAATATTATTTAATTTTAATACTTGCATTAGGCTTTACTTCCTATTCAATTGCGCAAGTTAACGTGTCTGGAACCGTAGTTTCTGATGCAGATGGAATACCAATACCTAATGTTTCTGTTGTTTTAAAAGGACAGATTAATACAGGAACTGTAACAGATTTTGATGGAGTTTTCTCTATCAATTTAAATGATGAAAATGGCGTTTTAATATTTTCATATTTAGGTTATGAGACTAAAGAAGTTCTTTATTCTGGAAACCAAAAATTAAATATTATTTTAAAAGAAGAAGCAAATTCTTTGGATGAAGTTGTTATAGTAGGTTATGGATCCCAAAAAAGATCTGATGTAACTGGAGCAATTTCTTCTGTAAAAAGTGAAGATTTTAATCAAGGAGTTGTTGCAAATGCTGGTCAACTTTTACAAGGTAAAGTTGCTGGTGTAAACGTATCTTCTTCTAGTGGTGAGCCTGGTGCTACACAAGATGTTGTTATTAGAGGTGTTGGTAGCTTACGTTCTGGTACAACTCCGCTTTATATTGTAGATGGTTTTGCTTTAGATAATTCTGGTAATGGTATTGCTACTAATCCATTAAACTTTATAAACCCACAAGATATAGAAAGTATAGAAGTTTTAAAAGACGCTTCTTCAACTGCAATTTATGGTTCTAGAGCAGCCAATGGTGTTATTGTAATTACTACTAAAAAAGGAAAAAAAGGAAGAAACAAAGTAAACATAAACGTCTCTAGTGGTTTTTCTACGTTAGC
This sequence comes from Polaribacter atrinae, assembly GCF_038023995.1. Classification (NCBI taxonomy): domain Bacteria; kingdom Pseudomonadati; phylum Bacteroidota; class Flavobacteriia; order Flavobacteriales; family Flavobacteriaceae; genus Polaribacter; species Polaribacter atrinae. Next base: position 2,908,733 of record NZ_CP150660.1, read on the forward strand.
AAATAAAGTTGATGTTTTTACTGCTGATGAATTTAGAGCTAATGTAACTGCCGTAAATGGTACTTTAATTGATGGAGGAGCATCTACAAATTGGCAAGATGAATTAACAAGAACTGCGGTGTCAAAAAACATTAACTTTTCTATGAGTGGAGGTACAGAAAATTCTTCTTATGCAGCTTCTGTAGGTGTCGATGATCAAGAGGGTATTTTAAGAAACAGTAACTTAAAACGTTATTCTGGTCGTTTAAATTTAACTCAAAAAGCAATTGACGATAAATTTAATGTTACTTTTAATTTAACAGCTACTAAATTAGACAATACTAGACCTAATTCTGGCAGTGTTGTAAGTGATATGTTAAGTCTTAATCCAACAGACTCTCCTTATGAAAATGGTGAATTAAAAGGAAATTTAAGTAACGATATTTTAAATCCTTTTATTGGAGAAATAATTTATGGAGATTACACAAATAACAACCGTATTTTGGCTAATATTTCTCCTTCTTATAAAATTGCAAAAGGTTTAACTTATAAATTAAATGTTGGTGTAGATTATTCTATTACAGAAAGAGATGTGCAATACATGCCTTATGCAACAGAAACAAATACAACTTTAGGTAGCTTAAATACAGCTACAACTAAAAACAATAATACTCTTATAGAGAATACATTAACATATAATTTTTATAAAAAATTAAGTAGTTTTACTTTTCTATTGGGATATACCTACCAACAAACTGAAGTAAATCAAAAACAATTTTATTTAGAAGGTTTTCCAGATAACGGAGTAGAGCCAAGATATCAAATAGAAACGGCAAACCAGCAAACAACTCAGTCTGCTTACGCTACTAAAAATGAGTTACAATCTTTCTTTGGTAGAGTAAATTATACTTTTAATGATAAATATTTAATGACTGCAACAATGCGTGCAGATGGTTCTTCTAAATTTGGAGAAAATAATAAATACGGATATTTTCCTTCTGTTGCCTTAGGATGGAACATTAATAAAGAAGGTTTCTTAAAAGATTCTGAAAACATCAACAACTTAAAATTAAGAGCAAGTTGGGGGCAAACTGGTAGTCAAGAAATTCCTTCTAAAATAACGCAAGCAAGTTATACAGAAAGTAATACTGACAACAACACATATCCATTAGACTCTAGTGCTTCTGATCTAGGTGGTTACCCTTACGGATCTATATTTACACGTTTGGCAAACCCAGATATTCAGTGGGAAGTTTCTACACAAACCAATATTGGTTTAGATTTTGGTTTATTTCGTAACAAGTTAACAGGTACTGTAGATTATTTTAGTAAAGTTACAGACAATATTTTATTAGAGGTTTCTCCTACAGACCCTATTGTTCCAGTTTCTAGTTATTGGACTAACATTCCTAATATGGAAATTAGAAACAACGGAGTTGAAATTGCCTTAGATTACAACAATACTATCAATAAAGACTTCTCTTATAATATTGGAGGTAACATTTCTATTACTAAAAACGAAGTTGTAAATTCTCCTTATCAAATATTAACAACAGGAGCCGCACAAGGTTCAGGACAAACAGGAGCTACAATTAATGGTGTTTTAAACGGAGAAGCTATTGGTACTTTTTACGTTCAAGAGTTTATCGGAATTGGAGAGGATGGTTTAAATCAATTTACAGACATTAATAATGATGGTGAAATTTTAGATGATGATCGTATTGTAGCAGGTAATGCCTTGCCAGATTATATTTATGCATTCTACTTAAATTTTAACTACAAAAAATTCGATTTAGGTTTAAACTTTAATGGAGCTGGTGGTAATAAAATTTACAACCACGTTGCTATGTCTTCTTTTAACAAAGGGAATTTAGCCAATTCTTTTAACACAACAGGTAGAGCTGTAGAATATTTAGATGAATCAGCAACAAATTCTAACTTAGTTTCTACAAGATATTTAGAAGACGGAGATTTTTTAAGATTAAACAATGCAACTTTAGCATACAATTTTACACCAGAAGCATTAGGTCTTGGAGATAATATTAAAAATCTTCGTTTATCAATTACAGGTCAAAATTTATTTGTGATAACAGATTACAGTGGTTTCGATCCAGAAATTAATACAGGAAGTCCTGTTGGAGGTATTCAAACTTTTGGTATTGACTATTACAGTTACCCAAAAAGTAGAACTATCCTTTTAAGTCTAAATGTAGAATTTTAATAAGACAAAAATGAAAAACATAATAAAAAACACAGTATTTGCAATTAGCATTCTATTAATGTCTAGCTGTAGTGATTTAAAAGAAGAAGTTTTAGATGAATCTTTAACAGGTGCTGGACAAGCAGAAGCAATTAGTGGAGCAATTGCACCTGCGTACGGACAGATTGCTTGGACTTGGAGACACACAAACTATTACGGTTTACAATTAATACCAAGTGATGAGGCAATTTTACCTTACAGAGGAGGAACAGACTGGTATGATGGTGGTAAATTTTTAGCAGCTCATTCTCATTCTATAACTTCTACAAATGATTTGGTAAAAAGTGCTTGGACAGAACTTACAATAAATATTTCTAGAACATTAACAGCTATAGAAGTTCTTACACCAATGGCTGAAGAAGGAAATACAGAAGCAGAAAGTGCACTTTACGAAATGAAAGCGCTTAGAGCTTATTTAAATATGTTAACTTTAGATAGTTGGGGACTTGCATTTAAAAAAGAATCTTCTAGTGAAAATTCAGAAATTCTTAGAGGACAAGATGCAATAGATTATATAGAAAGCGAATTGTTATCTGTTGTTGATGTGATAAATACTGATAAAGGTTCTGGTAGAATGACACAATCTGCCGTTTGGGGATTTTTAGCAAGATTAAATCTAAATGCTGCTGTATATAGAGATCCTTACGGAACTCCTAATTTTACAACTGAAGACATGGATAAAGTGGTAGAATATACAGATAACATTATCAATTCTGGTAAATTTTCTTTATCTCCAGAATATTTCGAATTATTTAATGATAGTAATAGTGATAATGCAGAATTAATTTTTGCTTTAGATCAACGTGGCGTTTTAAAGAATGAACACAGTCGTTGGGCTTATTGGTCTTTACCCGGTTCTATGTTTCCTAGACCAGAATTTACAAGTGCAGATGGTACAGATGGACCTGCAATTACATCAGATTTTTATCAAACTTGGGTAGATGCTTATGGTAGTGTAGATCCTGCTGATGCAGATCCTAGATTTCTTCAAAAAAACACCCAAGAAGTTGCTTATGGTATAGATGATCTTACAGGTCTTTCTCCTTTAAATGATGAGGATAATTACTATTGTGTAGAAGCAGAAGATTTTGAAATAGACAGAGGTATTTTACGAGGCGTAACTTGGGCAGCCAGAAAAGATGAAAATGGTGCATTTTACACTTGTGATGATGGCTACAGAATTTATCCTGTAAAACAAATTAAAGGAAATGGTGTAGATAAAAACGTAGATTATGTAGACCTTACTTTACAAGTAGATTTTACAAATGAAGGTAGAGCACATCATGCTGGTTATCGAGTTTCTAAGTATCAATTTAGTCACACTTCTAATAACGGAAATAATTACAGTAGTGTAGATTTAGTATTAATGCGTTATGCAGAAATTTACATGATGCGTGCAGAAGCAAAATTGAGAAAAGGAGACGCAGCAGCAGCTTTAGCAGATGTAAATATTGTTAAAACTTCAAGAACTGCTCGTGAGCCAATTCCTAGTGCACTTTCATCAATAGATTTAGATGTTTTATACAGAGAGCTTGGTTTCGAATTTTATTGGGAAGGTTTAAGGAGAACAAATCAAATCCGTTTTAGTCATTATGAAGATTCGTGGACAGAAAAAACAGATACAGATGTAAATAATAGGTTATTTCCTATTCCGCAAGTAGCTATAGATGGAGCTTCTAACACGCCAGGGTATTTAGAACAAAATAAAGGATATTAGTTGTTTATTGTTTTATTTTAAGGGAGCTCTTCTAGAAAAATAGCTCCCTTTTTCTATTTTAATATTAATAAAAATATACTTTCAAATTTTTTGAAAAATGAAGAAAATTATAATACTGAGTTTAATTTCTATGTTTTACATAGGATGTGAAAAAAAATCAGAAAAAAGAAACCAAGAAGAACCGTTAAATATCATTTTTATGATTGGTGACGGTATGGGACTTGCCCAAATTTCTACTGCTTTTTATTTTGGAAAAGAAACGCCTAATTTTGAGCAATTTAAAAATATTGGTTTTATAAAAACACCAAGTACAAGTCATACAATTACAGATTCTGCAGCAGGTGCTACTGCTTTTTCAACAGGAGAAAAAACATATAAAAGAGCCATTGGTATGTCTAAAGATAGTTTGCCTTTGCCTACAATTTTAGAAACTTTACAAAAAAAAGATTATCAGACTGGTTTTGTAACTTTAACACCAGTTACACATGCAACTCCTGCTTCTTTTTATGCACATGTAAAAGATAGAGACTTACATGAAGACATCGCTTTAGATTTAGTAAAATCTAATGTAGATTTTTTTGTTGGTGGAGGTTTAAAATACTTAAAACGTAGAACTGATAAAAAAGATTTATATACAGCGTTAATTGCAAAAAACTACAAATTAGATTCTGTGAGTTTATCAAAGTTTGATGTAAACAAAAAGAACGGATATTTACTAGCCGAAGAAGGTTTGCCTTCTAAAACAGAGGGTAGAAAAAGTTTTTTACAAGATGCAACTCAATTAGGTTTAGATTATTTTACTAAGAAAGGAAAACCATTCTTTTTTATGATAGAAGGTTCTTATATAGATTGGGGAGGGCATGCAATGGATGCAGAGTTATTAAAACAAGAAGTCTTAGATTTTGACAAAACAATTGGTGTGGTTTTAAGATACATAAAAAAACATCCAAATACACTTTTAGTGGTTACTGCAGATCATGAAACAGGAGGTGTTAGTATTGGTAAATCTTATATGATAGATGAAGAAACCGGAGAAAAATCTGAAGAAGTAGATAATGTTTCTATTAATTTTAACAACGATCAACATAGTGGAACTTTAATTCCTGTTTTTGCAAAAGGGAAAGGTTCAGAAAACTTTCAAGGTATTTATGAAAATAATGAAATTTACCATAAAATGTTTAAAGCAATCAATAATAAATAACTTAAAATGAAATTAAATATAAAAACGTTATTACTTGTAATTGCAGTCTTTTTGGGAGTAAAAAATAAAAGTATTGCTCAAAATAATGCAATTATTCATTCTCACAACGATTACAATCAATCAGTACCTTTTTGGAATGCTTTTGCAAACGGAGCAACTTCTTTTGAAGCTGACATTTTTCTAAAAGACAACGATTTGTTTGTTGCTCATAATTATGAAGATATTTCCCCATCAAAAACATTAGAAGCTTTATATCTAAAGCCATTAGAAACTGTTTTTAATATGGAGTACAAAAAGGAAGCACAATTAATCCTTTTGATTGATATTAAATCTGATGCTATTAAAACCTTAGAAAAACTTATAGAAGTTCTAAAAAAACATACTTCTATAATTAACAATAAGCAGATTAAAATTGTTGTTTCTGGAAACAGACCAAAAGCTAAAGATTATGTCAACTATCCTGATTTTATCTTTTTTGATTATCAAGAATTAGAAACTTCGGTTTCATCAGAAATTTGGAAAAAAATTGCTATGGTTAGTTTAGATTTTAAACAATTTTCTGAATGGAATGGAAAAGGAAGGTTAACACATGGTGATGAAAATCGAATTGTAGAGGTTTTAGAAAAAGCAAATAAAACGAATAAGCCTTTTCGTTTTTGGGGAAGTCCAGATTCTAAAAGAGCATGGAGAACTTTATCTGAAATGGGAGTTTCAATCATAAATACAGATCATCCCTTTAAATGTGTTAATTATTTTAAATCTTTACCAAGCAGATTGGTAACTTCAACTACTTTTTCTGAAGTTTACAAGCCAAGTTTTAACAACGATCAAAAAGACTTACCTGTTAAAAACATTATTTTATTAATTGGAGATGGAAATGGTTTGGCTCAAATTTCATCAACAGCACTTGCAAATAATGGCGAATTAACTTTAACTCAATTAAAAAGTATTGGTTTTATAAAAACACAAGCTGCAGACGATTTTACAACAGATTCTGCTGCTGCAGGTACTGCTTTAGCAACCGGAGTTAAAACAAATAACAGAGCAATTGGTACAGGAGTAAATGGAGAGCCTTTAAAAAATATTACAGAAATTTTAAGCGAACAGGGTTTTTCTACAGCATGTATTACTACAGATAATATTTTAGGAGCAACACCTGCTTCATTTTACGCACATGCAAAAGATAGGTCTGATGATTCTACAATTTCTAAAGATTTAATCAATAGTAGACTGAATCTTTTTATTGGAGGTGGAGCTTCTGCTTTTAAAAAGACAAACCTTACTGATAACTTTAAAATAGTTTCATCTTTTAATGATTTAAAAAATACTACGGATGACAAAGTAGGTTTTTTTATGTCTAAACACGGTATGAAATGGATTACAGAAGGAAGAGGTAGTGTTTTAGCTGATGCAACTAAAACGGGGCTTAATTTTTTAAGGAAAAAACAAAAACCTTTCTTTTTGATGATTGAAGCTGCAAAGATAGATCACGCAGGTCATTCTAACGATACAGCAGGAATTTTAGCGGAATCGATAGATTTTGATAAAGCAATTACAGAAGCTTTAATATTTGCAGATAACAACCCAGAAACTTTGGTTATTATAACTGCAGACCACGAAACATCTGGTTTTAGTATTTCGCGAGGAGATATAAAAACACACCAAATTGAAGGTTATTTTGCTTCTTATGATCACACAGCAATTATGGTACCTATTTTTGCTTACGGGGCAAAATCGAACGAGTTTCAAGGAGTTTATGAAAATAACGAAGTGTTTTCTAAAATTCTTAAAGTTTTAAAATAGATAAAATTAATAGCAAATATTTTGGATAAGCTGCTTAGTAGTAATCTTTATGCAAAATAGATTGTCACATAATTATGTATAGCTATAGGTGTATTAAATACATCTATAGCTTTATAAATGCTCCATTTTTTTCTTCCAAAGAATCCTTTTTTTATTTTCTAAATTACTTGCTTTATGTGTATAATTTATCTTTTCTGCCAGATTTAAAGGTTACATGAGGTTTGTCAGTCATTATTTTATGAAGATTATGAGAGTTTATTCATGATATTTCTTCGTGCGATATAATGACAGTTTATAAATAATGGGTTTTGTAACATATTAAAATTAAAAAATCACCTAAAAATTGCTTTTTAGATGATTTCCTTTATTTCTATAAGTCTATAATTCCTACAAACAATCTTTTATCATTTTTACCGCTTGTTCTGCAGTTATATCTCTTTGTGGAGTTCCAAACATTTCGTAACCAACCATAAATTTCTTTACAGATGCACTTCTTAATAAAGGCGGATAAAAACTCATGTGGAAATGCCAATGCTTGTTTTCGTTACCATCTGTTGGTGCTTGATGAATACCGCTAGAATATGGGAAAGAAGTGTTAAAAATCTTATCGTATGCTTTGGTTAATACAGAAATTGCTTCTCCGTATTGTAACGTTTCTGCTTCCGTCATTTCTAAGATATTAGCCAAAGGTCTTTTAGGAACAATCATTGCTTCGAAAGGCCAAATTGCCCAAAAAGGAACTAATACTACAAAACCATCATTTTCAAAAATAATACGTTCTTGCTTTTCTAATTCTTGTGCTAAATAATCTCCCAATAAACTACTATTGTTGTTATTAAAGTAGTTTAATTGTTGTGTGTTTTTTTTATCAACTTCGTTTGGTAAAGAAGATTGACTCCAAATTTGTCCGTGAGGATGTGGATTACTACAACCCATTACAGCACCTTTGTTTTCGAATATTTGAACGTAGTTGATGTTTGGATTTTCAGACAATTCTTTAAATTCTCTTTGCCATGCAAAAACAACTTTCTGAATTTCTGTAGCCGACATGTCTGCCAAACTTTTTGAGTGATCTGGACTAAAACAAATTACCTTACAAATACCCGTTTCACTCTGTGCTTTTAAAAGTCCGTCGTTTACATTAAATGTTGGCGAATCATTTTGTAAAGCAGCAAAATCATTTGTAAAAACAAACACATCTTTATATTCTGGGTTTACTTCTCCGTTAATTCTTGTGTTTCCAGCACATAAATAACAAGATTCATCATGCGTTGGTCTTTTTTCGTTATTAACCTCTTCATTTTGTCCTTGCCAAGGTCTTTTAGCTCTATGAGGTGAAACTAACACCCATTCTCCTGTAAGAATATTAAATCGCTTGTGCGAATAATCTTGTAAATTTGTATTGCTCATTTTCTTGTGTTGTAATTATTGTTTTACGATATGTGTACCTTCAGAAAGTTCAATAAAATATACTGAACATTCATTGTTAAATTCATTTTTATAGGCTTTAGAAGCCGTTTCTGCAAAAGCTTTTGCTTCGCTTTTATCAATTAAATTAATAGTGCAACCACCAAAACCTCCACCCATCATTCTTGCGCCAAGAACGTGTTTGTTTTTCTTAGCTTGTGCTACTAAAAAGTCTAATTCATCACAACTTACTTTGTATTGGTTAGACAAACCTTCGTGAGATTGGTAAATTAAAGCTCCTAATAATTCTAAATCATTATCTTCAATAGCTTTTGCTGCTTTTATAGTTCTGTTATTTTCTTGAATAACAAACAATGCTTTTTGATAATTAGAAGGCGTAACTTTATCTACAATCGTTTCTAAATCTGCTTCTGTAGCATCTCTTAAAGCTTTTATGTTTAATAATTCAGATACGCTTTCACATGCGGAACGTCTGTCATTATAAGCACTGTCTGATAAACTATGTTTAACATTGGTGTTTATCAACATTAATTGATGATTTTCGAAATCTATTTTATAAGGATTCGATGCTACCGTTCTGCAATCTAAATGCAGTGCGTGGTCTTTAATACCAAACATACTTGCATATTGATCCATAATTCCGCAGTTTACACCTACATAATTATGTTCTGCTTTTTGCGATATTAAAATCATTTCGTGTTTGGTTAAACCTAAATCAAACAATTCATTTAAACCAAAAACAACACTATTTTCTAAAGCTGCAGAAGAAGACATACCTGCTCCACCAGGAATATTTCCTTTAAAAATGATATTAAAATCGTCAATAACTTTATTCTTATTCTGAATTTCGGCAACAACACCAAAAACATAGTTTTCCCAACTTCCTTCTTTAGAAGGTTTAATTTTATCTAATTCAAATTTTATGGTACTGTCTAAATCTAAGGCGATGGCTGTAGAGTTACCAGATTCACTTTTTTGAATAGCGGCTGCAATACCTTTATTTACTGCTGCAGGAAAAACAAAACCATCATTATAATCTGTATGTTCTCCAATAATATTGATTCTTCCTGGAGAAAAAATTAATAGTGGTTCCGTTTTAAATTCTTTGATGAATGTTTCTTTAACATCCTTAATTAGTGTTGCACTCATAATTTGCTTCGTTAATTGTTAATTATGTTTATTTTCCAAACAATGGAATATTTGTCATTAGGGTCTAATGTTTGTAATCCTATTTTATTATTAAAGCTATTAGAAACACCTGTTGTAGGTTCTATTGCAATAGTGTTTAATCTTGGAGGAGTATAAGCTTGTAAGAAATTATCTTTAACGGATGATTGAAAGTTTAATTGATATTTAGGTGTTTTAAACTGAACTTTGTCTGAGTTTAATCCCCAACAATCATCTAATTGTTTTTTCTCGATATCTAAATTTATGATAGAATTTACGGTTTCTGATCCTGTGGTAATATTTCGATCACCAATTATTAATTTTTGATCACAATCAAAATTCAGAGAACTTTCTGCTAAATTATCACTGATAAAATAAGGGTGCCACCCTAAAGTAAACGGAAAAGTTTTAGCGTCGGTATTTCTTACAGTAACAGATAAATCTAGCCCATCATTTGTAAAAATATACGTAACTTGAATAGAATATGTATACGGAAAACCATCATTTCGTAGATTTTCATTATACTCTAAAGTTATTTTAGCATTAGTTGCAGATGCTTCTTTATCAATTACTTTAAACGTTTTATTATACACAAAACCATGTAATGCATTTTGCTCTTCTTTCTGATTTTTTTCTAATTGAAAATCTTCATTATTAAAAGAATATTTTCCATCTTTAATTCTATTAGCAAACGGAAATAAAATTGATGAAGCATACGTAGAATCGTAGGTTAATGGATGCAAGTCTTGAATGATGGCATTTCCGCCCAAAGTTAATTCTTGCAAACTAGCTCCTTCGTTTAGGTAAATTTTACCAAAAACTGTGTTTTCAGTATTTTTTACTTCTAAAATATTTGTTTCTGTGTTATGGTTTATAGTATACAATGTGCTGTTATATTGAGTTTCTAATAATTAATTTATTCAGATTTTCTATCTTATCTTGTTCTTTGTTTAATATCATTTTAGCCAACCTTTTTCCCATTTCGTTAAAATCTGTAGTAATGGTTGTAATGCCTCCTTCTACTATTTCTTTAAGTAAAGTATCATTATAAGAGATGACTCCAATATCATTAACTAAAGTCATATTCTGACTTTTCATTTTCTTGATAATTCTCAATAAGCTAATATCATCGAGCAATATGTAAAGTTCTCCTTTTATTAAAGGTTCTTCTTTTACGGCACTTAAAACTTCAAAAGAAATGAAGTTTTTCTCACAAAATTGTATAAACCCTTTAAGTATTCCTTTAGGCTGTTTTTGCTCAGAAAAGATAAGATTAATTTTATTATATTTTGAAATCAATGGTAAAGCCTTATGTAGGTTTTCATAGATTGCTTTTTCAAAATTTTGATAAATTGATGGGTATTCGATTAAGTCTTCGGGAACCTGATCTAAAATATAGACTTTATCATTCGGTAATAATTGAATGCTTTTATTTGTGTTTTCTAAATTGGCCGGCATTATTACATAATAGTTATAACTACCTGCATTGTCTTTTATTAATTTTTGAAAAATAGACTCGTTAAAATGATGAAAGAAAATATCTACTTGAATCGTATCTTCTAGATTTTCCAAAAAAGAATTATATAAATCTTCTTTAAACGAATTTAATTCATCAAAAAGTAAAAATATTTTTTGATGCACATTAATGTCTTCGCTTAAAACATAATATCCTTTCCCTACAATAGATTCTATAATACCTCTGTTTTTTAATTCATTAAAAGCCATTAAAACAGTGTCTCTAGAAAGCTTGTTGTTGTTTTTAATAGTATTAATAGAAGGCAGTTGATCTCCTTTTTTTAATAAACCATTTTCTATAGCATTTTCTATAGCACTAATGATTTGCTTATATTTAGGAATCCCTATTTTTTTTTTAATTTCTATCATAATTGATTACAAATATATAATTTTTTCAACAAAAAAACCTACCTGACCCTACTAGTTGATAAAAATGTACTCAGAGGCACATTTCTTTGGGCTTACAGATACATTTTCTTAAATTATATACATATATTTGACTTGTATAAATAATTAACTAAAACAAAAATAATAATTATGAAAGCAGGTTTTGAAATGTGGGACTATATAGTCTTCATAGCGTATGCCATTTTAATTTTGGGTGTAGGTTTATGGGTTTCTCGAGATAAGAAGGGACACCAAAAAAATGCAGAAGATTACTTCTTGGCAAGTAAATCTTTGCCTTGGTGGGCAATTGGTACTTCTTTAATTGCTGCAAATATTTCTGCAGAACAATTTATTGGTATGTCTGGTTCTGGTTTTGCACTAGGTATTGCAATTGCTTCTTATGAATGGATGGCAGCCTTAACTTTAATAATTGTTGGTAAATATTTCTTACCTATTTTTATTGAAAAAGGATTGTATACCATTCCAGAATTTGTTGAAAAACGTTTTTCTACTAACCTTAAAACCATTTTAGCTGTATTTTGGTTAGGTTTATACATATTTGTTAATCTTGCTTCTGTTTTATATTTAGGAGGTTTGGCTATTGAAACCATTATGGGCGTAGATATGATGTATGCAATTATTGGTTTGGCGTTATTTGCGGCTGCGTACTCTTTGTATGGTGGTTTGTCTGCAGTAGCTTGGACAGATGTTATACAAGTAGTATTTTTAGTGTTAGGTGGTTTGGTTACTACTTATTTAGCTTTAAATACGGTTTCTGGAGGAGAAGGAATGTTAGCTGGTTTTTCTAAAGTATTGGATGCGGCACCAGAAAAGTTTCATATGATATTGGATGAATCTAATGATAACTATGTAAACTTACCTGGTATTTGGGTATTAGTTGGTGGTTTATGGGTTGCAAACTTGTACTATTGGGGTTTCAACCAATATATTATTCAAAGAACTTTAGCAGCTAAATCTTTAAAAGAATCTCAAAAAGGGATTTTATTAGCAGCATTTTTAAAATTGATTATTCCTTTAATTGTTGTAATTCCTGGTATTGCAGCGTATGTAATGGTAAACGACCCAGCTATTATGGCTAATTTAGGAGAAGTAGGTATGTTAAATGTGCCTTCTGCAGAACAAGCTGATAAAGCATATCCTTGGTTACTACAATTTCTACCTACAGGTCTTAAAGGTGTTGCTTTTGCAGCTTTAGCTGCTGCAATTGTTTCTTCTTTAGCTTCGATGTTGAATTCTACATCTACCATTTTTACAATGGATATTTATAAGCAATATATTAACAAAAATGCAAATGATAAAACAACGGTAAATGTGGGTAGAATTTCTGCTGCAGTTGCATTAATAATTGCTGTTATTGTTGCGCCACTTTTAGGGGGTATCGATCAAGCATTTCAATTTATTCAAGAATACACAGGTATTGTAAGTCCAGGTATTTTAGCCGTATTTATCTTAGGTTTGTTTTATAAGAAAACAACTAATAATGCAGCGATTTGGGGAGCTATTTTATCTATTCCAATTGCATTAGCATTGAAATTTATTCCTATTCCTGTATTTGAGCCTTGGATGCATCAAATGGGAATTACAGCTGTCTTAACGCTTATTATCATTATGGTTATGAGTAATATTCAAAACAAAGGGAAAGATGATCCTAAAGGGATTGATTTTGGAACAGATTTATTTAAAACAACTCCGTTATTTAACTTAGGTTCTATTGCCGTTTGTATTTTAGTAACTGTACTATATTGTTTATTCTGGTAAGAGATTATTAAACATAATTTTAACAAAAAAAATCGTCTAAAGAAATTTAGACGATTTTTTTTGTACTAGCTTTTAAAAGTTCTTCTTTTACATTAGAGCGATTATGAATCAAACTGATACTGTTATTAATTTAATTTTGTTAATATCGATTCCTGCTTTTAAGGAATGACAAAATAAATTATAATTTAGGTTCTAGTAAGAGCTATTTCTTCAAAATCTTCACTTTTTATTGCACTGTCAAATAAGCATTGTGCTTCTGCAGGAGGTATGGTTAGTTTTCTTTTAGTTAAATCTATCCAAGCTCCATATACCTTTATAATTGCAGATAACTGACCAGCTTCATTAAAAACTTGATGTGTAATTTTCCAGCGTTCCTTATTTTTAGACAAACCAGAAATTTTAAAATCTACGGAAATGTTTTCACCTAAGTGAATTTCTTTTCTAAAAGAAGTTTCTTCTGTAAATAGAATAGGACCAAGGTTGTGTTTTGTAAATTGTTCTATAGAAAAACCTTGTTCTTTAAAAAAACGCACTCTTACTTCTGCGGCATAATCATTATATGCAGTATGTCGCATGTGTCTATTCGGATCAAAGTCAGACCATTTTGTGTGAAATGTTACTTTAAAGCTCATTTTATATTTATTTAAAAAAGCCTGATAATATTATCAGGCTTTTTGTTGTTATTATTGTTTAAAAGATTATTAATATTTTACTATTTCGTTTTTAGTATTCATTTTTAATTCACTTAAAACGTTTATAGCTTCAAAAACATACACATCTTTAGATAAGTTTTTGTGCCATGCCAATCGTTTATCTGCTAAAGCTGTATCTTTTTTAATTAATGAAAGTTCATAATTTGGTGAATTAAAAGTCAAATTAGATTTATAATCAAAAACAGATTTAAATTTTTCAGCATCTTTTTCATTGGCCACATTACTTTCTTCAAAAAGTTTATAGTTTAAAGAGTAAGAAGTGTCATCTTGTTTCTTTTTTAACCATTTTGCGTATTCATTTATCAACTTAAATTTAGAATCGGTAGCAATTCTTTGTTTGCTATTATTAACAACATCATTAAAGTTTTGGTACGAATTTGTTTGCACATAATCTGCTTGCTTAACCTTGTCCCAAACGAGTGCGCCATCTAAATCTCTTTCTCCAAATTTCATATAACTATATCTGTCTGGCATAGCTATGTCTGAATATACTCCTTCAATTTGAGTAGAACCACCGTTAACTCTGTAGAATTTTTGAATGGTCATTTTTAGTGCTCCTAAATCTTTATCATATTTTGTAAATTGATTAATTGGCAATACACTTTGTACGGTTCCTTTACCATAGGTTTGGTTACCGCCCATAATTACCGCTCTTTTATAATCTTGCATTGCTGCGGCAAAAATTTCTGAAGCAGAAGCAGAAAATTCGTTTACTAAAACAACGACTGCTCCTTCCCATTGAATTTTTGGGTCAATATCTTTTTTTATGATTGGATTTTCACCTCTATATTTTACTTGTACAATTGGGCCTTCATTAATAAATAAGCCACTAATTTCTATTGCTGTTTTTAAAGAGCCACCTCCATTGTTTCTTAAATCTACAATTAAACCACTAACTCCTTCGCTTTTAAGGCGTTCTATTTCTTGTTCCATATCTTTAGCAGAGTCTCTATAGCTTTCCTCGTTAAAATCTATATAGAACTTAGGTAAATCTATAATTCCGAATTTTTTACCATCCTTTTCTACAATACTAGATTTTACAAAAGTTTCTTCTAGTTCTACAACATCTCTAGTAATAGAAATAACTTTGTTTGTACCGTCTAATTTTTTCTTAACTGTTAATTTAACTTCAGTACCTTTCTTTCCTTTTATAAATTTTATAGCATCATCTAAACGCATTCCAACAATATCTAAAGGCTCTTCGTTTCCTTGAGCAACTTCTAAAATAATATCACCAGGTTCTAAGCTACCTTCTTTCCAAGCAGGTCCACCAGAAACTAATTCAAAAATTTCTGTGTAAATTCCTTTTTTTACTAAACGTGCTCCAATACCTTCTAATTTACCAGACATGTCTTGGTCAAAACGTTCTTTTATACTTGGGGCCATATAGGTTGTGTGTGGGTCAAAAGCACCAACAACACTGTTTAAAAAAGTAGAAAACCAATCTTCATGTTCTAATTCTTCAATTCTAACATATAAATCGTCCATGTTTTTAAGCACTTCTGCACGAGCTTCTTTTTCGAATTCGTCAAAACTTTTCGTTTTGTGATTTTTGTCTTTAAGTACGTCTGCTTTTTGTTTATCTAACTTATCTTGAATTCTAATTAAAGTACTTAATTTTAGCTGCTTGCGCCAGTAGTCTATTAGCTCATTTTCATTTTTAGCAAACGGAACTTTTTCATAATCTACATCAATCGTTTCATTCTTTTTAAAGTTGAACGGTTGTTTTAACAAGTCTCCGTAATACGATTTTGCATTTTTAATTTTACTAGAAAAACGATCATAAACCAAGTTATAAAAAGAGACATCTTCTTTTAAAAGTTGATTGTCAATTTCATATTTAAACTTAGAGAAATCTTTCATGTCTTTTTGAGTAAAATACCTTTTACTTGGGTCTAAGCCATCAATAAATTCAGTAAAAACATATTCAGAGAAATCATCATTCATGTCTTTTACAACAAAATGGCTCCTAGTTAGAATATTTCTAAGAATGTATACTAAAATTTTATCTTTCTCAGGATCTGAATTGGTATCCGTATTAGCGGCTTGAGTTTGCAAGCTAGTTGCAAATAGAAGTATTGCTAATAAAAATGTGGTGATTTTATATTTTGTCTTCATATTTAGGTATGTCGTTTTTTTAATTCTAAAATTACTAGTTGTGCTTTGCTAAACTACTAAAATAATGCCAAAATTATTTAGTAACTACTAGTCTTATTCGTTTTTGTGAATGGATTAAACACTATTTCTTCTTTTGGTTCAATTTTTAAATCTCAAAATAGCTTTCGTTTCTACAATATTACGTAAAAAAGAGAAATTGTATTCTTTACAAAATGTTAAAAAAGAATCGTATAAAATCAATTATATTTGCTTAAAATAATTTAGAATTTAAAGTTCAATATTTAAATTGAAAACTACCTTTAATTCTAAATTTTGAACTTTAAACAATGATGATGCAAAACAAACCATTAATTTTAATTACGAATGATGATGGAATTACGGCTCCTGGTTTAAGAGCTTTAATTACAATAATGAATAAAATTGGAGAAGTGGTTGTTGTAGCTCCTGATAGTCCGCAAAGCGGAATGGGGCATGCCATTACTGTTGATAATGTTTTAACTTGTAATGCTATAACTATAGATGATGGACCGCAATTAGAATACACTTGTTCTGGTACACCTGCAGATTGTGTAAAAATGGCGGTAAATGAAATTTTAAATAGAAAACCAGACTTATGTGTTTCTGGTATTAATCATGGCTCTAATGCTTCTATTAGTGTTATTTATTCTGGTACTATGAGTGCTGCAATAGAAGCAGGAATAGAAGGAATACCTGCTATTGGTTTTTCTCTATTAGATTTTAAATGGCATGCAGATTTTAAACAATCTGAAGATTTTATAAAAAACATTACATTAAATGCGTTGTTAAACGGTATTCCAGAAGGAATTGTTTTAAACGTAAATATTCCAAAATTAAAAAAGGAAGAAATAAAGGGAGTTAAAATTTGTAGACAGGCAAATGGATATTGGAAAGAAATTTTTGATAAACGAAAAAATCCAATGGGTAAAGAGTACTATTGGCTTTCTGGTGAGTTTATAAATAAAGATAAAGGCCAAGATACAGATCTTTATGCATTAGAAAGTGGCTATATTTCTGTAGTACCTGTACAATTCGATATGACTGCACATCACATGATTCAAAAATTAAACGCTTGGGAACTGTAAAAAAACATATTTTAATAGGAGTCTTAGTTTCATTATTTGCAACTTTTGGAGGTATATTTTTATATTTAGAATATATTTCGAAATTTGGTTTTTACGAAACTATCGATTTAATTAAAGAAGGAGAATTGTACGGTAAAGTATTGTCTTTAGCAGCAATTCCTAATTTATTTGTATTTTTTGTTTTTATCAAAAAGAAACAAGATCATAAAGCTAAAGGAGTATTATTGGCCACTATTTTATTGGCACTGACTACTTTGGTTTTAAAGTTTATTTAATAGAGATAATGTCTCCTCGAGCGCAGTCGAGAGGTTTAATAAGGTCTCGACTGCGCTCGACCAGACAAGTAAAAACTTATGAAATATTATATTATTGCTGGTGAAGCTTCAGGAGATTTACATGGTTCTAACCTAATGAAAGCTTTGTACAAAGAAGATGCAAACGCAGATATTAGGTTTTGGGGTGGAGATTTAATGGAAAGTGTTGGTGGCACTTTGGTTAGCCATTATAAAGAAAGAGCCTTTATGGGCTTTTTTGAGGTTATAATGAATCTTTCTAAGGTATTGGGTTTTATTAAATTCTGTAAAAAAGATATTGCACAATTTAAACCAGATGTACTTATTCTTATAGACAATTCAGGTTTTAATTTACGTGTTGCCAAATGGGCAAAAGAACAAGGTTTTAAAACGAATTATTATATTTCTCCTCAAGTTTGGGCAAGTAGAGCAAGTAGAGTTAAAGATATTAAAAGAGATATCGATACAATGTTTGTAATTCTTCCTTTTGAAAAGGAATTTTACGAAAAATACGACTATAAAGTAACTTTTGTTGGGCATCCCTTGATTGATGGAATTGCAGGTAGAAAACAAGTAGAAGAAGTTGCTTTTAGAAAAGAGTATGACTTAACAGATAAGCCTATTATTGCATTGTTGCCCGGAAGTAGAAAGCAAGAAATTACTAAAATGCTTTCTGTAATGTTGTCTTTAATTGATGATTTTTCAGATTATCAGTTTGTAATTGCTGGGGCTCCAAGTCAAGATTTTAGTTTTTATCAAAGTATTATTGGTAATAGAAAAGTAAGTTTTATTAGCAATAAAACGTATGATTTGTTGAGTGTTTCTTATGCTGCATTAGTTGGGTCTGGTACTGCAACTTTAGAAACAGCTTTGTTTAACGTTCCGCAAGTAGTTTGTTATAAAGGTGGCAATATTTCTTATCAGATAGCAAAAAGAATCATCACTTTAAAATTTATTTCTTTGGTAAATTTAATCATGGATAGAGAAGTGGTAAAAGAGTTGATTCAGAATGATTTTAATGAGAAGAATTTAAAAATAGAATTGACTAAGATTTTAGACGATACATATAGAGAAAAATTATTTTTAGAATATCTTGACTTAGTAAAGAAATTGGGAGGAAAAGGTGCTTCAGAAAAAGTTGCTAAACAAATTGTAAGTGATTTAAAAAAGGAAGTAAACTAGCTTATATATTATGAATTATAATAATAAGAAATTTAGAGTAGTTCAAAATACCGAGAATGGAGAAACATCAGAAGAAACTATTTTTGAATATAAGCAAAAGGATACTATTCTTACTTGTGAATATAAAGGAGGGAAAATAGTAAAAGGTCATTTAATAGGTCTTGTAGACAAAGATGGAAATATAGAAATGCGTTATCATCAGGTGAATCTTAAAGGAGAACTAATGACAGGTATTTGCAGCTCTAAGCCTAAAATGGAGTCTAATGGAAAAATAAGACTCTATGAAGAGTGGCAATGGACTTCTGGTGATCAAACAAGTGGGAAATCAGTTTTAGAAGAAGTTTAATTGCAGGGCGATAGCCAATAATTTAATTCGCAAAGGCTTGCTTTGAAAGAAAAAACATGTTTAGGAAGCATACCTCGTATCATTGGGACTAAGTTGTTGGTTTAAGTGTATCAATCATCAGTAAAAGAATATTTAATATGAAGAAATGTTTTTTTTTAATAGTTGTATTTTCTTTTGTATTAAGTTCTTGTTCCTCTACTAAAACCGTTGTTAAAAAGACAACAAAACCAACTACAAAAGTAGATAGAATTGTTTCAAATGCTTTAGAATACAAAGGAGTTCGTTATAAATTTGGAGGAACAACTAATAGAGGAATGGATTGTTCTGGGGTTGTTTATGTTGCCTTTGGAAGCGAAAATGTACAATTGCCAAGAATTTCTAGAGATATGGCAAAGAGAGGAAAGAAAATCTCTTTAAGTAAAGTAAAAAAAGGAGATTTATTATTCTTTAGAACCAGTAAAAGTAGACGAAGCATCAATCATGTTGGTTTGGTGGTTTCTCATATAAAAGGACAAATTAGGTTTGTTCACGCAACAACATCTAGAGGTGTTATTGTTTCTACTTTATCAGAAAAATATTGGAATAAAGCATTTGTAAAAGCAACAACTATCTTATAATTAGTTATTAACGTTTTTTTTAGTAACTTTAGCTTGCTATGAAAAGGTTGTACCATTATATACCCTTGCACTTTGTTGTGTTTTTAATTATTGGAATTTGTTTCCAGTTTTTCACTCAATTTTGGAAGTCAGATTTTTTAAAAATTTTATTGTTTTTAGGGGTTCTTGCAATGCTTGTTTTTTTGATAAAGAACAAAGTTATAAGAACCTGTATTGCTTTTGTTCTATTTTTTTTTGTTGGTGTTTCATCGGTTTATTTAAATGATGATAGAAATTACGATTCTTATTATCAACATCATTTAAAGGATAATTTTACGGTTGTTTTACAGATTCATAAAATATTAAAACCAGGGAATTATTATCAAAAATATGAGGCGACTATTATTAAGGTTGATGATCTGAAGACTTTGGGTACGGTACTTTTAAATGTTAAAAATGATAGTATTTCAAATCCTTTAAAAGTTGATGATCGGCTATTTTTAAAACCTATTTTAAAAGAGTTAATTCCGCCTTTAAATCCGCATCAATTTAATTATAAATCTTATTTAGCCAAACAGGGCATTCATCATCAGATATTTATTGATGAAAATAAATTTTTAAGGTTGAATACCAAAGCAAAGACCGTATTTGGTTTGTCGGCTACATTTAGAAATTTAATTCAGAAAGGTTTAGAAAAATATCATTTTAAGCCAGACGAATTAGCAGTGATAAATGCTTTGTTATTGGGGCAGCGACAAGATATTTCTAAAGAATTAATTGTAGATTATCAAAGAGCGGGAGCTATACATATTTTAGCTGTTTCTGGGTTGCATGTAGGTGTTATTTTGTGGATTCTATCTTTTATCTTTAAACCTGTAGAAAGAATAAAATACGGAAAGTTTATAAAAACAGTTATTATTGTTTCTTTACTTTGGATGTTTGCTTTTATAGCTGGTCTATCGGCTTCGGTTGTTAGAGCTGTAACTATGTTTACTTTTTTAGCAATCGGATTGTCTTTTCGTAGAAAAAATGTAGTAGAGTTTTCCTTCATTTCTTCCATGCTTTTTTTATTGTTGATAAAGCCAATGTTTCTTTTCGATGTAGGTTTTCAGTTAAGTTATTTAGCTGTTTTTGGGATACTTTGGACACAACCTAAAATTTATGGAATATGGAAACCTAAGTACAAGATTGTAAATTTTTTCTGGCAATTGTTAACCGTTTCATTAGCCGCTCAAGTAGGGATTTTGCCTTTAAGTATTTATTATTTTCAACAATTTCCAGGGTTGTTTTTAGCATCGAACTTAGTCATCATCCCTTTTTTAGGGGCAATTTTAATAGGCGGAATTTTAGTTATTATAACAGCAGTCTTAGATGTTTTACCTCAATTTTTAGCAGATATTTACGGAGTTGTTATTTCTTGGATGAATGGTTTTGTAAGTTGGGTTTCTCATCAAGAAGAATTCTTGTTTAAAGAAATTTCAATTTCATTTAGCAGCATGCTATTTTGGTATGTATTTCTGTTTTTAGCAGTGTCTTTCTTTTTAAAAAAGTCGTCTAAAGGACTTATTTACTTTTTAATTTCAATTTTATTTTTGCAGAGTGTTTTTCTATTTGAATCGAACGAAAATAAATCTAAAAAAGAATTGATTGTATTTCATAAAAGTAGGTTCTCTATGATTGGAAAAAGAGTAGGAGGTCAGCTATTTATAGAACACAACTTAGATATCGTAAGATTCGAAAATGAAAATAGTATTAAAACGTATCGAATTACAGAAGGTATTGATGAGGTTAAAAAGACCAATTTTAAGAATTTTATTCAATTTTCTAAAAAGAATATTTTATTGATTGATAGTTTAGGTGTTTACAATGTTTTGGGTATGAAAGAACCCGTTGTTGTATTGCAGTATTCACCAAAAATTAATCTAACAAGAATGATAGCAAGCATAAAACCATCACAAATTATTGCAGATGGTTCTAATTATAAAAGTGATGTTATCCTTTGGGAAAAGACTTGTTTAAAACATCAAATTCCTTTTCATTATACAGGTCAAAACGGGGCGTTTATTATTGATTAAAAAAACGTGTAGGTGTTTATGTCTACAAGAGTGTTATTTTAAATTACTTTTAAAATCATTATCAAAGTCTTCCCATTTTTTAGTTTTGTAAAGTTCATCAGAAAAATAGACCAATATTTTTTCCATAATTTCTTTGTCTAAATAACCAGGGATTTTATCTAATAACTGTACATCTTCCGACAAAAAGAGGGTAGTTGGGTAAGATAATTTACCATCCATTAAAGAAGCTGCAAGTTGGTGGTAACCACGTCTACCTTCTTTTTGAAATTTAAACGTATGATCATTAAAAATGATATCCTCTTTGCCTTCACCATCTAGTTTAACAGCGTAAAAGTTTTTATTGATATAATCACCTATTGTTTTATTAGAATAGGTGTTTAAATCCATTTTTTTACAATAGCCACACCAATCTGTATATATATCAACTAAAATAGGTTTTGGGTTTGCTTTGTTTAATTCGATAGCCTCTTCAAAACCAAGCCATTTAATGTTTTCTTGCCCATTTGTATTTATATAAAATAGGGAAACAGCAATAAGTAATATCAGTTTTTTCATAATTATTGAGTCGTAATATTTAGGTCTAATTTACAAAAAAAAAGAGCCTTTAAAAAAGCTCTTTTTTTATTTATTTGGATGAAGTTTATTTTACTCCGTGCATTAGTTTTTTTAATAAAGGCGTTAAGCTCATAATTAAAAGACCTGCAATGATAGGTACAAAAGTGAAAATTAAAAAGAAAGTACTCATAGAGTATTCTGTTGTTATTTTATCAATCATTCCTCCCATCAATCCTGCTAATTTATTTCCCATACCAACTGCAATATACCAAAGACCAAACATCATTGCAATCATTTTTCCTGGTACTAATTTAGATACGTAAGACAATCCTACCGGAGATAAACTTAATTCACCTAGAGTATGAAGTAAATAGGCTAAAATAAGCCAAATAACACTTACAGATGCTGTTTGTGCACCTTGAGGTATACTTGCAGAACCATAGGCCAAAACTAAGAATCCTAGTCCTAATAATATTAATCCAACACCAAATTTTACGGTTGCAGGTGGATTGAATTTGCTTTCCCAAATTTTAGAAAATAAAGGCGCAAATGTTATAATAAAGAATGAATTTAAAATTCCAAACCAAGAAGCAGGTATTTCTGTAGAAACTTCACTAAACTGGTTTTTTAACATGATGATTACTATGATCCAAATTACCGCAAAACTGATTCCTAAGAAAAGATTAGATAATGCATATTTTTTAAAAGTAATTTTAAATAAACTAATTAAAACATAGGTAATAATCATTAAAGGTACAACAGTAAGTAGTGTATTTGCTATTCTAAAAATATTTGCAGCGTTACCTTCTAATACTCTATTGGTATAATCTTTAGCAAAAATAGTCATAGAACCACCTGCTTGTTCAAATGCGGCCCAAAAGAAAATAGTAAAAAATGCTAAAATACCAACAACAATATATCTGTCTCTCTGTACATTGCTTGGTACATCGTCATAACTCTTTTCTTCTTTGCTAGCAACTGCATCAGATAAATCAACAACTTTACTTGGTTTTGTACCAACTTTACCAAAAATGCTTTGAGCAAAATAGAATTGTAACATTCCGAAAAACATAAAAATACCAGCTAAACCAAAACCAAAATGCCAACCATAGGTTTCACCAACATAACCACAAAGCATAATACCTAAAAAAGCACCAGCATTTACACCCATATAAAAAATAGTAAATGCACCATCTTTTTTTTCTTGAGCGTTTTTGTAAACACCATTAATAATTGAAGTAATATTAGGTTTAAAGAAACCATTTCCTGCAATTAATAAACCAATACCAACATATAATGCCCAAGGAGTATCAAATGCCATTGCTGCGTGCCCAAGTGTCATTAATAAAGCACCTATAACAACTGCATTTCTGTAGCCTAAAAACCTGTCGGCTAAAATACCTCCAATAATAGGAGTAAAGTACACTAACATTGTGTAGGTGCCGTATAAACTTAAAGCATCTTCACGACTCCAAGCCCAACCACCATCAGTTAATGATGAAATTAAAAAAATAACTAATAATGCACGCATTCCATAGTATGAAAAACGTTCCCACATTTCTGTGAAAAATAAAATAAATAAACCTGCTGGATGTCCTAGCAATAATTTATTGTTCATTTCTGAACCTTCAAATCTGTACTTAGTGGTATTCATGTATAAAAGTTAAAATTATTTAATTATTACAAACCTCATTAAGGTAAATTTTATAAGGTTGTTATTCTGTTTTTTTACTGATTCGGAATTCAAAACCTTCGGTCTCATCACTTTTAGTTTCTGTTCTATCTTCTGCACCATGCGTCAACCTTTTTAGAGGTTTTAGAATTGCAATCAATAATAAACCAAAAATAGTACATGTTATTGCAATTCCTGTAAACACTTCAAAATCTCCAGCATCTTCAGATAGACCTCCAATAAAACCAGCAACTTTGTTACCTAGACCAGTTGCAGCAAAATAAGCACCCATCATTAAAGAAGCGTATTTTAATGGCGCTAACTTAGTTATAAATGACAATGCAACAGGAGAAGCACAAAGCTCACCAATTGTATGAAAAAGGTATGCCAATATTAACCAAATCATTGCAGATTTTTCTGCTACTTCATCTCCATTCATTACTACCTCAGAGGCAGCTTTACTCATAAAGAAGAAACCAAAAGCCATAATAATTACACCTACTGCCATCTTAAATATAGAAGAAGCTTCTCTTCCTTTACTTTTCCATTTATACCAAAATCCACCAACAGCAGTTCCTAATACAATGATAAAGAATGCATTTACTGATTGAAATACAGCGGCTGGAATTTCATTTCCAATTAAAGGTAAAGAGAAAGATAAAATTCTATTTGTTTTTTGTTCGGTATATAAACTCATTAATCCACCGGCTTGTTCAAAAGCACCCCAAAAAACAATAATTATTAAGAAAGAAAGAAACATTACTAACATTCTATCTTTTTCAATTTTAGTTAAAGGCTTTTTTAGTAATTCTTTATCAGGTGAATCTGCATTACCGATAAAATTTCCAACGCTACCTAAATATTTTAAGCCATACATATATACAATTTGACCAAGTCCCATACCAATACCCGCTAGACCAAAACCATAATGCCATCCATATTTAGCGGCAACTGCACCAACTAAAATAGCTCCTAAGAAAGCTCCTAAGTTAATTCCTATGTAGAAAACATAAAAACCTTTGTCTCGTCTCTCATCTCCTTGTTTGTATAGACCTCCAACCATTGTAGATATGTTTGGCTTTAAGAAACCAACACCAATTACAATAAAAATAAGCCCTGTAAAGAATGCCCATTGCGCATCAATTGCTAAAATTCCGTGACCGATACACAATAA
Organism: Polaribacter atrinae; assembly: GCF_038023995.1. Taxonomy (NCBI): domain Bacteria; kingdom Pseudomonadati; phylum Bacteroidota; class Flavobacteriia; order Flavobacteriales; family Flavobacteriaceae; genus Polaribacter; species Polaribacter atrinae. The sequence continues at coordinate 2,933,796 of NZ_CP150660.1, forward strand.
GATTCCTCCGAGCATTACTGCTTTCTTTTGTCCTATAAATTTATCAGCAATCCAACCTCCAGGAATGGATGTTAAATAGACAAACATGGTATATGTTCCGTAAAAAGATAAAGTCTCACCATTAGTCCAACCAAAACCAGATTGTGGATCTCCCATAATAATTGGAGCAGCAAGATATAACGTTAAAATTGCTCGCATTCCATAATAAGAAAAACGTTCCCACATTTCCACAAAAAATAATACGTACAACCCTACAGGATGCCCAAATAACTCTTTTTCATGTGGTTCTTTTATTAAATTACTCATAGTTTATCCTTTTATTTAGTTGATTCTTTATTTAAATTTTCGTCGATAAAGTTAGTCATTTTTGTGTACAAATTTAAACGCATATTTCTTCCTTTATAAATTCCGTGTGCTCTGTCTGGTACAATAAACATATCAAATTGTTTATTAGCTTCAATTAAAGAATTTATCATTCTGTAAGAGTTTTGTACATGCACGTTGTCATCACCAGTTCCATGAACCAATAAATAGTTTCCTTTTAATTTGTCTGCATAATTAAATGGTGAGTTATCATCATAACCGCTTGCATTTTCTTGTGGAGTTTGCATATAACGTTCCGTGTAAACAGAATCGTAAAAACGCCAAGAAGTAACCGGAGCAACTGCAATTGCTGTAGTAAAAATGTCATTTCCTTTTAAAATACAATTTGTGCTCATAAAACCACCATAAGACCATCCCCAAATACCAACATTATTATTGTCGATGTAAGAACGTTCTACTAATTTTTTTGCTGCTGCAATTTGATCTTCTACTTCGTATTTACCCAATTCTTTCTGAGTTACCTTTTTAAAATCGGCACCTTTAAAACCAGTTCCACGTCCATCAATACAAACTACAATAATCCCTTTTTGAGCCAACATGTTATGCCAGTAATCATTACTTCCGTTCCAAGTATTCCCAACTTGTTGAGAACCTGGACCAGAATATTGAAACATTAATAATGGATATTTCTTGTTTTCATCAAAATCTAAAGGCTTAATCATCCACATATTTAAGTCGTTTCCGTTAATGTTAATTGTAGAAAACTCTTTAGGACTCATTTTATATGCCGATAATCTTTCTTTTAAAGCATCATTATTTTTGATCACCTTTAACATTTGTCCTTTAGCTGTGTATAAAGAATAAATAGGTGGTGTTTCTGCTGATGAATATGTGTTGATAAAGTAGTTTAAGTTTTTACTGAATGACGCATTATTTTGTCCGCTTTCATTACTTAATAACTGTTTCTTTTTTCCTTTTATGTTGATAGAATACACACCTCTATTGATAGATCCGTTTTCTACAGATTGATAATAGATAGTTTTCTTTTTTTCGTTAAAACCGTAGTAGTTGGTTACTTCCCAATCTCCTTTTGTAATTTGATTGATTAATTTTCCATTAAAATCATAATGATAAATATGGTTGTAACCATCCTTTTCGCTTGTCCAAATAAAACTGTTATCAGCTAAAAAAGTAAGATTGTCTGTAATATCTACATACGCTTTATCAGTTTCATTTAATAATAAAGAAGCAGTAGTATTTTGAGAATTAACTTTGTGTAGGTTTAAGTTATTTTGATGACGGTTTAAAGTCGTTGCAACTAAAATATCTGAATCATTAGACCATTTTATTCTAGGAATATATTCATAATCTCCCAAAGAAATTGTTTCTGTATTTTTAGATGAAAGCGTATACATATGTAAAGTCACATCTGCATTTTTCTCACCTGCTTTAGGATACTTAAAAACTTGTTGTGTTGGGTATAATTCTGTACCAACAACATCCATAGAAAAAGTAGGAACGTTGGTTTCATCAAAACGTAAAAATGCTAAATGCGTTCCGGTTTTATTCCATTCAAAAGCTCTTACAAAGGCAAATTCTTCTTCGTAAACCCAGTCTGTAATACCGTTAATTACTTCATTTATTTTACCATCGTTTGTAACTTGAGTAATTTTGTTTGATGCTACATTTTTAATGAAAATGTTATTGTTTTTTGCATAAGCAACATTTTTATTATCTGGAGAAAAAATAGGTTCTTGAATAGCTTCTCCAATTAAAGTCAGTTCTTTGGTAGCAATATCGTAGGCATAGTAAGTACCTTTTTTAGAATGACGATAAATTTGCTCAAAGTTAGTACCTAAAATAAGTTTGGTTTCATCATTGTTAAAACTGTAAGAAGAAAAGTTATTTAAGCCTTTTAAATTGGCACTATTTACAATCGTTTCTACTTTTTCTAATGTTTTATAGCTGTATTTGTCTACAGAAACCGATCTGGTTTGTCTATCATAGTCTAAAACAGCATAAAAATCACCATTCATAGAGTTTAAAGAATTCATTCTTTCTGCAGAAAACGTTCCGTTCCAGATTTCTTCTAGTGTAATTTCTTTTAAATTTGATGTTTGTTTTGAGTTTGTTTGTGCTAAAGATATGTAACTAGTTAATAATATAATAGTTACAAAAAAGATTCCTTTTTTCATTGTAGACCTTGGGATTTGATAAAAGTTTGCCAAGTTTACGGAAAAATCCATAAAAAATATCTTAAAAAATCAGAAAACTTGAATATCTCCTAATGTTTTAACAGTTTGACTTATCTTTGTTCTCGATACTTTTATACCCAAATGAATGAGCAAACTTATTTCAGGTTTTTCTAAGTTAACTAAAGATGAAAAGATTACGTGGTTAACAGAAAATTATTTCCATAATCAATCAGAAACTAAAGCTATTATTAAGCAGTATTGGAACGACAATAAAGATTTACAACAACTGCATGATGATTTTATAGAAAACACAATTTCTAACTTTTACATGCCTTTTGGTATAGCACCAAATTTTGTAATTAATAATAGAACCTATGTAATACCTATGGTTGTAGAAGAAAGCTCTGTGGTTGCAGCAGCTTCTTTGGTGGGGAAATTTTGGAGTACAAGAGGTGGTTTTAAAACAATGGTTATTGGTACTACAAAAATTGGGCAAGTCCATTTTATGTATGCTGGCGATAAAACTGAAATTGAAACCTATTTCAATAAAAACAAAACAGAATTATTTGCAGCTACGGCTTCCATCACTAAAAATATGGAAAAACGTGGCGGCGGAATTTTAGATATTAAATTAGTTGATAAAACTGATAAACTAGAAAACTATTATCAATTACATGTAACCTTTGAAACGAAAGATTCAATGGGCGCAAACTTTATCAATTCTTGTTTAGAGGCAATTGCTAAAAAGTTTGAAAAAGACGATATAGAAATTGTAATGAGTATTTTATCTAATTACGTTCCAGAATGTGTGGTTAGAGCAGAAGTGAGTTGTAAAATAGAAGAATTAGGAGGAGAGAATCCTCAAAAATTTGCAGAGAAATTTTATCAAGCTGTAAAAATTGCAGAAATAGAACCTTACAGAGCGGTGACGCATAATAAGGGAATTATGAATGGCGTTGATGCCGTTGTTTTAGCAACTGGTAATGATTTTAGAGCAGTAGAAGCAGGTGCGCATGCGTACGCGTCTAGATCAGGACAATATTCAAGTTTATCTCATTGTTCTATTGATGATGGAGTTTTTAAATTTTGGATAGAAATTCCTTTAGCTTTAGGTACGGTTGGTGGTTTAACAGGTTTACATCCTTTAGCAAAGTTATCTTTAGAAATGTTGCAAAAACCATCTGCAAGAACATTAATGCAAGTTATGGCTGCAGCAGGATTGGCTCAAAATTTTGCAGCTTTAAGGGCGTTAACAACTAAAGGAATTCAGCACGGACACATGAAAATGCACTTGCAGAATATCTTAAATCAATTTAATGCAACAGAAGAAGAAAAAGAGATAGTTACTGCTTTTTTTGATAAGAAAACAGTGACACATTCTGCGGTAGTAGAAAAGATAGATGCCTTAAGAAAACCAAACATTAATTGGATTGATTTTTTGGATAAAAATTTAGTGAGTTCTAAGTTGTATAAGATTGATAAAAATTCAAAACCTATTTTTGGAAAGATGAATGGACAACAAATGATAGAACATTTAAGTTTTTTACTTCAGATTTCTAACGGAAAAGTAGCTGCAGATTATTATGTTTCTGATGAGAAATCTGCAAGAAGAAAACCTTTTTTAAATACAGAAGGTGAATTACAAGTTGGTTTTAAAGCGCCTTTGTTGTCTGAAGAACCAAATGATTTAAAATTTAATTCCGTTGGTGAAGCTATAAATGATTTATTTATTCAAATTGATAATTTTAAAACTCATTTTGAAACAGCGAATGCTGAAAATCATCCTTTTTTTGGGGAATTAGATTATGCTTATTGGCAGAAATTTCATGTAAAACATTTTACACATCATTTTAAACAATTCGGATTGGTTTAAATTTGAATTGCAATGATTGATAAATATATTTTGGCTAATGCCATTTGTATGTAATTTGTTTATGTAATCCAGCTAAAGCTGGATGCAATTGATAAAAGATAATAATGAAGAACTATTATTCCAACGGAAAACTTTTACTAACAGGAGAATACCTGGTTTTAGATGGTGCTAAATCTTTAGCAATACCCACTAAATTTGGACAAGATTTAAGTGTTGAAAAAATAAAAGAACCTCAGATTATTTGGGGAAGTTTTACGCATACAGGAGAATGTTGGTTCGAAGCCGTTTTCGATTTACAAAAACTACGTTTGGTAAATTGTACATTTAATTCTGATAAAGAAGGAAATGCTGATGTAATAGCGGAAACGTTGTTAAGTATTTTGGTAGAAGCAAAAAGCTTAAATCCAGATTTTTTAAAATCAGAAAATGGGTTCATGGTAAAAACAAACCTTACATTTCCAAGAAATTGGGGATTAGGTACATCATCAACTTTAATAAACTCTATTGCTGCTTGGGCAAAAGTAGATGCTTTTCAATTACTTTGGAATTCTTTTAAAGGAAGTGGTTATGATATTGCTTGTGCTCAGAATAATACACCCGTTTTTTATCAAATAGAAAATAAAAAACCTGTTGTAGCACCTGTTGAATTCAACCCAAGTTTTAAAGAGAATTTGTTTTTTGTACATCTAAATCAGAAACAAGATTCTAAAGAAGGAATTGCAAAATTTAGAGAAAGTGATATCAGTTTTAATAAAGAAATAAAAAGAATTTCAGAGATTTCTGATGACTTTTTAAAAGTTGAATTCTTAGAGGAATTTGAGGATTTAATTGTAGAACATGAGCAAATTATTAGTTCTATTATCAAACTAAAACCGGTAAAAGAAAAATTATTTCCAGATTATTTTGGAGCCATAAAAAGTTTAGGCGCTTGGGGAGGAGATTTTGTACTAGTAACAGGAAATACTGAAACACCAACGTATTTTAAAAATAAAGGATTTACAACCATTCTTAGGTATAAAGAAATGGTTTTATAATAAAATTTTAGGTCTCGACTGCGCTCGACCTGACTACTAATATTCTAAATGTCTCATCGAGCGCAGTCGAGAGGTTTTATACAAGTTAAAAAATGAGTAAAGTAATAATTATTGGAGGTGGAGCAGCAGGATATTTTACAGCGATAAACGCAAAAGAAAATAACCCTGAATTAGATATTACGATTCTCGAAAAAGGGAAAGACGTTTTACAAAAAGTAAAAATTTCTGGAGGTGGAAGATGTAATGTAACACATGCTTGTTTTGAACCTAAAGAATTGGTGAAATTTTATCCAAGAGGAGAAAAAGAATTGCTAGGACCTTTTCATCAATTTATGACAGGTGATACTTTTGAGTGGTTCGAAAACAGAGGCGTTCCTTTAAAAATTGAAGATGATAATCGTGTTTTTCCAGAAGCAAATAAGAGTCAGGCTATTATAGATTGTTTTCAGAATGCTGTTGATAACTTAGGTATTAAAGTGTTCACAAACTGTGGTGTAAATTCAGTTTCTCAACAAGATAACAAATGGGTTATCAACACAAAAGAACAAGTTTTTGAAGCTGATAAATTAGTAATTGCAGCAGGAAGTTCTAAAAAAGTGTGGGAATTGTGCGAAACTTTAGACCATGATGTTATAGAACCTGTTCCGTCTTTATTTACCTTTAATATCAATGATAAACGTTTGGTAGATTTATTGGGAACTTCAGTACCAAACGCTACTGTAACGATTGCTGGAACAAAATTAGAAGCATCCGGACCTTTGTTAATTACGCATTGGGGAATGAGTGGACCTGCAGTTTTAAAATTATCAGCCTTTGGCGCAAGAATTTTAGCGGATAAAAATTATCAATACAACGTAGAAGTAAATTGGTTGTCTAGACCAACAGATAAAGTATTAAATGTTCTTTTAAATTTAAAAAAGAAAGAACCTAGAAAAACAGCTATTTTAAAATCTCCATTTGCTGAGGTTTCTAAAAGATTGTGGGAACGTTTTGTAATTGCAGCAGGAATTAAAGCGACTCAGAATTGGGCGGATTTAAATACTGCGCAATTAGAAGGTTTAGCAAATCAGTTAACAAAAGGAGTTTTTAATGCCAACGGAAGAACTACTTTTAAAGATGAATTTGTTACTGCCGGTGGAGTAGATTTAAAAGAAATTAATTTTAAACGTTTTGAAAGTAGAAAGCATAAAAACCTCTTTTTTGTAGGTGAAGTTTTAAATATCGATGCAGTTACTGGAGGATTTAACTTTCAGAATGCCTGGACAGGTGGTTTTATCTGTGCAAATGCTTTGGCAGAGGATTAAAATATAAAAAATGTCATTGCGAGGAATGAAGCAATCTCTTGGTTAAACAACAGATTGCTTCGTAACCTCGCAATGACAAATCAAAAGATAATTATTATGGCAAGAACAGAATCTAACGAGTTTAAAAACGGAACAAAAGCACCAAATTTTACTTTATTAAATACAGTTGATGATTCTTTGGTTTCTTTAAACGAAGCAAAAGGAGAAAAAGGAACAGTAATTATGTTTATTTGTAATCATTGTCCGTTTGTAATTCATGTAAATAGTGAGTTGGTAAAAATGGCAAATGACTATCAGCAAAAAGGAATTGGATTTATAGCGATAAGCTCTAATGATGTTGATAATTATCCGCAAGATTCGCCTGAATTGATGAGGCAATTGGCTAAAGAAGAAAACTATCTTTTTCCGTATTTGTATGATGAAACTCAGGAAGTAGCAAAAGCGTATGATGCTGCTTGTACACCAGATTTTTATGTGTTTGATGCCGATTTAAAAGCGGTTTATCACGGACAATTAGATGCTTCTAGACCAGGAAACGGAAAACCAGTTACAGGTATCGATTTAAGAACTTCTTTGGATTTTTTATTAGAAAATAAATCTGCTTTAGAAAACCAAAAACCAAGTATGGGTTGTGGTATAAAGTGGAAATAGTTTTTTTATTGATGAATTAAATATCATTGTTTACTTCAATCCAATATCCATTTGGGTCTTGAAAATACACTTGTTTAATACCATCTTTTCTAATATAATCTTTATTAGCTGTACCAAGCCAATCGGAATACTCAATTTTTAGTTCTTTTAGATAGCTTACAAATGAATCTATATCTGAAGTAGTTAAAGCAAAATGAACGGCTTTATTTGTTTTTACCTCAAAATCTGGACGCGGAATTATATGAAGTTGTTTGCTTTCTCCAAGTGATAACCATCTCGTTTTTGAGTTAGAAGAAGTATTTTCAATTTCTTTAAGATGAAGTACTTTCTGATAAAATGCTATAGATTCATCTACGTCTTTAACAGAAAGGGCAATATGATTGAATAAAAAAGTACGCATTTATAAAGTTTTATGAGGAGTTTACTTTTCCTAACAACAAAACTAATAAAGAATATTTAACTTCAATTGACGTACCTCTTTTATTTTAATCAAATTCAATATAGTTTTTTATGTCAATTTTAGGAAAACATCAATGAACTATTTGGTGTTGAGTGCTATATAAATAATAACGAACCTTATTTTGTATATATAAATTAGTAAGATCCGTTATTATTTTAAGGGTATTATGCAGCTTTATTTTGTTGCTGATTTTGAAGTAATGAATTAATTATTTTGTTCCATTTTTCTATAGAATCGAACTCGTTAACAGGTTGAAAGCTAATATCTGAATTAAAGAATTCTAGAGTAATACTAGGTTTATTTTTACCGATAACATTCAATTTTAAATTTAATTTATCAAGTGTTGTTTCGTTCTTTCCTAAAGACTTACTGATGTTGTTTATTTCACAGTTTTTAATTGTGTTAAGCTCTATAAATTGAAGGTCAACATTTTCTTTTGTTTTTTGTAAGAAAGAAATAGTGCGTTTTGTTTCGTCTAAACCAATAGCGTAAGATTCGCTAATTTCATAGTCTGTAATTTCAGAATTATGTTGTTTTGCAAAGTCTTTTAGCGAGTTTAATAATTCTTTTTCTTTATTTTTTTTGTTTTTATTTGTTAATACAAAAGGTAATGCACATAATGCAATACATATTACTCCTATTATTATTGTACCTAAATCCATTTTATGTTTTTTAATTTTTTTGATATACTGATTTTTATATGAAACGGTCATCCGTAACATATCAGTGTTTTATTATAACGACCTATTAAAGGTTGTTGTTAGTAAATAAAATAAAGGGTTACCAAAAATTATGGAAAGGAAAAATAAGATCAGACTTTCGCTGTCTAATTAGGGTGTTACTTAAGTAATTCTTATACTGTTTAAACTTAGAATTAAACTCAAGTTTAGTTGTATATGAAATTGCTAATAAATCGTCTGAAGACAATTTAAAATTGGGTAATGAAAATTCTAATACTTCAGAAACTAAGTTTTCTGACTGTTGTGTATGTGCATGAAACACTTTAGAAGCAGTAACTAAATACGCAAGCTGTTCTGTATCTTGTTTAGCATTTTGTTTGCTAAAATAAGATGTAGTATTTGCAGAAAGGTACATCCCAGAACAATAAATTGAAATGAGTAATAGTACTTTTAGTATTTGATGTTTTTGCTTCATTATTTTTTGTCATACAAGTTATGACACTACAAAATTAGTTAATTTTATAATAGGATTAATAAAAATGTTTATTTGTTGTAAAATATTTAACTATTATAAAATGAAACCAGATTACCCAACTTCACCTCGATGAGGTTTTAAGGCATCTCTATAGGTTTTCATGTCTTTTTCATCAACAGTAATAAAAGCAGCAAACAACCTTGGGTTCTTTTCTTCAATATCAATTTCATGAAAAGTTAAGTTTTCTAAAGCTGCAAATTCTTTTAAATGAATGGTATGATGTTTTGCGGTTTCTTGTGCATCAGGACCTCTAAAATCCCATAATAATTTTATTTTTCTACTCATTTTTTTTGTTTTTAATGGTTGATGAAAATGAATAATTCTCCGCTTTCAAAAGTAATTTTTATATCGTTTGTAATTGCCTTGTTTCTTGTGCCAATTCTTTCTCCGAAAGTTAAATCTTCCTTATCTAAAGGATATTGCAATCCTAAAGTACTAATGTTTTTTGTTTTAGGAAAAGGAACTAAAGAAATCGTTTTACCTGCAGAATTAGAAATAGTAGTGCTTTTATCCGCTAAAAAATAACGACTATGATTATCGAAAAAAGTAAGCTTTAATTTGTTTTTCCACTGAATTGTTGTGTGCAGGTTTCCTAAAAAATGGTCTTGTTCTTTTCCGCTTGCACCAAAAACATCAACGTTTTTAAAACCTTTATCGAAAAGAATCTGAAGGATTTTATCAAAATCTGTAAAATCCTGATTTGGAGTATGAATTACTTCAATATTTTCTGGAATGTTTTCTGGAATGTTTTCTATAGAATCAAAATCTCCGCTAATAAAATTGGGCTTGATTTTATTCTTTTCTAAAAATTGATAAGCGCCATCTGTAGCACAAATAATTTCATATTCCTCTAAATTAGGAATTGCTATTGGAGGTTCTCCGTTTAGAAGTAGAAAAACTTTTTTTGTATGCATAGAATGCAAAAATACCCATTTCAGAATTAATGCTACTTTGGTTGTAGATAATCTGTTGTCACTATATCAAAATTCATACAAAAGACACGGTTTTAGTAACTAGAGAAACGATTAGTAATTTAGAAATGAAATTGCCTTCTCAACAATTTTTAAGAATTCATAGGTCTTATATTATCAATTTAAGTAAAACAGATTCTTATACGAATGAATTTATTGAAATTGAAAAAAATGCAATTCCTATAAGTAGAACGTACAAAGAAAATGTACTTAAAAAGTTAAACGGAAATTCTTTGAAATAGTTTTATCTTTGATGTAAATTTTATACGTTTGGATACAGCACAATTTATTTCAAAATCAAAGAACAATTCAGTAGAAAAAGCAAGCTTTACTTGGCAAACACCAAGTAATATTGCATTGGTAAAATATTGGGGAAAGAGTAATCCGCAAATACCAAAAAATGCTTCTATTAGTTTTACTTTAAACAATTGTCATACCATTACTACAATTGATTTCGAGAAAAAAGAAACATCAGAAAAAGTAGATTTCGATTTGTTTTTTGAAGGAAAACAGAAAGATGCTTTTAAACCAAAAATTGCAGAATTCTTTACTAGAATACAAGAATATTGTCCGTATATTTTTGACTATAAAATGACCATTAATTCAGAGAATTCTTTTCCGCATTCTAGTGGTATTGCATCTTCCGCAAGCGGATTAAGTGCCATTGCTATGTGTTTAATGAGTTTAGAATCTGCCTTAAATCCTGATTTGTCAGCAGAGAAAATAAATAAAAAAGCTTCTTTCTTAGCGCGTTTAGGTTCTGGAAGCGCAAGTAGAAGTATAGAAGGACCAATGGTTGTTTGGGGAAAACATCCAGAAATAGAAGGCAGTTCAGATTTATTTGGTGTAAAATTTCCTTACAAAGTACATTCGATTTTCGAGAATTATCAAGATGCTATTCTATTGGTAGACAAAGGCGAAAAGCAAGTTTCTAGTACGGTTGGTCATAATTTAATGCACAATCATCCGTATGCAGAAAGTCGTTTTGCTCAGGCGAATGATAATTTATCTAAGATTTCAGAGATACTACAAAATGGAGACATAAAAGCTTTTATCGGTTTGGTGGAAAGTGAAGCATTAACATTGCACGCAATGATGATGACGAGCAACCCATATTTTATTTTGATGAAACCAAACACGTTAGAGATTATCAATAGTATTTGGGAATACAGAAATGAAAACGATAGTAATATCTGTTTTACCTTAGATGCTGGTGCAAACGTACATGTTTTGTATCCGGAGAATGAAAAAAAAGCTGTAAATCAATTTATAGAAAAAGAACTTTCTAAATACTGTCAAAAAAATCAGTATATTTATGATTCTGTGGGGTTTGGAGCAAGTAAAAAATAGGGTATTAGAATTAAAATAATTTAAATGAAAGTTTTTATAAAGTTACTATCAATTTTATTTTTCTTTTTTACAATAACTATTTCTGCACAAAAAATCACATGGTTAGATTCTGATTTAAAAGAAACAAATAAAACCAATTCTTCTTTTTATAAAGTAGTTTCTACGGATGAAAATGATGTAAAATACTACTACAAAAGTGGTAACATTTTTAGAAAAATAGGCTATTCTAAAGGCAAGTATGACGGCGTTTTTTCTGAATTTTATGAATCGGGTGAATTAAGAACTTCTGGAAGCTATGAAAATGGATTACAAGAAGGTGTTTGGAAGACGTATTATAGAAACGGAAAAAATAAGGAAAAAGGAAAATACGTTAAAGGTGAAAAAGTTGGTGTTTGGAAAACTTTTTACAAGAATATTTAATATTTCTACCTTAATATAATAAGTTGTATTTTTGCAGTACTATAAAAAAGAAAAATGAAAGGACCATTATTTTATGCTAAAATCCTTCTCTTTGGAGAATACGGAATCATCAAAGATTCCAAAGGTTTAGCAATTCCATTTAACGCGTATAGAGGCGCTTTAAAAACTTCGTCTAATTTATCTGGAAACCGCAAGGTGTCAAATGAAAATTTAGAGCGTTTTTACAATCATTTATCTGCTTTAGAAACAGATTTAGTTACTTTTAATTTAATCGATTTAAAGATAGATATAGATAATGGAATGTACTTTGATTCTTCTATACCACAAGGTTATGGAGTAGGGAGTTCTGGTGCTTTAGTAGCTTCTATTTATGATAAATATGCCGCTGATAAAATAACGGTATTAGAAAACTTAACAAGAGAAAAGCTGTTAAAGTTAAAACAGGTTTTTTCTTTAATGGAATCTTTTTTTCATGGTAAAAGTTCTGGTTTAGATCCTTTAAACAGTTATCTGAGCTTGCCCATTTTAATCAATTCTAAAGACAATGTAGAGCCAGCAGGTATTCCTTCTCAAAAACAAGGAAAAGGTGCCGTTTTCTTGTTAGATTCTGAGCAAATTGGTGAAACTGAACCTATGGTAAACATCTTTATGAATAAGATGAAAAACGAAGGTTTTAGAAAAATGATAAGTGAAGAGTTTGCAACTACAACAGACGCTTGTATAGAAGATTTCTTAGGCGGTAACGTAAAATCTTTGTTTGGTAATGTAAAGTCATTATCTAAAATAGTTTTAAAGAATTTTAAACCGATGATTCCAGATGCTTTTCATAAAGTTTGGGAAAACGGAATTAAAACAAATGATTATTATCTGAAACTTTGTGGTTCTGGTGGTGGTGGTTACATTTTAGGTTTTACTGAAGATTATGAAAAAGCTCAAAAAAGTCTTAAAGACTACAAGTTAGAGCTGGTTTATAGATTCTAAATGTATGCTTAGTTTTAAGGTCAAAAAAAATATTTTTAAACTTTTAAGCTTAGTTTCTGTTATCAGGGGGTATAATATCCTTGTTTTAGTTTTAGCGCAATATTTAGCGGCTATCTTTGTTTTTTCGCCTTCAAAATCTCTTAGAAACATTATTTTTGATATAGACTTGCTACATATTGTTTTAGCAAGTATATGTGTTGTGGCGTCTGGTTATATTATTAATAATTTTTATGATGCAAAAGTAGACCGTATCAACCGTCCTTTAAAAGCGGGGTTAGATAATTATGTAAAGCAGTCTACTAAATTAAAACTATATTTTACTTTAAATTTTTTAGGTTTTATTTTTGGCTATTTAATATCTGTTAGAGCCGCTTTATTTTTTGCTATTTATATTTTTGCTATTTGGTTTTACTCTCACAAGCTTAAAAAATATCCTTTTACGGGCTTAGTTTCTGCTACAGTACTTACTATTCTTCCCTTCTTTGCGGTATTTGTGCATTTTCAGAATTTTTCTAAAATCATTTTTGCGCATGCAGTTTTCTTATTTTTAGTCCTTATGGTAAGAGAATTACTAAAAGATTTGCAGAGTATGAAAGGGGCAATAGTAAATAATTATGATACATTTCCTGTAGTTTACGGAGAGGTAAAAACAAAACAATTATCAATATTCTTATTAGTTTTAACGCTGTTTCCTATTGTAGTTTTGTTTAGTTATCCGGCATTAAGTTATATGAGATATTATTTTTATTTTGCCTTGTTTGTTCTAATTTTTCTAGGTTTTTATTTATGGAACTCTTCAGAAGTAAAACAATATAGATTGATGCATAATGTTTTGAAAGTCTTACTTTTAATAGGTGTTTTCTCTTTAATTTTTATTGATACCTCTCTAATTGTAGAAAAAGTAATAGACCGATTGAATTAGGTTTTTTTTTGCTTATTTTTGCAAAAAATATTTTAAGTAATGAATTCAAATAAAAACTCGTCGAGAGGACGACAAGAAGGTAAAAAAAGTACTCCTTTAAGTAGAAAAAGCAAACCTTTAGCTAGAAAAACTCCGAAGAAAACTTTTACCAAAATTAAAGAAACTCCAAAAGCTAATAATGATGCTTCAGGTATCCGTTTAAACAAATACATTGCAAATTCAGGAGTATGTTCTCGTAGAGAAGCAGATACTTATATTGAGCATGGTAGTGTAGAGGTAAATGGAAAGTTAGTTACAGAAATGGGGTATAAAGTTCAACCAGACGATATTGTTCGTTTCGATGGAACTTCTATTACACCAGAACAAAAAAGATATATTTTACTGAATAAGCCTAAGAACTACATTACCACAATGGATGATGATAGAGGTAGAAAAACAGTAATGGAGTTAATTGCAAATGCTTCAAAAGAAAGAATTTACCCTGTAGGTAGGTTAGATAGAAACACAACAGGTTTATTGTTGTTTACTAATGATGGTGATCTAGCAAAAAAATTAACACACCCAAAACATAACGTTCGTAAACTATATCACGCGTCTCTAGATAGAAAATTAGAGTTAAGAGATTTAGAGAAATTACGAGGAGAAGTTATTATTGAAGGTAGAAAAGTATTTATTGATGCTGTTTCTTATGTAGATGGTCAGCCAAAATCAGAAATTGGTATTGAAATTCATTCTGGTAGAAATAGAATTGTTCGTAAAATATTTGAACACGTTGGTTATAAAGTAAGCAAACTTGATAGAGTTGTTTTTGCTGAATTAACTAAGAAAAACTTACCGAGAGGTAGATGGAGAGAGTTAACTAATTTAGAAGTTACCAATCTTCAGATAATGAAATAGAATCATTAAAAATCCAGCTTTTAGCTGGATTTTTTTTACCTATAAGTCGTGTAGATTTTATGTTAGCACGGAGTTATAAGAGCGTGTTGATTGATAATGAGGTTGTGTTATTCTTATACTCTTAAAGGAGTAGAATATTCAGGTATAACAACAAAAGAGGTTAAATAACTTGGGCGGAAAGTTCGTAAATGCAAAAAACCGTTGAAAATCAAAAAGATTAACAACGGTTATTGTACTGAAGGCGGGACTTGAACCCGCACGGCCATTACTGACCACTGGATTTTAAGTCCAGCGTGTCTACCAATTCCACCACTTCAGCATGGTAATTTATATATAAAGTAAAATTTGATTACTAAATCAAAACTTACTTTTATTTTAAAATGAACTTTTTAATACTTGTCCTTATTTCTAAGGAGTGCAAATATACTACGTTTAATGATAGTTCACAATATTTAAAAGGAAAAATAATTAATTATTTTTATGTTTTTTTGTAAGTAATTAATATCCGGTTGTTTAAGTGTGTTTTTTTTATTGAATACAACGATGCTAACTGTGTTGTTTTCTAAAATAAAGTTAATAAAAAGATAGGGGTAGGCGAGTTGTCGGGGTAAAAGCAAAAAACCGTTGAAAATCAAAAAGATTAACAACGGTTATTGTACTGAAGGCGGGACTTGAACCCGCACGGCCATTACTGACCACTGGATTTTAAGTCCAGCGTGTCTACCAATTCCACCACTTCAGCATGGTAATTGAATAGAGCGAAAGACGGGATTTGAACCCGCGACCCCCACCTTGGCAAGGTGATGCTCTACCCCTGAGCTACTTTCGCAGTCATAATTTTAAAAGAACTTTTCTTTTTAATTACCCTTATTCCTAAGAGCGGTGCAAATATAATATCTTTTATGGTTCTGGCAAATTTTTATTTCGTTTTTTTTATATTTTTTTATTGGTATTTATTTTACATGATAAATTGGTTCTTGATGCTGAAATTACTTCATCTAAGAGTGTCGTAATTTAGCTTTTGGGGATTAGAAGGTTGTTTTTGTAGTAAACAACGCTATAACTATATCTTTTCTTAAATGTATAGTCTCTTTTAATTTGAAGAACGTTCATAGAAAATAATTTTACAAATTATCCGTAGATTTACGAGGTAACAATTAATGTGTTTAAATATGAAATTAATAAAATATGTAGCTTTTCTTTTTTTAGTGCTTATTGGAATATCATCTTGTAAAAAAACATCAGAAAAAATGGTTATAAATGATGTTAAAAACCAGCAGCCTAATATTATTTGGTTAATGGCAGAAGATATGAGTACCGATTTGGAAATCTATGGAATGCCAAACGTAAAAACACCACATTTAAATAAAATGGCATCAGAAGGTATTCGTTTTGATAATGCTTTTGTAACAAATCCAATATGTTCGCCAAGTAGATCTGCAATGATGATTGGTACACATCAAGTTAAAACAAACTCACAACATCATAGAAGTAATAGAAAGGTGCCTCTAGATTCTATATATAAACCGTTTACAAAATTATTAAGAGATGTAGGTTATACTACAATATTAGGTCATCATGGAGTGATGAAAAAAGGAAGGAAGACAGATGTTAATTTTAAAAGTAAGCCTATTGGGAAATGGGATGGAAAAACGGAGTTTGGTTTGTTTGATAAATATGATACGTTTACAAAAGAAGATCAACCTTTTTTTGCTCAGATACAATTAGATGTTACACATAGGGGAGATTGGTGGGATGACGTTAGAGAGAAGTCTAAACATCCTGTAGATCCTAAAACGGTAACATTGCCTCCGTATATGGCGGATGATGCTGCAATACGATTGGATTGGGCTAAGTATTTAGATCAAATTGAATATATGGATAATGAAGTTGGAATGATTTTTAAGGAATTAGAAGACAAGGGAATGGCGGACAACACTATTGTGATCTTTATTGGAGATAATGGGCGTTGTAATATCCGTGGAAAGGGGTATTTACAAGATACTGGGTTAAGAATTCCTTTTATACTGTATTACCCGAAGCAATTTAAAGGTGGTCAAGTTAGAAAAGACGTGGTTTCATCAACAGATATTACAGCTACAATTGTAGATTTTGCAGGGGTTAAAGTTCCTGATTATATGACCGGAAAACCAATTTTTAAGAAAGACTTTGAGAGGGAGTTTGTTTACTGTACAAGAGATTTATGGGACGAAATTGAAGAGAAATCTAAAGCTGTAACATCTGGAGATTGGTCTTATATTAAAAATGAGAAACTAGAGATACCTTATGATGCACAACAAGCGTATTTAGAGTGCTGTACATGTGATGAGAAAACTGTATAAAGAAGGTAAATTAAATGACGCTCAAAACCATTTTTTGAAGCAACAAAACCTAAAGAAGAGTTGTATAATTTAAAAGAAGATCCACATCAGTTAAATAACTTAGCTTCTAATGAAAAGTATAAAGAGATATTAGAAAAGCTACGTGTAAAAACATTAGAATTCGAGAAAGCTATGACTCCAGATAATTATGTTTATAATCCGGCTCATGTTCCAGGTTTGGCTTTTGTTAAATGGTTTGAAAAAGAACATCCAAAAGCACATCAGCAAATGAAAGAAGGTGTTAAGGTTGGTTATAAAAAATATAGTAAAGCTTATAAAGAGTATTTAAAAAAGAGCAATAGCAAGTAAAAGCATCCTAAATTTAGGATGCTTTTTTTATGAAAATTAGTAATCTTACTCTTAAGTTAATTCACTTTATGAGTGAGATGTCTAAAAACAACTTTGTTGCTTATTTTGCTGCTGCGTAACGTTTTTCAACTTCGTTCCAGTTAATTACATTAAAAAATGCATTAATATAATCTGGTCTTCTGTTTTGGTAGTTTAAGTAGTATGCATGTTCCCAAACGTCTAATCCTAAAATAGGAGTTCCGCCACAAGTAACACCTGGCATTAATGGATTGTCTTGGTTTGGAGTAGAACAAACTTCTACTTTACCTCCTGGTAAAACACATAACCAAGCCCAACCAGAACCAAACTGAGTAGCTGCTGCTTTAGAAAAAGCGGCAATAAAATCATCTTTAGTACCAAAAGCAGCTTCAATAGCATCTTTTAATTCACCAGATAAATATCCTCTATCATTTGGGTTTAAAACAGTCCAGAATAAAGAATGATTGTAAAAACCACCACCATTATTTCTAACTGCACCATTGCTCATGTCTAAATTAGTAAGAATATCTTCAATAGATTTTCCTTCTAAATCTGTACCTGCAATTGCGTTGTTTAAATTATTTGTATATCCTTGGTGATGTTTGCTATGGTGAATTTCCATAGTTTTTGCATCAATATTTGGTTCTAACGCATCGTAAGCGTATCCTAATTCTGGTAATTGAAAAGCCATTTTTTTATGTTTTTAAAAAGTTAGTATTTTATTTACGATTGTAAAATTAACCATAAATGGATGGTTTTACAAACAATTTATGGTTTGATAATTTATTACAGTATAAATAAGATTTATTCTCCGTGTATTTGCATAAATTCTTCTAGTTGGTTTACCATGTTTTTGCTTCCACAAATAAAAGGAACCCTTTGATGTAATTCTGTTGGTTCTACATCCATTGTTCTTGTATAACCATCAGAAGATTTTCCGTTAGCTTGTTCTGCTATAAATGCCATTGGGTTACACTCGTATAATAAACGTAATTTTCCATTAGGATTTCTAGAGCCTTTCGGGTACATATAAATCCCTCCTTTTATCATATTTCTATGAAAATCAGATACTAAAGAGCCAATGTATCTACTGGTATAAGGTCTGTCTCCTTCTTCTTCCTGACAGTATTTAATGTATTTTTTTACACCTAAAGGAAAATCTAAATAATTCCCCTCGTTTACAGAATACATGGTTCCGTCTTCTGGGAACTCCATATTTGGGTGAGATAAGTAAAAAGAACCAATTGCAGGGTTTAATGTAAAACCATTAACACCATCTCCAGTAGTGTAAACAATCATTGTAGAGGTACCGTAAACTATATAACCAGCAGCAACTTGTGCACTTCCTTTTTGTAAAAAATCTTTTAATTCTACAGGAGTACCTGTTGGAGTAATACGTCTATAGATAGAGAAGATCGTTCCTACCGAGACATTTACATCAATATTAGACGAGCCATCTAAAGGATCAATTAAAACAACATATTTATTTTGATGATTCTCATCATTACTATTAATAGAAATAAAACTATCTTCTTCTTCACTAGCAATACCACAAACAATATTCCTTCTTGTTAAAGTCTGTATAAACTTATCATTAGCATACACATCTAATTTTTGTTGATCTTCACCTTGAATATTTGTGTCTCCAGCTGCACCAATAATATCAACTAAACCAGCTTTGTTAACTTCATGGTTTACCACTTTTGCTGCTAATCTTATAGAGTTTAAAAGACTAGAAAGTTCTCCAGAACTATATTTAAAAGCATGTTGATGTTCAATAATAAATTCACCTAAAGTTTGTTTTTTTCCTGTCATTTTGCGTGTTGTGTTGTTAATTTTAACAAATATCTATTTTTTTAAAGTTACTACAACGTTTTAGTTGTTTAATTTTTCTTCAGAAATTTAAACAATTCAAAAATAATTGTCTAAAATCTTCAAATATTTTTGGTAGATATGTAAATAACTATCTTTGATTAAAATTTATAAAAAGATGGATTTTATTGTAAGATTAGGACAACAAAAAGACATGCAATCTGTATTTAATTTAATTACAGAATTAGCCGTTTTTGAGAAAGAACCAGATGCTGTAGAAATTACCGTAGATGATTTAATAAAAGATGGTTTTTCTAAGAATCCTAAGTTTAAGGTTTTTGTTGCTGAGCAAGAGAATACTATTATTGGAATTGCTTTATTTTATGAGCGTTATTCTACTTGGAAAGGTAGTGCTATTCATTTAGAAGATTTAATTGTTACGCAAAGTAAACAGAAAATAGGTGCCGGAAAAGCATTGTATACAGCTGTTTTAAAATATGCGCATGACCATAATTTTAATAGAGTTGCATGGGAAGTAATCGATTGGAATACCAATGCAGTAGAATTTTATAAAAGTACTGGAGCCACTTATTTAAATGATTGGTCTGTGGTGCAAATGGACAAAGAAAACTTATCAAAATTTATTCAAAATAATTAAAATGAAGATTTTTAAATTTGGAGGAGCGTCTGTAAAAGATGCAGCAAGTGTAAAAAATGTAACACAGATTTTACAAAGCGAAGGAACGGAAAGTACAGTAGTTGTAATTTCTGCAATGGGTAAAATAACCAATGCTTTTGAAGAGGTTATAGACGCATACTATAATAAGACAGATAAGTTGTCTGAAAACTTAGGTGTTATAGAAGACTTCCATAAAAATTTAATGAATGATTTGTTTGATAAAGATGATGAAATTTATAAAGAAATAGATATTCTTTTAGGGGAGTTAAGCTGGTTCTTAGCAAGAAATACCTCGCAGAGATATAATTATGTATATGATCAAATTATCTGTTTTGGAGAGCTTTTATCAACAAAAATAGTAAGTGCGTATTTAACCAAAATAGGTGTAGAAAATAATTGGTTTGATGTTAGAAACTACATAAAAACAGATAGTAATTATAGAGACGCAAAAGTAGACTGGGATTTAACACAAGGTATTATCAGTAATAAATTAGATGCCTCTAAATTAAATATTACCCAAGGATTTATTGCTGCAAATGATACAGAAAACACCACTACTTTAGGTAGGGAAGGATCTGATTATACGGCAGGTATTTTTGCGTATTGTTTAAATGCCGAAAATGTAACTATTTGGAAAGATGTACCAGGAGTATTAAATGCAGATCCAAGAGTATTTTCAGACACTACTTTATTAGAACAAATTTCTTATGAAGAAGCGATAGAAATGGCGTTTTATGGTGCATCTGTAATTCACCCAAAAACGTTACAACCATTAGAAAGAAAAGATATTCCGTTGTTGGTGCGTTCTTTTGTAAATCCTAAAGAAACCGGTACTCGAGTTTCTAAAGGAACAAGTTTGGTGCCTTCTATTCCTTGTTTTATTGTAAAAAAGGATCAGATTTTAGTTTCTATTTCTGCATTAGATTTCTCTTTTATGGTAGAAGATAACATTAGTTATATTTTTAAAAAACTACACGAATATCAATTAAAAGTAAACTTAATACAGAATTCTGCAATTAGCTTTTCTGTTTGTATCGATAATAAATTTAACAAGTTTGATGAATTTTATAATGAATTAAAAACACAGTTTAAAATTGATGTTCAGAAAGGTATAGACTTGTTTACAGTACGTCATTTTGATGATAAAGCAATTACAAGTATCGAAGAAAAAGGAAAATCTCTGTTGACGCAAGTAAATAAAGAAACTATTCAAATTGTTTTAGAATCAAATTAATAATTTGATAAATGATTTTTTTAGTATGTTTGCATTTCCGTCTAATTATAATTTATGGCATTAGTAACATCTAAGGAGATTTCGCAAGTAGTTGGTTTGCAAAGGTTTGGTTTTTTAGGAACCTTCGTTGGGTGGATTCTTTTAAGGATACTTCGTATTTCTGCCATTAATAGAGTGTATGAAAAAAACAAAAACAAAACTGATTTAGATTTTTTAAACGGAATTTTAGATGATTGTAACATTAAATTTGAAATTCCGGAAGAAGACTTAAAAAGAATTCCAAAAGAAGGACCTTTTATAACTGTTTCTAACCATCCTTTAGGTGGTATAGATGGTGTTTTACTGCTAAAACTGCTAATAGAAAAAAGAGCAGATTATAAAATTATAGCTAATTTTTTATTGCATAGAGTAGCCCCTTTAAAACCTTATGTAATGCCAGTCAATCCTTTTGAAACAAGAAAGGATGCAAAGTCTAGTGTTGCCGGAATTAAAAGTGCATTAATGCATTTAAAAGAAGGATATCCTTTAGGTATTTTTCCTGCAGGAGAAGTTTCTACTTACAAAGATGGAAAATTAAACGTAGATAAAACATGGGAAGAAGGAGCTGTAAGGTTTATTAAAAAGGCCAATGTACCGGTAATTCCTATTTATTTTCATGCAAAAAATAGTCGTTTATTTTATTTTTTATCAAAAATATCAGACACTTTAAGAACAGCTAAATTACCTTCAGAAGTAATGTCTCAAGGAGGTAAAGTAATAAAGGTAAGAATAGGAAAGCCTATTTCTGTTAAAGATCAAGAAGAGTATAAAGAGATTTCTGCTTTTTCAGAATTTATTAGAAAGAAAACCTATATGCTTGCAAATCCTTTTGAGAAAGCACATAAATTAATTTCTACCCAAAATTTAAAGATTCCTAAAAAGGCTGCTAAAAAAATTGTTGCACAAAGAAGTGTAAATTTATTTGTAAAAGAAGTAGATGCTTTAAGAGCTGGAGATGGTAGATTGTTAGAAAGTAAGAATTACGAGGTGTTTTTTGCATGCGCCAAAGAGATTCCTAATTTGTTACATGAAATTGGTAGATTACGCGAAATTACCTTTAGAGAGGTTGGTGAGGGAACTAATAAAGAAATAGATTTAGATAAGTTTGATAAATATTACCACCATTTATTATTGTGGGACAGAGAAGCAAACTGTTTGGCAGGAGCCTACAGAATGGGACTTGGAAAAGCAATCTATAAAAAATATGGTATTAATGGATTTTATATTCAAACCTTGTTTAGGATAGAGCCAGAATTATATCAAATGATGGACAATACCATAGAAATGGGTAGAGCCTTTATTATTGGTGAATATCAACAAAAACCAATGCCATTATTTTTATTGTGGAAAGGAATTGTACATGTTACTCTTCGTTACCCAGAATATAAATATTTAATGGGTGGCGTTTCTATTAGTAATCAGTTTTCAGATTTCTCTAAATCGTTAATGATAGAGTTTATGAAATCTCATTATTACGATCCATATATTGCGCAATACATTCACCCGAAGAAAGAATACAAAGTAAAATTAAAAGACGGTGATAAAGATTTTGTATTTGATGCAACCAAAGCAGATATGCAAAAGTTCGATAAAATTATCGATGAAATAGAGCCAGGAGCATTAAGAATTCCGGTATTGATTAAAAAATATGTGAAACAAAACGCGCGATTGGTTGCGTTTAATGTAGACCCTAAATTTAATAATGCCGTAGATGGATTAATGTATATTAAGGTAGCAGACATACCAGACAGTACGGTAAAACCTGTTATGGAAGAATTTCAGGCAGAGTTAGAGCGTAAGGCTACGGAGTTACAGAATAAGTAATAGATATTTGTAATTTGGGCGTTACCCAAAAGGGTCGGGCTTTATGTTACAAGTCCTCGGTCGTTCCTCCCTGTGGGCTTTTCACTACAATCCCTAACGCGGGGTTGTTATATAAAACAGTATTCTAATTATTTTTATAAACTTCTGATTTCCCTTTTAAGACAGGGAAATCAAAAGTGAATATGGTTATTAAAGTAACTTACACTCGTACATTACCGTCTCCAATAATATAATATTTATTAGTCACTAATTTTTTTAATCCTAACGGGCCTCTGTGGTGTAGTTTGTCTGTACTAATAGCTAATTCTGCGCCAACACCTAACTGACCACCATCTGTAAACCTTGTCGATGAATTTTTATAAACTGCAGCACAATCTACTTGTTGCATAAAGTTATCTGCATTTTCATCATTTGTGGTCATTATTGCTGCAGAATGTCCTCCGGAATATTTATTAATCATTTCGGTAGCTTCGTCTAGGTTATCTACAGCACCAATACAACATTTTAAGGCTAAGAATTCTTCTTTCCATACACTATCTTCAGGAATCACAGCTTCGTCTGTTAATACTTTTTTAATGCTTTTATCAACTAAAATAGTTACGTTTTTTTCTTTTAAAACAGCTTGTAAGTCTTTTAATTTAGACTCGTAATTTTCTATCTTTTTATTGATAAGAATTTTGTCTAACGCATTACAAGCAGAAATTTTAGCTGTTTTTGCATTGATGATCACGGCTAAGGTTTTGCTCCATTCTGCGCTTTCATCAATATAGATAAAATTATTTCCTCGTCCGCTAATTAAAACAGCACATGTTGCATGTTCTTTTACAAAACTAATTAAGCGTTCGCCACCTCTTGGTACAATTAAATCTAATTGTTCTGTTGGGTTTCTTAAGAACTCTTGTGTTTCTGTTCTGTCCATTTGCAAGAACTTTATATAATCTTCACTTAGATTATTTTCTGTTAATGCCTTGTGCCAAAAATCTACTAATATTTTATTACTGTATAAGGCTTCTTTACCACCTTTTAATAATATTCTATTGTTAGATTTAAAGGCTAAAACGGCTGCTTCTACAGTAACATCTGGTCTCGATTCATAGATAATCATGATGGTACCAAACGGAGCTGTTTTATTAGTTACTTTTAATCCGTTCTCTAAAGTAATATCACTTATAATTTGATTTACTGGGTCTTCTTGCGCTTTAACTTCGTTGATGGCTTTTATCATTCCATCAATTTTTTGATCGTTTAAAATCAAACGAT
The DNA here is from genome assembly GCF_038023995.1 of Polaribacter atrinae. Taxonomy (NCBI): domain Bacteria; kingdom Pseudomonadati; phylum Bacteroidota; class Flavobacteriia; order Flavobacteriales; family Flavobacteriaceae; genus Polaribacter; species Polaribacter atrinae. Next base: position 2,957,949 of record NZ_CP150660.1, read on the forward strand.
CAAACATTGCTTGATCTTCTTTATTAAAAGCGTCTAAATCTCTTTTGTTCGCTTTTAATAATGCTTCTCGATTTTCATCAAGAATCTTCGTCATGCTGGTTAATACGTTATTTTTAATGGTTGTTTCTAATAATTTCATCTTGTAGATTTTAAAGTGCCACTTTTGTACCGACAGATTTTCCGTCAATAATATCAATAATGGTGTTATCTCTTTTTCCGTTTGCAATATAGGTAGGGATGTTGTTTGATGCAGCTTCTTGTGCATAATCTAGCTTAGAACCCATTCCGCCTCTACCTTCTCCAGGTTTCTTATTGCTATCTTTTATGTATTTGTCTAGATCTTCATCTGGATTTACATTGGTAATTAAATTACTGCTTTCTGCTTCTGGATGTCCTGTATACAGACCATCAATATCGGTTAGAATAATTAATTTATCAGCATTTATTAACTGTGCAATTAAACTAGCTAGTTCATCATTGTCAGAAAACATAGACATGGTTACAGATACAGCGTCATCTTCATTGGCAATAGGTATTACGCCTTCTGCTAACAAACCTTCGCAACAATTAATCATATTTTGTCTGTGTACACCCGGAGTAAAATCTCTCTTTGTTGGTAGTACCTGTGCGCACTTCATTCCGTAATCATTAAAAAGATTGTAGTAATGACGCATCATTCTTGGTTGCCCAATAGCAGAGTATACTTGTCTTCTTTGGGTATCATTTTCAATACTAGATTCACCTAGAATTTCTTTTCCTGCAATTACAGATCCAGAAGAAACTAGGATGCAAATAATTCCACGTTCGTATAATTCTGCAACTTGTTTTACCAAACGTCTTAATACAGGTCTAACAATTCTGTTATCTCTGTTTGTCATTACGTTGGTACCTACTTTTATTACTATTCTTTCTTTATACATTTTAATTTTCTTTACCCATTTCTACAGCCCTATTAAAAGCGGCAAAAGCGGCGTCTTTAATTAATTCGTTTACATTATTATCTTCCATAGAATCTAAGGCAGCACGTGTAGTCCCCCCTTTAGAAGCAACTTTTTCCATCCAAGAATTTGGCGATAAATTAGATTGGTTAAATAATTCTATGGCACCTGTAAAAGTCTGACTTACCAAAATAGAAGAATCGTTTTTAGAAAAGCCCATTTTTAGTGCAGCCTCCATCATACTTTGCATAAAGTAAAATACATAGGCAGGTCCACTCCCAGAAATTCCTGTAGAAGCATCAATGAATTTTTCACTATTAACCTCCATAGATTTACCTGTTGTATCTAGTAAACTTTCTATGGTTATTTTTTCTAATCGAGATACTTCTTCTGATGTTACATAAGACGTTAATCCTTTACCTATTTGAGCAGGTAAATTTGGCATTGCTCTTATTATTTTGTGAAGTCCAGAGTATTTTTTTATGTTTTCTATATTAACACCAGCCATAATAGATACAATTACCTGCCCTGGTTTTGTAAAAGGTTTTAATGCTTTAAATAGTTTTTCTGCATGGTAAGGTTTTACGGCAATAAAGATAATGTCTGCTTTTGGTACACAGTCTCCTAGTTCTTTAAATGCATCAAAATGAGATATTTCATTCAATTCTTCTAACTTTTCTGCAGAATTGTCTAAAACCATGATGTTTTTTTTCTTTAACAATCTAGACTTAGACATTCCTTGAGCATACGTTAGCCCCATATTTCCTGCTCCAATTACTAATATTTTCATTTTTCTATATTAAATGTTACTATTATTTTAATTTTATTTTGAGTATTATTTATAAAGCGTCATTTGAATTTTCTTTGATTCAAATCCGTTTTTTTTAAATAGTTCAATAGCGTTATTATTTTTATTGATGTTTAAAGAAAGGTTTCCGTTACAATAGTTGGTCGCTTCCTTAATTAATTTTGTTGCAATTTTTTGTTCTCTGTAATCTTTGTGAACTGCTAAGTAAGTAATAAGATTTTCCGATTGATATTCACTCATGCCCGTTTTATTGACGATAATTGCACCAATTATTTTGTCTTTTTCCTCTATAACAAATGCGTATCCACCTATATTTGAGGTTTCTTTAGCTGCATATAAAAGGGATTTACGAATGGCTCCTTTTTCTTCTTTACAATCTTCTAAATGTTCGTTTAAAAATTTTGAAATTTTATTAATATTTATGTATGACATCCTTGTAAAGGCGTCAAAGGTTTTAATCATCATCATTATTTCTATTGATTTGATTTATCTAAAACGATAAAAAATGAAAAGCTAAAAAAGCTCTAAAAAAAGAGAGGTTAAACGTTTGGTCGTTTATTTAACGAAAAGAGTGAGGAGGTATGAATTTTTTAGGTTGCTTTCTAAACACTAAAAAATTAAAGTTGAATATTCTAAAGTTACGCAATTTGTGTATCCTTACTTTCATCCTGCAAAGTTACAAAAAGCATATGCCACTATCAAATTATATAGGTTTAATAAGGAAATATCTTATTTATGTGTTTTTAAAAGCAAAAAAAATGTTGATAAAATAAGACGTAAGAATCTTATTTTTACAAACTGTATGGTAGTTTGTAAACCTGTAGTTTTATCCGAATAAAAAAAAGAATAGCGCGTTATAGAAACGTATCCTTCGTTTATAAAGACGGGTCTTTTGGTAAATTCTTTAAGTTGTTGATGTACCTATCTTCGTTAAAAGGTTTTTTATATTCTAAAACATCTAGTAACTCTATTGCCAAACATTGGCTCATAAATTGCTTAGATTCCGTTTTACTAAAACCTAATTCAATTAACCTTTTATAAGTGATATTTGTCTCTTTGGATTATTATCTCTCATTTGATTTTCGATAATTTCAAAAATTTGATTTTTTAAAGGATCGTTAGTTTTCATTTTTTTAGGTTTTTATCTATTCATGTAGAGTAGAAGTGAGTTTGTGTGTTTTTTAGGTACTTAACTTAGCGAAGTTAACTGTATTTAAAATTAATAACAAATTAAAGGCAACCAAAACATGACAAAAATGCAGATTTTTTCATTTGGTACAGTTTTAGCAATTATCTTTAAAAATAAACAGTATGAAAACCTTTTTAAAAATTCTATTAACGGCTTTAGCAGTAATTGTTTTAGCTAATATTTTACCAGGTATTTCAGTAGCAGGTTATGTTGCAGCAATTATTGTTGCAGTGGTTATATCGTTACTAAATATGTTTGTAAGACCACTCTTAATCTTCTTTACATTACCAGCTACAATTGTCACTTTTGGCTTATTTATTTTTGTAATTAATGCGTGTATTATATTATTGGCAGATAAATTAGTAGATGGTTTTGCCGTTTCAGGCTTTTTTGCAGCGCTATTATTCAGCGTTTTACTGTCTGTTTTTAGATCGGCATTATTTTCATTATTAAAAGAGGATACCAAAACAATCCAGAACTAAATAACATTACTGAATTAGAAGTATTTAACATTTGTGCAATCAATTAAAATCATTAATTTTGCACTCGATTTTTCAAGATAAAAGAACAAGAAATGAATATTACAAAAGAAAACATTGATGCGTTAAACGCAGTTGTAAAAGTAGATATTGTTGCTGATGATTATCAAGCAAAAGTAACCGGTTTATTAGAAGATTATCGTAAAAAGGCAGATGTTCCTGGTTTTAGAAAAGGACATGTACCAATGGGGATGATTAAAAAGCAGTATGGTAAATCTATTATGATAGATGAAGTAAACAAGCTTTTACAAGAGTCTTTAAATAAATTTATAACAGAAGAAAAATTAGAAATGCTAGGTAACCCTTTACCTAGAATGACAGAAGATTTTGATTGGAATGCAGAGGTTTTTTCTTTTGAATTTGAATTAGGTTTAGCACCTGTTTTTGATGTAGATTTAAAAGCTAAAGATAAAGTTACACAATATAACATCGTAGCAACAGAAGAATTACTTGACGAAGAAGTTAAGAACATTCAAACTCGTTACGGAAAAGTAAGTGCAATAGAAGAAGCTACAGAAGATTCTAATGTTACAGGTACTTTTGTAAATGAAGAAAAAGAAATTAACAAAAAATCTACTTTTATAGTAAAAGACTTAAATGGTGATGAGAACATTGCTAAATTAGTTGGTGCTAAAGTTGGAGATGTAATTGAGTTAGGTACTAAAGATTTATTTGAAGATGCGCATAGATTACAGCACCTTTTAGATGTGGAGCATGATGTAATTCACGATTTAGATATTACAGTTTCTTTTACTGTAGAAGAAATTACAAAAACAGAGCCAGCAGATTTAGATAAAGAGTTGTTTGATAAATTATTTCCTGACGGAAGTGTAAGTACTGTAGCCGAATTAAGAGAAAAAATTAAAGAAGATGCAGAAAAGCAATTTCAACAACAAGGAGATCAACAATTATTAAATGCAATTACGGAGTATTTAGTAGAAAGTACAAAGTTTGATTTACCTGCAGATTTCTTAAAGAAATGGTTAAGAACAGCTGGAGAAAAGCCTTTAACAGAAGAAGAAGCTACTGCAGAGTTTGATAAATCAGAAAAAGGTTTACGTTATCAATTAATCGAAGGAAAGGTGATGAAAGATAACGATATTAAGATAGACTATAAAGAATTGGTAGACTATGCAAAAGGATTTATCCGCACGCAAATGGCTCAATTTGGTAATACAAATCCAGAAGAAAAAGAATTGGATGATATTGCTGGTAGAATTTTACAAAACCAAGAAGAAGCTCAGAAATTACAATCTCAATTAATTAGTAATAAATTATTAAATTTTTATAAAGAGAACATGAGTTTTAAATCTAAAGAACTTTCTTACGAAGACTTTATTAAAGAAGTATATAAATAAGAACCCTGTTTTTTAGGTCACCTCAAGCTCAGTCGAGAGGTTTTAAAATTATAAAAGATAAAAAACCTGAGTTGTTAGATTCAGGTTTTTTTAGCGACAAACTGAAACAAAATAGTAAGAAATAGTTCTTATATTTACAGTATTAAACTTAAAACAGCATCACGAAAATGGATTACGGAAAAGAGTTCGAAAAATACGCAACAAAACATCACGGAATAAACAGCAACTATTATGGTAAGATTACAAGTAGTGTAACACCATATATTATGGAAGAACGCCAAATGAATATTACTCAAATGGATGTTTTTTCTCGTTTAATGATGGATAGAATTATCTTTTTAGGAACAGGAATTAATGACCAAGTAGCAAATATTATTCAAGCTCAGTTATTGTTTTTAGAAAGTGTAGATGCTAACAAAGATATTTCAATTTATATTAATTCTCCAGGAGGAGGTGTTTATGCAGGTTTAGGTATTTATGATACTATGCAGTTTATAAAACCAGATGTAGCAACAATTTGTACAGGTATGGCAGCTTCTATGGGAGCCGTTTTAATGTGTGCAGGAGCAGCAGGTAAACGTTCTGCATTACCACACTCTAGAGTTATGATTCACCAACCTTTAGGTGGTGCTCAAGGGCAGGCTTCAGATATCGAAATTACTGCAAGAGAAATTATAAAGTTAAAAGGAGAATTGTATGATATTATTGCACATCACTCTGGTCAAACTGTAGAAAAAGTACACAATGATTCTGATAGAGATTATTGGATGAAAGCAGACGAAGCAAAAGCTTACGGAATGATTGATGAAGTTTTAGCAAGAAAGAAGTAATATTAGCAATTAGCCGTTAACAAATAGCTAACAGCCAAAAGCAAAAAGACAATTAAATGTCAAAAGAAGAAAATTTAGAATGTTCGTTTTGCGGACGAAAAAAAGCAGAAACAGACTTGCTGATTGCAGGGATGGATGCTCATATTTGCGATAAATGTATAGAACAAGCGCACGGTATTGTAGAAGAAGAAATTTCTGAAGCAAAATCTAGCGACTTATCTAAAGATTTAATGCTAAAAAAACCTTTAGAAATCAAAGAATTCTTAGATCAATATATTATTGGTCAGTTAGAAACTAAGAGATCAATGGCAGTAGCTGTATATAATCACTATAAAAGATTATTACAGTCTAAAGACGACAAAGATGATGTAGAGATCGAAAAATCTAACATTGTCTTAGTAGGAGAAACCGGAACCGGTAAAACCTTAGTAGCAAAAACAATTGCAAGAATGTTAAACGTACCATTTGCTATTGTAGATGCTACCGTTTTAACACAAGCAGGGTATGTTGGTGAAGATGTAGAAAGTATTTTAAGTAAATTATTACAAGCTGCAGATTACGACGTAGAAAAAGCGCAAAGAGGTATTATTTTTATCGATGAAATAGATAAAATTGCTCGTAAAGGAGATAACCCTTCAATTACAAGAGACGTTTCTGGAGAAGGAGTTCAGCAAGCTTTATTAAAATTATTGGAAGGGACTGTGGTAAATGTTGCACCAAAAGGAGGAAGAAAACATCCTGAGCAAAAATTTATAGAAGTAGATACCAAAGAGATTTTATTTATAGCAGGTGGTGCTTTTTCTGGAATTGAAAGATACATAAGCAAGCGTTTAAACATGCAAGCTGTTGGTTTTAGTGCCTCTTTAGATGATGACAAAGTAGACGAAGAAAACTTGTTGAAATACATTATACCTTCAGATTTAAAAGCTTTTGGTTTAATTCCAGAAATTATTGGGCGTTTACCAGTTTTAAGCTACATGAATCCTTTAGATGCTACAACGTTAAGAGCAATTTTAACAGAGCCTAAAAACGCTATTATTAAGCAGTATTCTAAGTTGTTTACAATGGATGATGTTGCGTTTACAATAGAAGAAGAAGCTTTAAATTATATTGTTGAAAAAGCAGTAGAATATAAATTAGGTGCAAGAGGTTTACGTTCTTTATGTGAAGCTATTTTTACAGATGCAATGTTCGATTTACCAAGTTCTAAAGAAAAAGAACTGAATGTAACAAAAGAGTATGCAGAAGCAAAATTATCAAATTCTACTTTAAAGAAATTAAAGGCAGCTTCTTAAATTATTTAGGGCGTTACCTTTCAGGTCAGGCTTTCGCACTCGCTTTTTTTGTAAAAAACAAGAAAGAGCTCAAGCAATTGCTCAATCCTTAACGCGTATTGCTAACTAGAAAAGGAAGTTTTTAAAAATTTCTTTTTAGAATTTATAGAAACTTCAAAGGCAATTGTACTGTAATTTATGCAGTATATAACCTTTGAAGTTTTTTCATTTTAGAATAATTAAAGTAATTATTCTAATTTATATATTTGTAATCACTTTCCACTAATTAAACCAAATAAATGATATTAAGAAGTACCATAGACCGCATTTTCGAAACTGCAAGAGTAGAAGAGGTTATTGGTGAATTTGTTGTACTTAAAAAAGCAGGAAGTAACTTTAAAGGATTAAGTCCGTTTACAGATGAAAAATCACCTTCTTTTATGGTGTCTCCAGTTAAACAAATCTGGAAAGATTTTTCTACAGGAAAAGGAGGTAACTCTGTTTCGTTTTTAATGGAGCATGAGCATTACACCTATCCAGAAGCATTAAGGTGGTTGGCTAAAAAGTACAATATAGAAATAGAAGAAGCAGAGCAATCATCCGAAGAAAAAGCGCAGATGAATGAGCGCGAAAGTATGTTTATGGTTTCTACTTTTGCCAAAGATTACTTTCATGAGATAATGCTTAATACTAATAAAGGGAAAGCAATAGGATTATCTTATTTTAAAGAACGTGGTTTTACAGACGAAACGATTAAAAAGTTCGAATTAGGGTATTGTTTTGATGAGTGGGATAATTTTACTAATGCCGCTTTAAAAAAAGGGTATGATCTAAAATTTTTAGCATCAACAGGATTAACAATTGTAAAAGAAAACAAGCAGTTCGATCGTTTTAAAGGACGTGTTATGTTTCCGATACATTCTATGTCGGGCCGTATTTTAGGTTTCGGAGGACGTATTTTAACTGCAGATAAAAAAGCAGCCAAATATTTAAATTCACCCGAAAGTGATATTTACCATAAGAGTAAAATTCTCTACGGTTTATACCAAGCAAAGAAAGAAATTGCCAAACAAGATAATTGTTTCTTAGTAGAAGGTTATACAGATGTTATCTCATTTAATCAATCTGGGGTAGAAAATGTTGTTGCATCTTCTGGTACTGCTTTAACGCCAGATCAAATTAGATTAATAAATAGATTAACAAAAAACATTACCGTACTTTTTGATGGTGATGCTGCGGGAATTAGAGCTTCTATTCGTGGTATCGATTTAATCTTGGAACAAGGAATGAACGTAAAAGTGGTTCAGTTTCCTGATGGAGAAGATCCCGATAGTTTTGCTAAGTCAAATTCAAATGCAGAATTAGCTGCTTATTTAGAAAATTCAGCTCAAGATTTTATCAATTTTAAAGTCTCTCTTTTATTAAAAGATTCTAATAATGATCCTATAAAAAAAGCAGGTGTAATTAGAGATATTGTAACAAGTATCTCCAAAATTCCAGATGGTATTCAGCGAGAAGTATACGTACAAGAATGTTCTAGAATTATGGATATTTCAGAACGTGTATTGTTTAGTGAACTAGCCCAACTGTTAAAAAAGGGATTACAAGAAAAAAGTAAATCTAGCAGACAACAAAATACACCACAGCTAAACCCAAATGAAATACCACCAGAATTTGCTATTGGGCAAGAACAAACTAAGATGGGTTTGGTTAAAGGAGGTGCTGTTACTAATCAGAAAATAGATCAACTTTCAATTTTAGAAAATGAGATTATTAAAATTCTACTTTTATATGGAAATGAAGAAGTAGAGTTTACAGAAGAGGTTATACATGTTGATGATGCTGGAAAAGAGAAAATAGATACAAGAAAATATGAAAATACAGTTTCTGCAGAAATTTATGTCCATTTGCATGAAGATGAAATAGAGTTTTCTAATGTTTTGTTTCAAGAAATTTATACGGAAATTATTCATCAGTTAAATCAATTAGAAAAATTAGATATAGATGGTTTAATTAATCATAAAAATTCAGAAATATCTACCATTGTAACTTCTATTTTAATGGAAAAAGAAAACCCAAATAGACAGTTAAGTAATTGGGAAGGACAAAATATAGAGGTAAAGTCTGCTTTAGAAGTTTTAGCTAAAGATGTGAACGATGTGGTTTATAATTTAAGAAGAGTTTTAATTGGTGAAAAGATTGACGAATTGATGAGTGAGGCAGTATCAAACCAAGGCTCACCAATAGATTTAGAGGTTATTAGAAACTACACAAGTCTGAAAATGAGGCTCTTTGAAAAGTTAAATAGAGTTGTCTAATATTATTAAATTGTAAAACAGGGTGTTTATACCCATAGCTTTAGATTATGGTTAGATAAATTTTTTGTATATTGCAGCCGCTAAAAGAAAACCCTTACTGTTATGAAAAGACTATTACAATGTTTAAAAATTATTCAATTATTTGTTTTATTACCATTTGAAATTTCAAAAGGATCTAAGAAAAAAGCATATTTAAAGATAAAAAAAATAATGGTTGCTGCCAACCTATTATAATGATAAAAAAAAAGCCTTAATTTAAAAAATTAAGGCTTTTTTTTATCATCTAATTTCTTTAGGTATTTCACAAATAGGTATTGGCAACATTTTATGTTGGTTAATTCTATTTAATCTTGTATATATTTTAAAAACTTCTAGATCTCTTCCAGAAAAATCATCTTCAGATTTTCCTTTTTCTTGCATAACCATAGCCCATTCTAATTCATCATAAGAAGCGCCTATTTGGTCTTCATCAGTTCTGCTATCTCCAAATAAACCATCTGTTGGTTGTGCTTTTTGTATAGAATTTGGTACGCCCAAAAATTCAGATAATTCATATACTTCAGATTTCATTAAATCTGCAATAGGGCTTAAATCTACACCACCATCACCATATTTTGTATAAAACCCAACACCAAAATCTTCTACTTTATTACCTGTTCCGGCTACTAAAGAACTATGTAAACCCGCTAAATAATATAAAGTAGTCATTCTAAGTCTTGCTCTTGTATTGGCAAGAGATAGATCTACTTTAGGTGAAGGATCTGCATTTGGTACAACATTTTTAAAATCCTCGAAAGTAGAGGTTAGATCTACTCGTACATCAGAAACATTATTAAAATTATTTTTTAATTGTGCAATATGTTCTTGTGCTCTAGTAACTTGACTCGGAGATTGATGAATAGGCATTTCTACGCATAAAGTAGGAAAACCTGTTTTAGCGCATAAAGTAGAGGTAAGGGCAGAGTCTATACCACCAGAAACTCCAACTACAAATCCTTTTACTTTTGCATTTTCAGCATAATCTTTTAGCCATTTTATTATGTATTCGGCAACCTTTTCAGTCTTCATTGATAAACTATTTTAGTATTTTTAGCGTTCTTAAATCTAATGACTAAGGTACAAAGAATATGAGATTTTATTTTATGATTTTAATGGTTTTATGTGTGTTTTTTTCGTGTTCTGATAAAAAAAACACTCAAATTGATGTTTCTACAGTAAATATTGATTTTACCGTAAAAAGGTACGAGGTTGATTTTTATAATACAACTGTAAATACATTGCCTGATCTTAAAAATAAATATCCTTATTTATTTCCAAAATCATTTTCAGATAGTTTAGCTATTTCTAAAATAGCTAATAAAGATGAACAAGAATTGTTTTTAGAAACGCAAAAGTTGTATAGTGATATCTCACCGTTAGAATCTGAATTAACATCTCTTTTTAAACATGTTAAATATTATAATAAGAATTTTAAAGCACCCAATTTAGTGACAATGATATCTAATATAGACTATAATAGTAGAGTTATCTACGCAGATAGTTTATTGTTTGTTTCTTTGGATGTTTATTTAGGTAAAACGCATAGGTTTTATGCTGATTATCCAAAATACATTAAAGAAAATAACACAAAAAAAAGCATCATTGTAGATGTAGCAAATTCAATGATAGAAAAGCAATTAGTTTCATTGCCTAATAGAAGTTTTTTGTCAAAAATGATTCATGAAGGCAAAAAACTGTATTTATTAGATATGTATTTACCTGCTGTTTCTGATCAATTAAAAATAGGGTACCCAAAAGAAAAAATAGATTGGGCTATTGAAAATGAAGAGAATATTTGGAAATATTTTATAGAAAAAAAGCTGTTATTTAGTACAGAAACACCATTGAATAAAAGGTTTTTAGACAATGCACCATTTTCTAAATTTTATTTACAAAATGATAACGATTCTCCAGGTAGAATAGGCGTGTGGTTAGGATGGCAGATTGTGAAGTCTTTTATGCAAAATAATGATGTATCTTTGCAAGAATTATTAATGATTGATTTTGAAGAGTTATTTCAAAAATCAAATTACAAGCCTAAAAAATAATGTCAGTAAAACATAATTCACAAATTAATTTCGAAATTGGTTTAGATGAAAACAAAGTTCCAGAAGAAATTTCTTGGACAGCAAAAGATGGTGGTATAGATAATGAAGTATCTAAAGCTATAATGATTTCTGTTTGGGATCATAAGAAAAAAGATACCCTAAGAATGGATTTATGGACAAAAGAAATGCCTGTAGATGAAATGAAGCAATTTTATCATCAGACATTAGTGTCTATGGCCGATTCATTTGAACGTGCAACTGATGATCAGAAAATGAGTGCTACTATGCGTGATTTTTGTGATTACTTTGCAGAGAAGTTAGAGCTGAAATAAATAATACTTATTATTCAAAAAATAAAGGTTGTCCAAATTAATTGGACAACTTTTTTGCATTTGTAATAAGCTGTATTTGTATACCCGTTATCTTAGTTAAGATTTTAGACATAAAATCTTATACTATGTTTAAATCTTATTCTAAATAGAAAGTTCCCAAGGTTTGTATATGGGTATTTGTTTACATAGGTTAGTTTTTTTACTAGGCTATTTTATAATACTATAATTTTATACCCAAAAAAAAGAGGCTACATAGTAGCCTCTTTTTTTATTATTAGTAAATCGATTAATTATTCATCAATTCTTTCTACTTCTCCTATTGCGTCTATAGGCTTAATTTCAACCCTTCTGTTCAATTGTCTTCCACCTGCATTTTCGTTAGAGAATTTAGGTCTAGACTCTCCGTAACCTACTGGTTTAAGTCTATCACTTGATATACCGCTCTTAATCATGTATTTTCTCACACTTTCAGTTCTTCTTTGAGATAAGTACAAGTTGTATCTATCACTATTTCTGTTATCTGTATGACCTTCAATAACGAATTTTACATCTGGTATTTTTTTCATTAATCCAATAATTTGGTCAATGGTGCTATAAGATATTAATTTAATATCATCCTTGTTTGTGTCAAAGTAAATACTAGTTGCTAATAATCCAATTTGTTGGGTAATATTAACAGGTGCTACAGCTTCTTGTTTAGGACAACCTCTATTTTCTACTGGACCAGGAGTATTTGGACATAAATCTTTAGCATCCATTACACCGTCTCCGTCTGTATCAATATTTAAAGGACAACCTTCATTTGATAGTGGCCCGTATTTTAATGGACATTTATCTTTGTAGTCAGGTAAACCATCACCGTCTGTATCTACAGCTTGACCGTTACCATATACCATTGCTCCTTTAGGAGTATTAGGTTCAACATCTAATTGATCCATTACACCATCTCCATCTGTATCAATAATTTCAAATTCAGTACCAGCCGGCTTCTCAGGTGCCCAAATGATGTGTTCTTTTTTCTTTTCTAATTTTAAAACAACTCCTAAACTAGTAACAAAAAAGCTTTCCCAAGTCTGTTTATCAGAAACAGCTGCGTCTAAATGATCTTCATTATTAAAGTACATTCCGGTTCTAAATTCAAGATCGACTCTTCTGCTTATTCTTCTTTTAACACCTAATTGTGCAGATAGAAAAATTGAACTAGCTTCATTTACACTATTTCTATCAGGGTTGTAACCAAAGTCGACTAAAAGTTCATCAGGTGTTGTACCTGTTGGGTCAGTTTTATAAAGAGCAGAATCGTATTGATGATATCCAACTCCAAAATAACCAGCTGCATGCCATTTAGTTGCATTTCTTTGAAACATATTTGTTAAACTTACGATTAAATTTAACTCAGCACCGTAAGATCTACCTTCAAATCGCAAGTCAGAATCAGTAATAATATTATTTGGTACATATCTAAGGGAATATCCGTTTGAGAAAGATTGTACACCCCCAGACATTTTAGTATATGTAGCTTTAAACTCTAAACCTAAAATTGGGTTAAACATTTTATCTACATATATATAACCTCCAAAATTCCAATAATTAGAATCATCATCAACGCCAATAGAGCGTAAATCTCCGTGCATTATAAAATTACTAAAACCACCACCTACTGACCAAGTGTTAATTTCTTTAATTATATCATTACCTTTTATGTTGGTACTGTCTAAATTTATAGCTTTTTTTTCCGAAGATTGACCGAATGATTGAGCAATAATAATACTGCTAAATAGAATAAATAGAATAATTCTCCTCATTTTAATTTTTTGTTTTAAACAATATAGGGGAATGACTCCCGCAAAAATATATATTTTTTTTTAAAAATGCTTTATTTTATTAACAATGTTCTTATAATCAGCTTCATTGTTTACAAAATCTATATCCGAAACATCAATAACTTGCAAATTTAAACTTTTTTCAGTTTTAATAAAACTTTTATATCCATTATGAATACGTTTTAGGTAATCGGGTTCTATTTTTTGTTCATAAGATCTTCCTCTGTTTTTAATATTTTCTAAGAGACGTTCTGTGTTTTGAAATAAATAAATATACAAATCTGGTTTTGTTATTTCTTTATACATTAAATCGAACATTTTTCGATATAACAAATACTCTTCTTTTTGTAATGTTACTTGTGCAAAAATTAAAGATTTAAAAATATAATAATCTGATATAATAAAGCTCTTAAACAAGTCGAACTGCGCTAAATCGTCGGTTAGTTGCTGATATCTGTCTGCTAAGAAACTCATTTCTAAAGGAAATGCATATCGTTCTTTATCTTCGTAAAATTTTGGAAGAAATGGATTGTCAGCAAAACGTTCTAATACCATTTTAGCATTAAAATCTTTAGACAGTAAATTTGCTAAAGTTGTTTTACCTGCACCAATGTTTCCCTCAATAGCAATGTAGTTATACTTTTCTGAAATTGGTATAGGTCTTTTTAAAGTTTCATCTAATTTTACTATTTCAGAACTGTCATCACAACTTTGTAAGCATACTGAAATTTGTTTCTTCTCTATAGGATGCATTACAGTTGAAGCTATTTCTGCCAAAGGAAGCATTACAAATTTTCGTTGTAACATTTTAGGATGAGGCACTATCAATGTTTTAGATAAGATTACTTCATTATCAAACAATAAGATATCTATGTCTATTTTTCTATTATGATACCCTTCTGCTGAAGAGCGCTGTCTACCTAATTCACTTTCTATTTTTAATAGCGAATTTATTAAGATTTCTGGTTGTAAATTAGTGACGACTTTAATACAAATATTAAAAAAATCGTCCCCATCAAATCCCCAAGCAGGGGTTTTGTATATGGATGATATTTTTTGAATTCCCCCAATGTTATCATCAATTAAATGAATAGCATTTTGTAGGTTTTCAAGTTTATTGCCTTGGTTTGTACCTAAAGATAAATATGTGATATGTTGTAATTTCATTGTTGTGTGCAAAGAAAATAAAAGGATTCAACAAATACCCTATAAACTAAAAAAATCGCCAAAATTAATTGGCGATTTTTAATATCAATTTAAAAAAGAAATTATTCTTCTTTTCTTGGTTCTCTAGGTTTTCTATCGTCACGTCCGCGATTATCTCTGCTTCTGTTATCACGTCCACCAGAACGTTTATCATCTCTTGGTGGTCTTGCTACATAACCTTCTGGTTTTGGTAACAATGCCTTTCTAGAAACTTTTTCTTTACGAGTTCTTGGGTCTAAACCAAAGTACTTCACATCAAAAACATCACCCATGTTTACAACATCAGTTACATTTTCTGTACGTTCCCATGCTAATTCACTTACGTGTAATAAAACTTCGTTTCCTGGAGCTTCTACGTATTCTACTACAGCACCAAAATCTAACATTTTAATTACTTTAACTTCGTAAGCACTACCAACTTGAGGTTTGAATAGCATTGACTCGATACGAGCAATAACTAATTCTATTCCTGCTGGGTCTGTACCTAAAATCTCGATAATTCCTTCTTCAGTTACAGCATCTTCAGTAATTACAATTGTAGTTCCTGTTTCTTTCTGTAATTCTTGAATATGTTTACCTCCTGGTCCAATAAATGCACCAATTATATCATTAGGAATACGTCTGTTAATCATTTTAGGAGCATGCGCTTTTACTTCTCCGTTTGCAGTTGCAATCGTATCTGTAATTTTACCTAAAATATGTAAACGACCTTCACGAGCTTGTTTTAGTGCATTCACTAAAATTTCGTAAGAAAGACCTTTTACTTTAATATCCATTTGACAAGCAGTAATTCCTTCAGAAGTACCAGTTACTTTAAAGTCCATATCTCCTAAGTGATCTTCATCACCTAAAATGTCAGATAAAACAGCGTAACGATCTCCATCAGAAATTAATCCCATTGCAATACCAGAAACTGGTCTTATCATTTGTACACCAGCATCCATTAAAGCCATTGTACCAGCACAAACAGTTGCCATAGAAGACGAACCGTTAGATTCTAATACTTCTGATACAACTCTTACTGTATAAGGGCAATCTGCAGGAATCATTCCTTTTAATCCACGTTGCGCTAAGTTACCATGACCAACTTCTCTACGAGATGTTCCTCTTAATGGTCTTGCTTCACCTGTACAAAAAGGAGGGAAGTTATAATGTAAATAGAAATTTTCTTCACCTTCGTAAGATGGCATATCTATTTTATTTGCGTCTCTTGATGTTCCTAAAGTAACTGTTGCTAAAGCTTGAGTTTCTCCACGAGTAAAGATCGCAGAACCATGCACAGATGGTAAATAATCTATTTCACACCAAATTGGTCTAATATCTGTAGTTTTACGTCCGTCTAAACGTAAACCTTCTGCTAAAGTTAATTCTCTAACTGCAGCTTTTTGAGATTTGTTGAAATATTTACCAACTAAATCTCCGTAATCTGCTAATTCTTCTTCTGTAAAAGCAGCTTTAACTTCTTCTTTTATTTCAGCAAAAGCATTTGTGCGTTCTACTTTAGAAGTTCCTTTTTTAGCGATAGCATAACACTTATCGTAAGTAAGGTCGTTTATTTTTGCAGCTAATTCTTCATCTTCTCTTTCTCCTTGATATTCTCTTGTTGCTTTCTTACCAAAAGCTTCTGCTAATTTTATTTGAGCAGCACACTGAACTTTAATAGCTTCATGTGCAAACTTAATTGCATCTGCCATTTCTTCTTCAGAAATTTCATCCATTTCACCTTCAACCATCATTACAGAATCTGCAGAAGCTCCAATCATCATATCGATGTCAGATTCTGCTAATTGTGCTCTGTTAGGGTTGATTACAAATTCACCGTTTATTCTTCCAACTCTTGCTTCAGAAATTGGGCATTCAAAAGGGAAATCTGATAATTGAATAGCTGCTGATGCTGCTAAACCTGCTAATGCATCTGGCATAACGTCTTCATCATTAGACATTAATTGGATCATTACTTGTACTTCTGCGTGATAATCTTTTGGAAATAATGGACGTAAAACACGGTCTACAAGACGCATTGTTAATACTTCACCATCACTTGGTCTTGCTTCTCTTTTAAAGAAACCTCCAGGATAACGACCTGCAGCCGCAAATTTTTCTCTATAATCTACTGTAAGTGGTAAAAAATCAACGTCACTTTGTTTGTAGTTAGAAACTACAGTACATAATAACATTGCTTTTCCCATTTGAACAACAACTGAACCGTGCGCTTGTTTCGCTAATTTACCGGTTTCTAATGAGATGGTTCTTCCGTCTCCAAGGTCTATTACCTCTCTAAATACTTTTGGAATCATAAATTTTAATTCTAAATTTTTAATTTGTTTGTTGTTGTGTTGTTGTACGTTGTTGCAATGGAAATTCAAAAATGCTGTT
Source organism: Polaribacter atrinae (assembly GCF_038023995.1). Taxonomy (NCBI): domain Bacteria; kingdom Pseudomonadati; phylum Bacteroidota; class Flavobacteriia; order Flavobacteriales; family Flavobacteriaceae; genus Polaribacter; species Polaribacter atrinae. The sequence continues at coordinate 2,975,027 of NZ_CP150660.1, forward strand.
ACTATTTTTGATTTTTTTTCCTGCCTTTGCAGGAATGAGGTCAATCTAATTCAACCTTTTTTATATAGATTCTGTTTGTTAGTCAGAATTTAATACTTTTTTCATCCTCGTTTTTACGAGAATAACCTTTTACTATTTTTAAAGCAATTCTAAAGCAATGCTTTAAAATTTAAAAACAAAAAAGAGGAACATTTATAGCCCCTCTTTTCTATAAGAATTATTTTCTAATTCCTAATTCTGCAATAATTGCACGATATCTTAAAATATCAGATTTTTTTAGATAATCTAATAAACTTCTACGCTTACCTACTAACATTACTAATGAACGCTCTGTGTTGTAATCTTTACGATTATTTTTTAAGTGCCCAGTTAAGTGGTTAATTCTGTGTGTAAACAATGCAATTTGACCTTCTGAAGAACCAGTATCGTTTTTTCCTTTACCGTGTTTTTCGAAGATGCTTTCTTTTACTTCTTTAGTTAAATACATTCCAATATTATTTAAATGATTATTATGTATATCAATGATATTTTCATTGAAGCTGCAAAGATATGATTATTTTTTTAATTGGAGATAGGAAAATATACACATTATTTAGCTCTTTGTAAGATACATCGTAATCTGTTTAAGGGTTTAAAATCAGTAGATTAATTGTTTTTAAACCCTTTGTAAGGATATTTTAAATTATGCTCTAACAGGTATGTTTTGTATTAAATCAATATACAAATTAATCTGTTTTTTTAAATTTTTACGTTCGTAAATTGCATCTAAGAAACCATGTTCTAAAACAAATTCAGATTTTTGAAAACCTTCTGGTAAGTCTTTACCTGTAGTGTCTTTTACAACTCTTGGTCCTGCAAATGCTATTAATGCATTTGGTTCTGCAATATTAATATCGCCTAGCATGGCATAAGATGCAGTGGTACCACCTGTTGTAGGATCTGTACATAAAGAAATATACGGAATGTTAACTTCTGCTAATTGTGCTAATTTTGCAGATGTTTTTACCAATTGCATTAAAGATAAAGAAGCTTCCATCATTCTTGCTCCTCCAGATTTAGAGATCATTAAAAAAGGAATCTTATTTTTAATAGAGTAATCGATAGCTCGTGCTATTTTTTCTCCAACTACAGATCCCATAGATCCACCTATAAAAGCAAAATCCATCGCTGCAATTACAATCTCTTTTCCTAAAGACAACCCAACAGCTGTTCTTACAGCATCGTTTAATTTAGTTTTTTCTTGTGCAGCCTTTAATCTATCTGGATATTTTTTTGTGTCTTCGAATTTTAAAGGATCTTTAGAGGTTAAAGTTGCATCTAACTCTTTAAACTTGTTTTCATCAAAAAATAATTCGAAATATTCTTTACTACCTATTCTTACGTGATATCCATCTTCTGGACTTACATATAAGTTTCTTTTTAATTCTTCTGTATCTATTATTTTTCCACTAGGTGTTTTGTACCATAACCCTTTTGGAGTGTCTTTTTTATCTTCTGTAGAAGTCTGTATTCCTTTATCCGTTCTTTTAAACCAAGCCATACTAGTTGTTTTGTTTTAGGTTATTTCTAAATTTATGTAAATAAAATTAGAACCGCAAATGTAAAAGTTTTTTCTTAAAAGTATCCTTTTTGATCTCTAAACTCATAAAAAAAGCACTTTGATTTTAATCAAAGTGCTTTTTAAAAGTATTTTAAAGATAACTCTTATAAAGTATCTACGTTGTTTAAGTCAGAAAATGCTTGTTTTAAACGTGTAATGAAAGTAGCTTCACCTTCACGTAACCATTTTCTTGGGTCGTAATATTTTTTGTTTGGAGATTCAGGTCCATCAGGGCTTCCAATTTGAGATTTTAAGTAATCTGCTTTTTCTCCCATGTAATCTCTAATTCCGCTCATAAAAGCATATTGCATATCAGTATCAATGTTCATTTTAATAACACCGTAACCAATAGCTTCTCTAATTTCTTCTAATGTAGAACCAGATCCTCCATGAAATACAAAATCGATATGATTTTCTTCAACACCATATTTCTTAGTAATAAATTCTTGAGAATTTTTTAAGATTTTTGGAGTTAACTTTACGTTTCCTGGTTTATAAACACCATGTACGTTTCCAAAAGCTGCAGCTATTGTAAATTTATCACTTACTTTAGAAAGTTCTTCATAAGCATAAGCAACTTCTTCTGGTTGTGTGTATAATTTAGACTCATCAACATCACTATTGTCAACACCATCTTCTTCACCACCTGTAATACCTAATTCAATTTCTAAAGTCATACCCATTTTACTCATACGAGCTAAATATGTTTTACAAATTTCAATGTTTTCTTCTAAAGGCTCTTCAGATAAATCAATCATGTGAGAGCTATAAAGAGGTTTACCAGTTTCTTCAAAATGTTTTTCTGAAGCATCTAATAATCCGTCTATCCAAGGTAATAATTTTTTAGCACAGTGGTCTGTATGTAAAATAACAGGAACTCCATAAGCAACTGCTAATTCATGTACATGTTTTGCTCCTGCGATACCACCTGCAATGGCAGCTTTTTCACCTTCGTTAGATAAACCTTTTCCTGCGTTAAATTGTGCACCACCGTTAGAAAACTGAATAATTACAGGAGCGTTTAAATCTCTTGCCGTTTCTAAAACACCGTTAATTGTGTTAGATCCAATAACATTTACTGCTGGTAAAGCAAATCCTTTTTCTTTTGCAAAATTAAAAATATCTTGAACTTCTGATCCAGTTGCAACACCTGGCTTTATATTATGACTCATGTTTGTTTATTTTAATCATTAATTACTCCTCAAAAGTACTAAAAATACGGCTGAATGTAAGCATAAAATAACGAAAACGTTATAGGTTTTATTCCTGATTTAGAAGGGGTAGTTAATACCTATATTGTATACAGCATTGGCAAAGTTGTAGTTTTTAAACCATTTATTGCCATTTAAATATGGCTCGTATGTTTTAAAGCCAACATCTAAACGTAAAATTAAAAAACTAAAATCTAACCTTGCTCCAAAACCAGAACCTACGGCAATATCTTCTAGTGATGATAAATTATTAAATTTTGATTCTTCGTCAACAAAATCAGAACCGGTTATGTCCCAAATGTTTCCAGCGTCAATAAATAATGCTCCTTTTAATTTGCTAACTACATCAAATCTGTATTCTGCACTGGTTAAAAATTTAAGGCTTCCTACATTAAATTCTAGCCCTGTGTTTCTGCTTCCTGGACCTAGTTCATAGGTTTGCCATGCTCTAATATCATTAGAGCCCCCTGCAAAATAACTTTTTGTAAAAGGTATGTCTGAATTATCGTAAGGAATTATTGCTCCTAAAAAAGTTCTAATTCCAAAAACAGAGTTACCGCCTAGATCCCAAAATTTCTTGTATTCTAAATCTGTTTTAAAATATTGTGCTAGAGGTATATCTGCAAGTGTTTTTTTGTTATTTACATTTGTTTTGTTAGATAATAAACCTAAAGCATTGCCAGAATTTGCAAGTCTTATTTTAAAGAATGAGAAATTATTATCACTAAAATTTGATTGGTTATTGTAGGTATATGTGTAAGCTAAAACAGGTATTAAAAAATCTGATGTTACTATATTATACCTATTTAAAATATTTAAAGCAGTATTGTATTCGTCTGAATTGGTGGCTTTAAAGCTATCATCATCAGATACTTTTTTCATGAAAGCGAATGCTTCAGGTACTTGAGTCGCGATATCTGTAGAAAGAGGGTAGTTGGGGTTTGTTGTAATGTTGTTTGCAATATCATAAGCCTCTGCTACTTCATCTAGGTTAGAAAACTCTGAGCTATAAATATCAAAATAACTACTAATGTTTAAGTTTTGTATGTACTGCGTATTCAAAACTTCTAATTGAATTGTTTTCTTAGCATTGTACTGCCATTTATAATCAGATAAGAATGTAAATGTTTGCCTATCTAAACCTATGTTTTTTTGAAAGCTAGATCCAACAGAGAATAGGGTTCTTGGAGACATTTCTTTAGGAACCAATTTATTTAAACCAAAAGGAGCAAGAAGTCTTGGTATTTCTAAAGAAGCATCTGCTCCAATTTCCCAACCAGGACCACTGTTTGAATTAAAATATGAGCCTAAAAAAGATAGTTTTAATAATTCTGCACCTCTAAAGGCATTTCTATTGGTGATAGAAAATTTAGCAGAAGAACCAATATTTCTAATATTAGAATGTGTTATTTCTGTTTCTAAACCTAAAGTATATTTTTCTATAGGAGCTAAAAGAATATCCATTCTAAGTTCATCATCTGTACCCGAAATTTGATTAAATTCTATTTTTGTAGATTTAAAATTTTTAAGAGACTTTAAATCATTTCTTGTTAAATTCCTTAAAGTATCTTTATAGATACTACCTGGTTTTAAAAATATTGACTGCGATAAGTATTTTGGATTGTATTTAATTTTTCGGTGAGCTAAAAAATTAATTCCATCATACTTTAAAGTGTCTAATGGTGTTTCTCCTTTTCTTGTAAAAGAATAATCTGTAGTAACATTTACTTCAGTCACCTTTTGTACTTTATAAGGTGAGTTTACGTAAATTCCGTTTGTTTCTTTTAATCTGTTTCCAGAAATTAAGAAATCTACATTGGTTTTATAATCCGTTCTTGTAGAGTCTAAATAAAAACCTAGAGCAGATTCTGTAAAATTATAAATACCATTGTTTCTAAATAGTTTTAAAACTCTACTTGCTTCATTTCTAAAAGTTTTATCGTTGTATTGATTTCCTGTTTTTAAGAGTGATGGTGTGCTAGAGCTTTTATAAATTGAATCTAAGACTAATGACTCTATTTTGAAATTAATAGTATCTAAAAGAGTTGGCTTCCCCTTACTTATTCTATACGATACGGTGGCTTTTTTGCTAATTGAATCTCTATTTATATCTGATGTTACTATCGATTTAAAATAACCTTGATTTTTGTAATAAGTTAATAGATTTTTTTCTGTGTTTTTTACTTTTCCCTCACTAACAATAACAGGTCCTTGGTAATTTAAAAACCATTTATTTAAACCAATAAAAGTTTTTGCGTATGCAATACTTTGTTTTTCTGAAAAAACATTTTTAATAAAGTTGTAAGAACGAGGATTTTTTTCTCCCCATTTAGAAGGTGTTTTAGGGTTGTTTGGGTTACCTATATTATGAAAATATAAACCAACAGGTAAGTTTAAGAACTTTGGGTTTGGTTTTTGTAGAATGTATTTTTGGATATCACTACTCTTATTTTTTACACTATCTACATAAATATAATTTTGAGTAAGCATGTTTTTACCTTCCGCAACATGCTTTGTAGAATTACATGAAACTAAAAGGAGTAAGAATAAAAATGATAAAGAAAGTTTTTTCATTAATTTAGCAGTGCTATCAAATTCAAAAATAGTATTTTTCGGCGGTTTATATCCAATTACAATCAATTAATGAGTATCTCAAAAAATCAATTTAAATTAATAACAAGTTTATCTCAAAAAAAGTATAGACAAAAGCATAAATTATTTATAGCGGAAGGTATAAAAGTTGTGCAAGAAATCTTAAACTCTTCATTTGAACTTGAAACCCTTTTTTGTACGGATGATTTCTCTTCGGATGTTTCAGAAGAAAAAATAGTTCGTGTATCTGAAGCTGACTTAAAGAAAATTAGCAATTTAAAAACGCCAAATAAGGCTTTAGGTATCTTTAAAATCCCTGAAAATAAACGGGATGTAAATAAAGGTTTAACGGTGGCTTTAGATGCTATAAATGATCCGGGTAACTTAGGTACTATTATTCGATTATGTGATTGGTTTGGTGTATCTGAATTAATTTGTTCTACAGATACGGTAGATTGTTACAACCAGAAAGTAGTGCAAGCAAGTATGGGGTCTTTAACTAGGGTATCTATCCGTTATGTAGATTTGTTTAAATACTTAGAAGAGACCCCAAAGCCAACCTTTATAGCAGATATGGATGGTGAAAATGTTTATAAAACAAGTTTGCCAGAACAAGGTATTTTAATAATGGGAAATGAAGCAAATGGTGTTTCTGATGAAATAAAAAATTTAATTACTCATAAAATTTCTATTCCAAGGTTTGGAGAAACTCAAGAAACTGAAAGTCTGAATGTAGCTACAGCTACTGCAATTTTGTTGAGTGAATTTAAAAGAAGTTATTAGTTGTAGTTATTTATAGTAAAGGAGCTAAATATGTTCCTTTATATCTTTTTAGAGTACAATTAACCAATAGCTACTCAAAAGCTAAACTTAGAAAAACACCACGAGTCCCCATATAATTTACAGGCGCTGTCCAAGGGCTTGTACCACTACTAGGATTGTCATATTTAATTTCACTAGGTAATGCAAATATTCCTCGTATAGATGGAGAAAATTTAAAATAGTATAAGTAAATATCAATTCCAACTCCTACTTCATACATAAAGTTATGAGTTTTCATTCTAAATTGATTCGCGAAATTATCATCAGAATTATTTTCATTACTAGAAAAGTTATAGTTGTAAGAAACTCCTCCTAACACATAAGGTCTAATGTTTTTATATCTATCGGTACTAAATTTAAAGATTAAAGGGACGTGCAAATAAGTAGAACTTACTTCTCTAACGCTGTCTTGTGGGGTAGAGAGGTGGTTGAAATATAGTTTTTTAGAGTTGGTCATTAAACCGGGTTCTAAACGTAGGTTAACGTTTTTATGTAAACGTAAATCTGCAATTAAACCAACATTAAAACCGGCAGAAGGTTCTACTGTTATGTTTGCATCTGGTACTCCGGATTTGTTATTGTAACTAAACTTAAAATCATTCTGATTTAAACCAAGGTAAAAACCATAATGTATTTTTCTTTGATCAAAAGTAGGTAGGTATTCTACCTTATCTCTTTGCGCAAAAAAAGCGATGGAAGTTAAAAGGAAAAAACCGAATATTATAAATTTCTTACTCATCATTATTTACTTGCAGTATAAATTGTAGCAACTCCAAAAGTTACTGGTGTATCTTCTGTATGTGTAAACCCATTTTTTTGTAAAATATTGTTGAAAGCTTCTCCAAAAGGAAAAGAATTTGCAGATTCTGATAAATAAGAATAGGCCACTTTATCTTTAGAAAATAATTTACCTACAACTGGTAAAAACAAATTAGTGTATAATTTATAACCTTGTTTAAATGGAAACTTTGTAGGGTTAGAGGTTTCTAATATAACTAAAACACCAGTTGGTTTTAAAACTCTAGCGATTTCTTTAATACCTTTGTTTAAATTGGCGAAATTTCTAACACCAAAAGAAACCGTAATTGCATCAAAAGTATTGTCAGGGAAAGGCATTTCTTCAGAATCACCAACAACCATTTCTATTTTATCAGATAGATTGGCTTTGGCAATTTTTTGATTTCCTACTTCTAACATTCCTTCAGAAATATCTAAACCTACAATTCTGTCTGGGTTTAAAGCTGCCATCATAATAGCTAAATCACCTGTACCTGTAGCGATGTCTAAAATTTGTTTTGGATTGTTTTTCCCAACAATTTTCACCACTTTTTTACGCCATTTAACATCAATTCCTAAAGAAATTACTCTGTTTAATCCATCGTAATTTTCAGAAATATTATCAAACATTTGAGCAACTTGCTCTTTTTTTCCAAGTTTAGAATCTTTGTAAGGGTTTATTTTTTCTGCTGACATATTAAAAATCCCATCTTAATCTTCCTCTATGGAAGAATTAGCAGCATGAGTAACTGTGTTTTAATATTATTTATTTCCTTGTAACCTTAGGTTTCGTTTTTTGCTTCCGGAAAATATCCGATTGGAAAAAGGAAGTTTTATTATCCGTTAATTGCTACTACCTCGTTAATTTGATTTGGTAACATTTCTTTTAATAAACTTTCTATTCCGTTTTTTAAAGTAGCGGTAGAAGATGGGCAACCACTGCATGCACCTTGTAGGACTACACGAACTACTTTGTTTTCTTCATCATAAGAACGGAAAGCTATGTTTCCTCCATCACTTGCAACTGCAGGTTTAATATATTCGTCTAAAATATCTGAAATTTGTGCAGAAATTCCTTCTAATTGTACTTGTGGCTCAGCTACTTTATTTTCTGATGTTGATTTTTCTTCTGTAGGTAGCTCTTTAATGATTGTTTTTCCTGAAACTAAATATTCACGTATAAAAGTTCTTACTTCTGCGTAAACATCACTCCATTCTACCATGTCGTATTTGGTAACAGAAACATAATTATCAGAAATAAATACCTCTTTTACAAAAGGGAAGTTAAAAATAGCTTGTGCTAAAGGTGATGATTTACTTGCTTCATCTATGTTTTTATATTCAACATCTGTTTGTGTTAAAGATTTGCTACTTCCAAACTTCATTACAGAAGGGTTTGGGGTAACTTCTGCATATACTTCTATTGCTTCTTTTTTAGAAGCTGGAGATTCGTTTACAACAACACCATCTTCTTTTAAGTATGCTTCTATTTGTTCTTTAACTTCTTCTTGTACGTCTATCCATTCTAAAATGTCATAACGTTGTACGGCAATAAAGTTTGCGGTAATAAAAATCTTTTTTACAAAAGGTAAATAAAATAATTGTTGAGCTAAAGGTGAGTTTTTAGCTTCATCTATATTATTATACTCATAGCTTCCTCCATTTATTAAAATTTGATTGGTATTAAATTTTATAATGGTATTATTTGTAGTTTCTTGAATTGTAATTTTTACGTCTTGCATGGTGCTAAAATATTGAATTGCAAAATTAAGGGAAAAAAGGGAGATAGAATTGTTTTTTGTAAATATCCTACAAGGTTTTAAAATGGCTTGTATTTTTGGTAATTATTGTTTTTATAATCAACAATACCTACAAAAAAAACTTGTAGGTATTGTAAAAATAGTTATTTCGATTTTTAAATTATAGATTTATAGAAATCGAAGCTGTTATTGTTTTATTGTCTATTTGTAATTCTGCAGGATTTACGTTTGTGTTAAGGTTTGAATAAAAGTTATAAACGCTTGTTCTACTATTGTCACTAAAAGAAAGGTCTAGTTTTATATTACCAAAGTTGTAACCTGCTCCTAAAGAGTATCCTTTTAAATTATCTGAGTCTAAAGCAAATTCGTCAGGGGCTTGCTCAAATTTATAACCACCTCTTACACTAAATCTATCTAAACGCCATTCTGTACCTATGTTAAAAGAATGCGTGTTCTTTAAATTACTCTCAAAAAAATCATTTTCAACTGTAAAATTCCCGTTAGATAATTTTATGTTTTGATAGTTTCTGTTGATATAATCGATACTTATTAAACCATCTTTTCCAAAAATAAAAGCAGCACTTGCTGTTAATTTACTAGGTGTTTTTAGTTTATAAGATATAAGTTGACGATCATTATATTCTGAAAAGGAAAAAACTTCATCAGGAAAAAAAGCTGTTTCTCCAACATCAATATTACTATCTTGATTGTAGTTTGTGTCTTGTAAGATCTCTGTATACCAAGTTGGTGTTTGGTAAGCTAAGCCAAATCTAAAACTTTGATTCACTTTATAAATAAAACCGGCATTTGCAGAGAAGCCTGTTCCTGTTGTGAAATTTTCTTGATATAACTCTACGTCTAGAATATTACCGTCTTCATCGCTATTTAATTCAGTTAAAACAGATTTTTGAGTGAAGTTTAAATCATAGAAATTAAGACCTAAACCGACGTATAGCTTGTTCTGGTGTACTGATGAAAAAGCGATGTTTAACTCTGTTGTTTCTCCGTTGTAATTTGTATCGTATAGCTGACCATCTGTGAAATTGTATATAGTGTTTGGATCACGTGGATTTGTGTCAAATCTAGTAACAGCTTCATTACCTTGTGCAGAGAAACTATTTTCAAAATCTTTAGTAATTCTATAATTAAAACCAATTGTAAATTTATTCCAATCAGATTTGTAGGCACTATCAAAAACTAATACTGCACCAGCGTGAGAAAGGTTAAAAAATTTATTATTAGCTGTTGTTTTTTTTCTATCATTAAAGTTGGCGTCTCCATAACTTGCAGAAATATCTGAATTTCTAGAATTTAATGTTCCTGTAAAAGCACTATTATTAAAGACCGAAATACCTGCTGGGTTAATACTCATTGCAGAAACATCTCCTCCTAAAGCTCCAAAAGCACCGCTCATAGACGTAAATCGAGCAGAACCATTGTCGTCATTTTTAGAAAACAAAATACCTAAATCTTGGTAACCTAAAGATTGAGCGTAAGACATAGCTGTTGCTGTTAATAAGAAAGCTATTGCTATAATTTTTTTCATACTAATATTTATTTGTTGCCTTTTAAAGATTTAAAACTTTTTTATCCTCTTCTTCTAGATGAAGAGGAGCTACTAGAACTACTGCTTCTAGTTGGTGTGCTTCTTGTAGAAGAGCTTCTAGTAGGAGTACTTCTTGTTGATGATGACCTAGTTGAAGAAGAGCTTCTTGTAGATGGAGTATATGTATTGTTACTTCTGCTAGAGGTACTGGTTCTTGTTGGTGTACTTCTAGAAGAACTTGTATTTCTGGTAGGGGTAGTTCTACTAGTGCTTCTACTTGTAGATGAGTTAGAACTTCTAGTAGTAGAAGGTGTTGATGATCTTCTTACAACTACAACTTGCCTGTTATTTCTAGTACTTGTATTATTGTTTACGCTTGCACTATTGTTTCTTCTTGTACTAGAGCTACTTCTAGTTCCGCTGCTTCGTGTAGAACTACTGCTTCGTGTAGAACTGCTTCTTCTTGTGGTTGTAGTAGAGCTTCTTCTTGGTGATGTTGTTGTGCTAGTTCTTCTGCTAGTAGTGTTTGTAGGTTGTCTACTTATGGTACTACTTCTTCTTCTGCTGGTTGTGGTGTTTCCACTTCTTGAATTAACGGTACTGTTTTTTCTATATGTACTATTGTTAGTTGTTCTTCTTCCGTAAGTACTGTTTCTATAGGTATTATTTGTGTACCTGTTACTGTAGTTTCTATATCTGTTAGCGTAACCATAATGATAAGGTTGGTAGTAATAAGGAGAATAAAAACCTACACTCCATGCATAATAATTATGGTAAGGATGCCAATAGGGGTTATGGTTCCAAACATATCCTCTATAATTCCAGTTTCTATAACCCCAAGTATCATAGTAATTATAGCCGTAATAATTATTCCAATAAGGACTTTCTATTACATTTATATTTACAGCTACATCGTTATTACTGTTTTGCCCCCAAGGTTGGTTTGATTTGTAGTTTAAAGTTTCATCAATATCTGCTTCATCAATATAAATTGTGTCTACAGAATTGTAATTATCAACATTTGTAAAAACATCATTATTATCTACATTTTCTAAACTATTTAATTTTTTTAAAAAATAATTATCATTGTAATCATCATATCCATCTTGATCAACATAGATAACCTTTCTATTCTCATTATCCGCTAAGTCATTACCATAAATACCATCATCATTGTAAGCACTTTGATATGTACCGCAAGAAACCAATACTAAACTAGTTGTTAGTAGCATTAATAATTGGTTTAGGTTAAGATTTATATATTTTAGTTTCATAATGAATATATTTAGATGAATACTTATTTTATTAATTAAATGTAGCTAAAACTCTTTTAATTATAGTAGTTTTGTACTGTTTTCGTTTAATATAACGAATTTTTAACAAACATTTACACAATAAAGGTAACAATATTTGTGCCAAACTTTTGATTATGAGTAAACATTTAACAAAAAGAGCAGACGATTATTCCAAGTGGTATAACGAGTTAGTAGTGAAAGCAGATTTAGCTGAAAATTCTGCCGTTAGAGGTTGTATGGTTATTAAACCCTATGGTTTTGCTATTTGGGAAAAAATGCAAGCAGAATTAGATAGAATGTTTAAAGAGACTGGGCATGAGAATGCGTATTTTCCATTGTTTGTGCCTAAAAGTTTGTTTGAAGCAGAAGAAAAAAATGCGGAAGGTTTTGCAAAAGAATGTGCTGTAGTTACACATTATCGTTTGCAAAATGACCCTGATAATCCTGGTAAATTAAGAGTAGATCCAGAAGCTAAATTAGAAGAAGAATTAGTAGTTAGACCAACTTCTGAAGCAATTATTTGGAACACATATAAAGGTTGGATTCAGTCTTATAGAGATTTACCTTTATTAATAAATCAATGGGCAAATGTTGTGCGTTGGGAAATGCGTACGCGATTATTTTTGCGTACAGCAGAATTTTTGTGGCAAGAAGGGCATACTGCGCATGCAACAAAAGCAGAAGCAATTACTGAGTCTAGACAAATGCAAGATGTGTATGCAACGTTTGCAGAAAACTTTATGGCAATGCCAGTGGTAAAAGGTGTAAAATCTGATAGCGAGCGTTTTGCTGGTGCGGATGAAACTTACACTATTGAGGCTTTAATGCAAGATGGAAAAGCTTTACAAGCAGGTACTAGTCATTTTTTAGGTCAGAATTTTGCAAAAGCATTTGATGTTAAGTTTACTTCTAAAGAAGGGAAAAAAGAATATGTTTGGGCAACGTCTTGGGGAGTTTCTACTCGTTTGATAGGTGGTTTAATTATGACACATTCTGATGATTTAGGTTTGGTATTACCACCTAAGTTAGCACCTATTCAAGTTGTAATTGTACCTATTTACAAAGGGGAGGAGCAATTAGATGCTATTTCTGAGAAGATGAATGTAATTGTAAAAGAATTGCGATCAAAAGGAATCTCTGTTAAGTTTGATACTAGAGATACATATAGACCAGGGGCAAAATTTGCAGAATACGAACTAAAAGGAGTTCCTGTTAGAATTGCAGTTGGAAATAGAGATTTAGAAAACGGAACTTTAGAGATTGCAAGAAGAGATACTTTAGAAAAACAAATCGTTGCACAAGATGATACTGTTTCTTTTATTGAAAACTTATTAGTAGAAATTCAAGATAATTTATTTAACAAGGCAATTGCTTTTAGAAAAGAACATACAACTGTTGTAGATGATTTTAAAGAATTTAAAAGCGCAATAAAAAATAAAGGAGGTTTTGTTTCCGCTCATTGGGATGGTACAGAAGAAACAGAAGACAGAATAAAAGAATATACCAAGGCTACCATTAGATGTATACCTAATGACGCTAAAGAAGAGGTAGGGGTTTGTGTTTTAACAGGGAAACCTTCTTCTAGAAGGGTTCTTTTTGCGAAAGCATATTAATTTTATAAAAAAAAACGTTTTTTTTTATAAAACTGTTGCAAGATTTAAAAAACATTGTATATTTGCAGCCGCAATTAGGATATACTTGATTGTTATGGTCCGTTCGTCTAGGGGTTAGGACGCATGGTTTTCATCCATGTAACACGGGTTCGATTCCCGTACGGACTACAATGTTTTATTAAAAAAACAAATTAAAGTATTATGGCAAATCACAAGTCAGCATTAAAGAGAATTAGAAGTAACGAAACTAAAAGGTTACGTAATAAATATCAGCATAAAACTACTCGTAATGCTGTAAGAGATTTACGTTCTGTAGAAGATAAGAAAGATGCAGAAGAAAAATTAGTAAAAGTTATTTCTATGTTAGATAAATTAGCAAAAACTAATATTATCCATAAAAATAAAGCGGCTAATTTAAAATCTAAATTAACAAAGCACGTAGCTGCATTGTAATATTTAAGCCTTAAAAATTTAAAACTCTGAATAGTAATATTCAGAGTTTTTTTTGCTCTTAATTTAAGTCTTCCATCTTATTTTAAGTTAAATCTTTATTATAGATTCGCAATACAGAATTGTTTATATACTTGTTATTGGTATTTTTTATAAAAAAAAATATAAATATTTTTATTTTCTTGAAATTAATTTAAGAAAGACTGTGTAGCTTGTTAGTTGTTGTTTATTAGTGTTTTATGCTGGTAATGTCTGTTCTGTTTTTATTTTAGATCAATTATTTTTTAAAAAAATAGTATATTTTATAAAAATTACTTGCAGGAATTAAAAAACATTGTATATTTGCAGCCGCAATTAAGGCAATTTTAATTGTTATGGTCCGTTCGTCTAGGGGTTAGGACGCATGGTTTTCATCCATGTAACACGGGTTCGATTCCCGTACGGACTACAAGTTTTAATATAAAAAACTAATAAATTAAGTATTATGGCAAATCATCAGTCAGCATTAAAGAGAATTAGAAGTAACGAAGCTAAAAGGTTACGTAACAAATATCAGCATAAAACTACACGTAATGCTGTAAGAGATTTACGTGCTGCGGAAGATAAAACTGATGCAGAAACTAAATTAGGTAAGGTTATTTCTATGTTAGATAAGTTAGCTAAGAATAACATTATTCACAAAAATAAAGCTGCTAATTTAAAATCTAAATTAACAAAGCAGGTTGCTGCATTGTAAGGTTTTAATAGCATATAAAATTTAAAAGCTCTGAATGAAGATTCAGAGCTTTTTTTTGTTCTAAATTTAAAAATTATTTCACTCAATTCTAAAAGTAGTTTTTATTCTTTTAATATGAATTAGGTCTCTAATTTAATGTCTAAAGCCTTTGGTTACAGCTTGCCTAAGCCTATTAAGTTTTGTGTAATGGATTTATTAGAGCTAGTTTTTAATATCTAGTATAAGGGCTGTTATTAATTGTTTAATTGGTAGGTTAACGATCTATCTATAGGTGGTTTTAAGAATTGGTTTTACCAATCGTAATGCTTATGTGCATCTAATCTTATAAATATAAAGAGTAAGATTGTAAAGCCCCAAAGTGATGAGCCTCCGTAGCTAAAAAAGGGTAGAGGTATACCAACAGTTGGTAGTAATCCTATAACCATTCCTATATTTACAATAACATGAAAAAAGAGAATAGACGCTACACTGTAGCCATATATTCGTCCAAACTTATTGCTATGTGTTTCCGATAGGTAAACTATTCTATACATCATCAACATAAAAAGAATAATAACAATGCTACTTCCTAAGAACCCCCATTCTTCTCCAATCGTACTAAAAATATAATCGGTGTGTTGCTCTGGTACAAAATCTCCCTTAGTAATATCACCTTTTAAAAAACCTTTACCTGTCCAACCACCAGAGCTGATTGTTAATTCTGATTGATGTGAATTGTATCCAATATTCTTTTTATCCGTTTTTAGGCCTAATAATACTTCAAAACGATCTCTGTGGTGTTGTTTAAAAATATTATTATAAGTAAAGTTTGTTCCAAATACAAAGAGTGTAGTAACTATATACAAGGCTAATACTTTGTACCAATTAAAGCGAAAAAATCTTTTTCCTCCTCTATAAATGGCATAACCAACAGCTATTGTAATTAATGATAATAGGGTAATTAATACGGAAGCAAATCCGAAGAAAATAGTTGAAATAAAAATAACGATAGCCAAAGTACCCAAAATTATGTAATTTAGGGTTAATCCCTCTCTGTTTAGAACAAAGAAAAACGCTAAGTAAATTAAGGCGGAACCTGCATCTGGTTGCAAGGTAATTAGCACTGCTGGAGTAAAAATAATTATAAAAGCCTTAATTTGGTTCTTAATTAAGCTCAAATTGTATTGCCTATCACTTAAAAGCTTGGCAACTGCGAGTGCTGTAAATGCTTTTACAAATTCAGATGGTTGTAAACTCATACCTCCAAAGTTAAACCAAGATTTTGCGCCATTTATTTCTTTACCAAGTGGAAATAAAAGCATTAACATAATCAAAGAAATTATGTAAAATATACTTGAATATTTCTCGTAAAATTTAGAATTAAAAAAAAGAATGATCACAATTAATGGAACACTTAAAATAATCCAAAGAATTTGTTTACCATAATTAGTAGAAAAATCTAATATCTGTATATTGTCTTCAGTTTTGGATGCAGCATATATATTCATCCAGCCAAAACCGACAAGAATAGCAAATAAGAAAACTAAAAGCCAATCTATCTCAGCAAAAATGTTATTTCGTTCTTGGCGCAATTTATTGTTGTTTTTGATTTAATTTAGCGTAAATATCTTCTAAATTTAAGTCTAACATTCTTTGTTCTCTATATTTGTTTTCTTTAGATATACTGCCGTTTATATACTTTTCTATAAGTAAACTGGTAATTGGAGCAGCGATTGTAGATCCATATCCACCATTTTCAACAAAAATTGCTATTGCTATTTTTGGGTTTTCTTTAGGCGCAAATGCTACTAGAATTGAATGATCTGGCAGTTGAATTTTTTGACCGTCTATTCTAGCAAAGTTTTCTGCAGTTCCGGTTTTTCCACAAATTTCAATACCTTCTACTTGATTAAATCTCCCTGTTCCTGTCTTAAATACTTCGTGCATTGCTTCAACTACTGGAGAAAAATACTTTTTATCTATCGTTGTTTTTTTTGCAATTGTATATACAGAATCTTTAATAGGATTTTTATTCACTTCTTTTAATACGTGTGGTGTATAGAAATACCCTCTGTTGGCAATTACTGCTGTAAAATTAGCTAGCTGAATAGGTGTTGTTAAAACTTCTCCTTGACCAATTGCGTTAGATATGGTGGTGGAACCATTCCAAGAATATCTATAAATATCATCATAATATTTTCCGGTAGGTATTAAACCAGGACTTCCAGCAGGTAAATCATACCCTAAATAATTACCTAAACCAAAACTGGCAATATGATTATGCCAAGTGTCTAAACCTTCTGATGGTTTATTGTTTTTTTCTATAATTTTCTTATAGGTTTGAGAAAAGTAAGTGTTACAAGATCTAGCAATGGCTGCTTTTAGTTGTACTGGCCTTCCTGTAATTCCGCAATGGCATCCCATAAAAGCACCTGCTCTGCTACCGTATCTAAACCCGTGATTACATCTAAAACCTGTATCCTCTGTAATTACACCTTCTTGAAGACCAATTAATGCATTCATCATTTTAAATGGAGAACCAGGAGCATAAGTTGCTAATAAACCTCTGTCATAAGAAGGTTTACTTATAGTGTCGTTAAATAGAATGGTAGAGTTTTTAGATCGCTTTCTACCAACTAACATATTTGGGTCGTAGGATGGAGCAGTTACCAGTGCTAAGATTTCTCCGGTTGATGGTTCTATAGCTACAATTCCACCTCTTTTACCAGACATTAGTTTTTGAGCATATAGTTGTAGCTCTATATCTAAGGTTAAAGTTAAGTCTTTTCCATTTTCAGGTAAAGTATCATATTTACCATCTAAATAAGCACCTGTAACTTTATTTAGGTTGTTTCTTTGTAGGTATTTTTTTCCTTTAGTACCTCTTAGATAATCTTCATACTGTCTTTCAATTCCATCTTTTCCAATTAACTCACCAGGTTGATAGTAGGCATTTTCCTTTGCTAAAGTTTCGTTTACTTCTCCAATATAACCAAGTACATTTGCAGCAGCATTTATAGGATATTTTCTAATGATTCTTTTCTGAATATAGAATCCAGTGTATTTATGTAATTTTTCTTGAAGAAAAGCAAAATCTTCTTTTGCCAATTGTTTTAAAAAAACAGAAGGTAAATAAGGAGCATAATTGTTCGCTTTTTTAAATCTTTTTAAAAAATCATCTTTGTCTATTTTTAAAAGATTACAAAACTCAATAGTATCTAATGGTTTCACCTGGTTTGGTTGCACCATTACGTCATAAGAAAGTTGATTTGCTACTAAAAGTTTACCGTTTCTATCATAAACATAACCTCTCTCTGGATAATCATATTCTGTTTTTACAGCAGAATTATGAATAGGGTCATAGCTAGCGCCTCTAACTACCTGTAATTGAAATAGCCTTCCAATAAAAATGATCCCGACAAATGTGATTAAAAAATAGAGTAAAAAACTTCTTTGCATTATTCGCTTTTAGTAAAAATATAAGTTCCGAGAAAAAATAAAATCAATGTAAAAACACTAGAATATAATGTGTTTAAAAAAACCATAGATAAATTTTGAAAACTAAAATTAGCAAAAGAAAAATAAATAAGGTGGTGTATAATTGTTAAAGTTACAACATAGTTAAAAACTTTACCAAAAGATTCTGATTTTAAACTGAAAAAAGGATAATCTGCGGGTATTTTTCTAAAATATACATTCACAAAAAACAACCTGATATAAGCAATAAATAAAGTTGCAAATGCATGTATTCCTCCAGAATCTGAAAAGAAATCAACAAATAATCCTAGAAGAAAACTTATAAAAAGAAAAGAATATCTTTTTTCATTTAAAGGGTATAGAATAACAAAGCTTATATAAAGATATGGGTTTATATGCCCTAAAAAATTTATATTATTTAGAACTAGCACTTGCAAAAAAAGCAAGAATACAAAAGATAAAATTTGATTTATACTTTTATTCATTGCTCGTGTTTTCTAAAAATTTCAGTTCTTCTTTGTCTAGGTTTTTAATAATATAAACATAACCAAGGTTGCTCATATCATTAAATAATTTTACATCTACTTGGTTGTTAGCCGTGTTTCCTTTGTTTATTTTTGAGATAGTACCAATAGGTATTCCCTCCGGAAAAATAGTAGATTTCCCTCCTGTTTCTATGGTGTCACCAATTTTTAATGGAGCTTGTCTAGGGATATCGTGTAATTGAACAATATTATAATCTACACTGTTCCATTTTAATGTTCCGTAATAAAAAGTGTTTCCTTTAAGGCGTGCATTAATACCACTATTTTTATTCAAAATAGATTGTACTCTCGTATAATTATTTGATGAGTTTTCTGTAATCCCAATAATTCCTCTGCTATTAATTACAGCCATTTCTTTATCTATATTTTGATTTTTACCTTTATTTATAGTTAAAAAATTAAATGGTTTAGAATAATTATTATTGATGATTTTTGCGTTTGTAAAAGTATAATTTTGATGATATTGTAATGAATCTATAACGGTAGAATCAATATCAAAATTTATAGATTTATTTTTCTCTAATAGATTTTTTAGACGCGTATTCTCTTCTGATAAAAATTTATTTTCAGATTTTAATCCTAAATATTCTGTAGAATTAGAAAGAGTTGTAAGTAAGCCACCTGTAACACTATTAGCAGAGTTTATAAACTTGCTTTTATGAAAACTTAGGTTGTTAAAAGTAAATGTTAGCGCTATAAACTCTAACAATATAAAAAACAGAAAATACTTAAACTTCTGAAAAAAATAGATAATCTGCTGCATTGTTAGAACTTAAAAACTACTATTTCATTAATACATTTTTGTATTTTTTTAATTCTTTTAAGGCAATTCCTGTTCCACGAACAACCGCTCTTAAAGGGTCTTCTGCAACATAAACTGGTAAATCTGTTTTTCTAGATAAACGTTTGTCTAAACCTCTTAACATAGAGCCTCCTCCTGCTAAGTAAATACCTGTGTTATAAATATCAGCCGCTAATTCTGGCGGAGTTTTAGATAAAGTTTCCATAACAGCATCTTCAATCCTTAAAATAGATTTGTCTAATGCTTTTGCAATTTCTCTATAAGAAACTTGTACTTGTTTTGGTTTTCCGCTTAATAAGTCTCTACCTTGAACTAACATTTCATCTGGTGGAGTTTCTAAATCTTCTGTTGCGGCACCAATGGTGATTTTTATTTTTTCTGCGGTAGATTCTCCAACATGTAAATTGTGTTGGGTACGCATATAATACATAATATCATTTGTAAAAAGATCTCCTGCAACTTTTACAGATTGATCACAAACAATACCACCTAATGCTATTACAGCAATTTCTGTTGTACCACCACCTATATCAATAATCATGTTTCCTTTTGGCTCCATAATGTCTATACCAACACCAATTGCAGCAGCCATAGGCTCATAAATTAAATAGATTTCTTTTGCATTCATGTGCTTTGCAGAATCACGAACTGCTCGTTTTTCTACTTCTGTAATTCCAGAAGGAATACAGATAACCATTCTTAATGCTGGTGGAAATAAACGCTTTTTAATGGAAGGAATTTGCTTTACAAATTCTTTAATCATCTGTTCTGATGCTTCAAAATCTGCAATAACTCCGTCTTTTAAAGGACGAATTGTTTTAATATTTTCATGGGTTTTTCCTTGCATTAGGTTGGCTTCTTTACCAATTGCAATGATTTCTCCAGTAATTCTGTTCCTGGCAACAATAGAAGGACTATCAATAACCACTTTTCCGTTGTGGATTATTAAAGTATTTGCGGTACCTAAATCAATCGCAATATCTTCCGTCATAAAATCGAAAAAACCCATAAAATATATTTGTTGTTTTATTCTTGATGTATTCTTACAAAATTACTAAAATTCTGTGTGTAAAATACATATTTATTATTAATGTTTAAAATGTCTTGTCCCAGTCATTACCATAGATAAATTGTTTTCATTACAATAGTCTATACTTAATTGATCTTTAATAGATCCACCAGGTTGAATAACACTTTTTATTCCTGCTTTATCTGCAATTTCTACACAATCTGGAAAAGGAAAAAATGCATCACTAGCCATAACACTTCCATTTAAATCAAATTTAAAAGAATTTGCTTTTTCAATAGCTTGGTTTAATGCATCAACTCTACTTGTTTGTCCTGTTCCTCCTGCCAATAATTGTTTGTTTTTAACAAGTGTTATGGTGTTAGATTTTGTGTTTTTACACAATTTAGAAGCAAATAACAAATCATCTAACTCATTTTGAGTTGGCTTATTGTTGGTTACGTACTTTAAATCTGATAATTGATCTGTAATACTATCTTTATCTTGAACTAAAGAACCATTTAAACAAGTTCTTACGGTTGTAGTAGGTAAAGCAACGTCTTTTTGAATTAAAATAATTCTGTTTTTCTTTCCTTTTAAAATTGCTAATGCGTCTTCAGAAAAAGAAGGAGCAATTACAACTTCGCAAAATAAAGTGTGAATTTTCTCTGCAGTTTCTTTGTCTATCTCTGTGTTTGCAATTAAAACACCACCAAAAGCAGAAACTGGATCTCCAGCTAAAGCATCTGTATAAGCTTGACTAATAGTGTCTCTTTGTGCAAAACCACAAGCATTGTTGTGTTTTAAAATAGCAAAAGTAGGTGCTTCACCTTTAAATTCTTGAATTAAATTTACAGCAGCATCTACATCTAATAAATTGTTGTAGCTTAATTCTTTACCGTGAAGTTTGTCAAACATTGCTTCTAAGTCTCCAAAGAAATATCCTTTTTGATGAGGGTTTTCTCCATAACGTAAAACGTTTGCATTTTGTTCACTTGCCTTATAAACTATTTCATCTTCGTTAAAATAGTTAAAAATAGCAGTATCATAATGAGAAGAAATATTAAATGCTTTTGCGGCAAGTTTTTTTCTTTCAGAAATGGTAGTTTCACCATTGCCTTCAGAAAGAGTGTTTAAGAAACCTTCATATTGGTCCATAGAAGAAACAATAACAGTGTCTTTAAAATTCTTTGCAGCAGCTCTAATTAAAGAGATTCCTCCAATATCAATTTTCTCTACAATATCTTGTTCAGGTGCTCCAGAAGCTACTGTTTTTTCGAATGGATATAAATCTACAATTACTAAATCTATTTGTGGAATATTAAATTCTGCTAATTCAGCAACATCGCTTTCATTGTCTTGTCTGTTAAGAATTCCTCCAAAAACCTTTGGATGCAATGTTTTAACTCTTCCACCAAGAATAGAAGGATAAGAAGTAACTTCGTCTACCGGAATTACATTGATTCCTAAATCTTTTATAAACTTCTCTGTACCACCTGTAGAATAGATTGTTACATTAAGTTCATTTAATTTTTTTACAACTGGTTCTAGACCATCTTTGTGAAATACCGAAATTAATGCGGATTTAATTGTTTTTGAAGTGCTCATTTAGTGTTGTGTTGTTAAGCGTGCAAATTTAGGTAAAGCAATCTTCTAAGGCAATAAAAGATAGTAACAAAACAAGTAAGTAATTAACAACAAAGTTTTAATGAGGTTTTTTTGTATAGAAAAAAAACAAATCCACTACTCGGCGTTATCTAAAAAATCTCGAAACCAAACAACAAAATTATCTATAATGGATGTTTTTTTTGAAGCGTAATTAGAAGTTGCGTTTTTAGACGTTAATGTAGTGGATTCATGTTTTTTCATTATTTAGGGGTTATGTCGATTTTTGTATTGTATTATTTTTATCAAAAATAATGAAAAATTAAATATAAATCAACGAAATTAAAGAATATTTGATAATTTTTTGCAAATATACTCTAAAAGTGCCTCGTCCTTTGCGGAAAATGTATTTGCTGTATGAGAGTCTATATCAATTTGACCAATGTTCTCTCCAGCTACAAAAATTGGAATAACAATTTCAGATTTTACTTTCCATCCGCAAGAAATATAATTTTCTTGAGCAGAAACATCTTGTACTACAAAGTTTTCATTACTAAGAGCTACTTGTCCGCAAATACCTTTCCCAAAAGGAATAATGGTGTGTTCTGTTTCTTCTCCTGTATATTGCGCTAGTTTAAGCTCGTTTTTATCTCCGTTTTTAAAATAAAAACCAACCCAATCATAGTAAGAGATTTCTTTTTCTAAATAATCGCATATCGCTTGTAATTTTTCGTCTCTTGTACTGTTAGACGAGATAATTTTGTCGATCTGTTGTTGTAAAATATCTATATTCATTTGTATATTCGTTGTGTAAATAAGTGGCAAAATTAATTAAAATTTATTGTGAAAAAATATAAAAGCATCATCATTTTTCTGATTAAGTTTTTTGTAACCTATTTTTTGTTAGTTACAATTTATAACAGTTACTTACAGCATTCTCAAGAAAAAGAAGGTGTTTATAAAACGGCTTCCATTACAACACTTGTTGCCGACCAAACCGTAAAAGTGCTTACTTTTTTCGGTTATAATGTAGAAGCGATTCAGCATGATAAAGAGGTTTCTGTTAAATTGGTTATAGAAGGTGAGTATACTGCTAGGGTTATAGAAGGTTGTAATTCTATTAGTTTAATTATTTTATTTATTTCATTTATTATTGCCTTTTCAGGATCTTTTAAAGCTACTTTCTTGTTTGCTATTTTTGGAAGTATTTTTATTTATGTAGTAAACGTTTTAAGAATAGCTTTTCTTACGGTAATGATATATAAGTTTCCGGAACAGCTAGGTATTTTGCATGATCTAGTTTTTCCTGCTATTATTTATGGGGCCATATTTTTATTATGGGTTGTGTGGGTTAACAAGTTCTCTAATTTAAAAAAATGAATACATATATAAAAACTGCATTAGCAATACTTCTTTTTTTGCTACTTTTTGTGGTAAGATCTGCGTCTTCTAATTTGTTTTATGATCCATTAATGGAATATTTTAAAAACGATTATTTATATAAAAATATAGATCAATTAGATGTATGGCGATTAATGTTACACATGCTGTATAGGTATGTGTTAAATTCTGTTATAACATTAGGTTTAATTTGGGTTTTGTTTGAAAGAAAAGACTACCTAAAGTTTTCTGCTTTCTTTTTAATGATAGCCTTTGTATTGCTTATGGTGATTTTTATGATTTTAATTAGAGATAACTTTGAAGGTGGCTATTTATTACCATTTTACATACGTAGATTTATAATTCACCCACTATTTTTACTCATATCGTTGCCTGCTTTTTATTATCAAAAGCTGAGTAATAGGTAATTTAATAAACAGTTTGATTTTCTTGTTGTAAATTTGCAAAAGCAATGAAACAATTTTTTTCTAAAATAGCGTCTTTTTTATTAGCACTCTTAGTGTTGTTTTCTACGTTTTCTTTTACTGTAGAAAAGCATTATTGTGGTGATTCTTTAATAGATGTTTCTTATGTAGGGGCAGCTAATGATTGTGATTTAGAAATGCAAAAAATTACTGCTAAAGAAAACTGTTGTAAAGATGAAGTTCATCAAATTAAAGGACAGGATCAATTAAGACAAACTCAGGTAGATGATTTTGATTTTTCTAAACAACAATTTCTAGCGGCATTTTATATTTCTTTTAATGATTTATTTTTAGAAAAGGAGTTAAAGAAAATAAATGCTAATAATACTTCACCTCCTGATACTTCTTTAGATTATCAGGTTCTATATCAATCTTTTTTAATTTGATTTTAATCAATAAGTTTTTGTAGAGTTTTTTTGATACTATAAATTCTTTGAAATTGTTGTTCCTGTAAAAACAGGAATCTTAAAGTGCAATATTCAGTAATGATTAAAATTCAAATACAATGAAAAAATACATAATAAGTAGTTTCTTGCTACTTATTCCTGTGATTCTCTTTTCTCAAACTACATTTAAAGGGATGATTATGGATAAAAATAACCCTAAAGATAATTTAGGTGTTGCCGATGTAACTGTGCATTGGTTAGGTACAAACGTGAGTGCAATTACTAATAAAAAGGGATGGTTTACTATAGATTACAAACCAGAATTTAAAAAGTTAGTGGTTAATTATTTAGGCTATAAGACAGATACTTTAACGGTTACAAGTTTAAAGCCTGTGTATCATTATATTACACTAGAAGGTAATTTAGATGAAGTAATTATTAAAAGTAAAAGAAATGCAATTCAAAAATCTTTTTTGTCTACGGCTAATATGTTTACTGTAAATGCAGAAGAGTTATTAAAGGCGGCATGTTGTAATTTGGCCGAAAGTTTTGAAACCAACCCTTCTATAGATGTTAGTTTTTCTGATGCTTTAACAGGAACGAAACAAATACAAATGTTAGGTTTAACAAGTCCTTATTTATCAATTACACAAGAAAATATTCCTTCTGTTAGAGGTGCGGCCCAGGTTTTCGGACTCACATTTACACCAGGTACTTGGGTAGAAAGTATACAGATTACAAAAGGAGCAGGTTCTGTTGTAAATGGGTATGAAAGTATATCTGGACAAATAAATGCAGAATTGGTGAAACCTTTTTCTGATAATAAATTCTTTGTTAATGCCTATTCTTCTTTAAATGGAAGACTCGAATTAAATACACATTTTAACCAAAAAGTTTCAGATAAATGGTCTACAGGTATTTATATTCATGGAGATTATAGAGGAGAAAGGTTTGATAAAAATGATGATAATTTTTTAGACAATCCTTTAACTGATCAAGTAAATGTAATGAACCGTTGGCAATATGTAGATGCAGAAAAGGGGTGGGTGAGTTTTATTAATGTACGTTTTTTAAATGATGAAAAACAAACAGGTGAGATTGATTTTAATCCATCTTTAGATAAAGGAACCACAAATGCTTGGGGAAGTGAAATAGATACAAGACGTTTTGAGACTTCTGCTAAATTAGGGTATGTTTTTCCTGAGTTGCCTTTTCAAAGTGTAAGTCTTCAGTTTGCGTATAGTAACCATCAGCAAGATTCTTATTTTGGACAAAAAATTTATGATATAGAGCATGAAAGCATATTTTCTAATATTATTTTTAATTCTATCATAGGGGACACTAGAAATAAGTTTAAAACAGGACTTAGCTTTACACATGATAATTATGATGAGTTGGTAAATATTACCAATTACGATAGAAAAGAAACTTCTGCTGGCGCCTTTTTTGAGTACGCATTTGATAATTTAGATGATTTTAGCCTAACTGCAGGTTTGCGTATAGATACTCATAATTTATTAGGGACTTTTGTTACTCCTAGAATTCATGCAAGATATGTGCCTTGGGAAAGCAGTGTTTTTAGAGCTTCTGCAGGAAGAGGAAAGCGAAGTGCTAATATTTTTGCAGAAAATCAACAATTATTTGCAAGTTCAAGAGCTATTAATATTGATGATGTTGGTGGTAATATCTACGGATTAAATCCGGAAGTTGCTTGGAACTACGGAGTTTCTTATATGCAAAGATTTAACTTATTCAATAAAAAGGGAGATGTTACTTTCGATTTTTATCAAACAGACTTTTCCAATCAGGTTGTGGTAGATTGGGAGAATCCACAAGAAATATCATTTTATAATTTAGATGGAAAAAGTATAGCGAATAGTTTTCAGTTGGAAGTAAACTATAATATTGCGCCGTATTTTAATTTTAGAACAGCATATAAGTATTTTGATATTTCTACTGAGT
The DNA here is from genome assembly GCF_038023995.1 of Polaribacter atrinae. Classification (NCBI taxonomy): domain Bacteria; kingdom Pseudomonadati; phylum Bacteroidota; class Flavobacteriia; order Flavobacteriales; family Flavobacteriaceae; genus Polaribacter; species Polaribacter atrinae. The sequence goes on from NZ_CP150660.1 coordinate 3,001,056, forward strand.
ATACTTCTGGTAATTTGCAAAAACCAATACAACCTAAAAATAGATTTTTTGCCAATCTTTCTTATGAAACTCCGGCTAAAGAAAGTGGGGCTCAATGGAAGTTTGATGTTACTTTTAATAATATAGGAAAACAGCGCTTACCAAATACGGTATCTAATCCTGTACAATATCAATTGCCATCACATTCAGATTCTTATCAATTGTTGAATTCGCAAATTACAAAGGTTTTTTCAGACAAGTTTGAGGTTTATGTTGGTGCGGAAAACTTAACAAATGTTCAGCAGAAAAATCCTATTTTAGCAAGTGATGATCCTTTTGGGGATTATTTTGATAGTACAATTGTGTATTCTCCTATTTTTGGAAGAGCATTTTACACGGGATTAAGATTTAAAATTAAATAGCCCACTTTGTGGGATTAAGTATCATACTATAAAATTATAATAAAGATGAAAAAAGTACTATTCGTATTAAGTTTATGTTTGATTGGTTTTTCAGCACAATCACAAGAAGTAAAAAAGAAAAAAAGTGCAAAAGTAACTATAGAAGTAGATGGAATTTGCGGTATGTGTAAAAAACGTATTGAAACAGCTGCTTTAAAAACAAAAGGGGTAAAGTTTGCAATTTGGAGTGTAGAAACACATCAATTAAATTTAATTTTAGACGAACGTAAAACAGATGTTGAGACTATTCAACAAAATGTTTTAGCTGTTGGTCATGATGTTGTTTTAGCTGAAGAAAACATCTTAAAAGCAACAGATGAAGCTTATGGTTCTGTGCACGGTTGTTGTAAGTATAGAGATGAGGAAATAATTAAAGACCATAATGGAGATTTAAAAAAACAGAAGAAGCAGTAGTTTACTTTATTTTAAATAAAAAATCCGATAGAATTTGATTTCTATCGGTTTTTTTTTAATTTATGAAGTATGTTATAATTAGTTTTATGCTATATTTTGGAAATGTATATTTTTTTGTCATAGCTTACATTTGATGTGCTAATTTTTTTGATTTCTTTCATTCTAACATTGTCTAATAAATGAAAGTTATTGGCTAGATGACCAATAGCAAGTTCGTTATCTATAAATATTGTAGTTTTATTTTCAGAGATATGAGGGGTTAGGTTATTAGGTAATACTCTTCCTCCAATATTGTTATTCATATTTCTTTTATTTCTAATAACTTGATTTACGGTATTGTTCTTAATCTTAGTTTCTCTAGATAAGTAATCTAATACAAGTTGGTTTGTTTTTACTTCTCCATTTTCAACAATAATTGTTGGTGTTTTTTTCTTTTGTTTAGTGTTTTCTTGAGCAACAAATGTTAAAGAACATAATGTTAAGATTGTTAATAAAATTTTTCTTGTTTTCATTTCAATATGTTTTTAAGGTTATTGTAATATCATCAATAATTATACCTAAATATTAAGTAATTCTTATTTTTATTTAGTCAATGATGTGAGTATTTCATTATCTAAAGGTAGTAATTCAATTTTAATAATTTTAAACATTGTTTAAATATTGTTCTTAAAGTAAAATATTGGTTGTGTTTTTATAATTCCACTCTGTGAAAATTTATAAAAAAAAATCCGATAGAATAATTTCTATCGGATTTTTTATCATATTTCACATAGCAGTGAAATAATTTATCTATGGCGATTCGCCATTACATCATTCCTGGCATTCCACCACCCATTGGAGGCATTCCGCCAGCAGGAGCATCTTCTTTAATGTCTACTAAGGCACATTCTGTAGTTAAGATCATTCCGGCAACAGATGCAGCATTTTCTAATGCAACACGCGTTACTTTCTTAGGATCTATAATTCCAGCTTCTAACATATCAACATATATGTCGTTTTTAGCATCATAACCAAAGTCTTTTTTACCTTCTAAAACTTTATTAATTACAACAGAACCTTCACCACCAGCATTTTCTACGATGGTTCTTAAAGGTGCTTCAATTGCTTTGTTTACAATTTGTACACCTGTAGTTTCGTCTAAGTTTTCTGTAGTGATTTTTTCTAAAACTTTTTTAGCGCGTACTAAAGCAACACCACCACCAGCAACAATACCTTCTTCTACTGCAGCTCTTGTAGCGTGTAAAGCATCATCAACTCTATCTTTTTTCTCCTTCATTTCTACTTCAGAAGCAGCACCAACATATAAAACAGCAACACCACCAGCTAATTTAGCTAAACGTTCTTGAAGTTTTTCTTTGTCATAGTCAGAAGTTGTAGTCTCTATTTGAGCTTTAATTTGACTAACTCTTGCTTTAATAGCATCTGCATCACCAGAACCATTTACAATAGTTGTATTGTCTTTATCAATAGTAATACCTTCTGCAGTACCTAAAAGATCTAATGTTGCGTTTTCTAAAGAGAAACCTCTTTCTTCAGAAATTACAGTTCCGCCAGTTAAGATTGCGATGTCTTCTAACATTGCTTTTCTTCTGTCTCCAAATCCTGGAGCTTTAACAGCAGCAATTTTTAAACCACCTCTTAATTTATTTACAACTAAAGTAGCTAACGCTTGTCCGTCTACATCTTCTGCAATAATTAATAAAGGACGTCCAGATTGAGAAACTGGCTCTAAAATTGGAAGAATTTCTTGTAAGTTAGAAATCTTTTTGTCGAATAATAAAACATAAGGATTTTCTAAATCTGCAATCATTTTATCTGCATCGGTAACAAAATAAGGAGATAAATAACCTCTGTCAAATTGCATACCTTCTACAACGTCAACATACGTTTCCATTCCTTTTGCTTCTTCAACGGTAATAACACCTTCTTTACCAACCTTGGCAAAAGCAGTAGCTATTAAGTCACCAATAACAGCATCGTTATTTGCAGAAATTGCTGCAACTTGTTGAATTTTTTCAGAAGAATTACCAACTTTTTTTGCTTGTTTTTCTAAGTCTGCAATAATTGCAGCAACAGCTTTGTCAATTCCACGTTTTAAATCCATTGGGTTTGCACCTGCAGCAACGTTTTTTAGACCTTCTTTTACAATTGCTTGTGCAAGAACGGTAGCAGTTGTTGTACCATCACCAGCTAAATCGTTGGTTTTAGAAGCAACTTCTTTTACCATTTGAGCTCCCATATTTTCAAGCTCATTTTCTAACTCAATTTCTTTTGCTACAGAAACTCCATCTTTAGTAACTGTTGGTGCTCCAAAAGATTTAGAAATAATTACGTTTCTTCCTTTTGGTCCTAAAGTTACTTTTACTGCATTTGCTAAAGCATCAACTCCACGTTTTAATCCGTCTCTTGCTTCAATATCAAATTTTATATTTTTTGCCATTGTTTTTTTATTTTTGCTTTTAGCTAGTAGCACTAGGCTTTTAGCTAAAATTAATTACTAAATTTTTTATTTCTGATAAAGGCGAATCGCCAAAAGCAAATAGCTTTTTTAGATGATCGCTAAAATATCAGATTCACGCATCATTAAATAATCTTTACCTTCTAACTTTAAATCGGTTCCACCATATTTACTATATAAAACAGTATCTCCAATTTTTACAGTTAAAGGCTCGTCTACTTTTCCGTTTCCTACGGCAACAACAGTACCTTGTTGAGGTTTTTCTTTGGCATTATCAGGTATAATTAATCCTGATGCTGTTTTTGTTTCTGCTGGAGCAGGTTCTACAAGAACTCTGTCTGCTAAAGGCTTAATATTTAATCCCATTGTTATATTTTTAGTTAATTAATTTATATGTTACTAACTGTAAATTGTCAGAAATTGTGCCATTAGAACAAAACTGACAATTTTTCTTTGATTGATTTTATTGTTAAATTTTAAGCACAAAAAAATGCCAACGTGTCATTTTCGTTGGCATTTTAAATTATCTCTAACAGATGTTTAGTTTAAACTATCGTTAGTTATAGGAGTTGTGGTTTCAACAGGAGTTGTCGTTTCAATACCATCTAAAGTATTGTTTAACTGAAAATTGTTGTCTCCATCTCTTGGAATTGCAAAATTTGCTAATAAAATTAATGCAAACATAGCAATTGCTAAAGTCCAAGTTGTTCTGTCTAAAAAATTGTTAGTGTTTTGTACTCCTCCTAAAGATTGTGCACCACTACCTCCAAAAGAAGAAGTTAACCCTCCACCTTTAGGGTTTTGAACCATCACAATTAAGATTAATGCAACGGCTACAATCAAAATAAGAATTAAAAAAGCTGTGTAACTCATGATTTATTTTTTTGTAAAATTTGTATTCTTTTAATTTGGTCTGCAAAGAAACCACTTTTTTCTGGATATTTCAAACTTAAAATTCTATAAGCTTGCATTGCATTTTCATACTTTTTTTGTTCTAAATAAACTTTGGCCAATGTTTCTGTCATTAAAGAGGAATCTTGATTGTTTTTAGCAACAGGTACAGCTATTATCTTGTCTTTAGCAAGAGGCTTAATTTTAGGATTATTTTCAATAAAAGTATTTATTAAGTCTTCTTTTTTGATAGATTCTTCTGCTGGAGCTTTATCTATTTTCTTTTTTTCTTCTCTAACAATTGGTTTTCTTTTAGAGAGTTGTAGCCATTCGCCAAAAGAATGATTCTCTGCGGAAGAGAAAGAAATAGGCTTGCCAATTTCTAATGCGGTTTCTATTTCAGTTATGTTTTCTGAAACTATTTTCGGTTTCTCTACTGGGGTTTTAATAATATCAGAAGCTGTTTTTACTGTTTTTTCTTTCGATATTTTTTCAAATATTTGTTGATGGATATCTGTTTTATGATTGTTAAAATCGTTTGAAGTGATATAATTGAATAATAAAGTTCTGTCTGTGGTATAAGATGCTGTTACTTTTAATTCGTTATTATATTTAAAACTATCTTGATTTTTTAACCCTTTTAAGTACAAAACTCTAGCTGTTTGAAAATATGGGTATTCTTCAACAACAGTTTTTAATTCAGCAGTTTCCACTTCCTGAATTTGAGTTTTATTTTCTATTAAATCTATAAAAGTACTTGGTTTCAAATTGTAGATTTTTAATATATGCTTTTCATTAACGCTTGTTCGCTTCTAAAATTACCATTTAGCAACAGAGGCGTTAAAAATGTCTTGTGTAAGTCTTTCCATAATTTCATCTAAAGCAGCTTCTAACACTCCGCCGGTAAGTTGTGCATCTGCAGCAAAATCTGAATAAAAAGAGAATTGTTTTTCAAAATCGTCTTTTTCAATTAATTTATTTACAAAACGAACATTAACGGTTATAGTAAGCCTATTTTGAGCTGCAGTTTGGTCTGCGGTTGCACTCATTGGTGTTATTCTGTAACCAGTAATTTCTCCGCTAAAATACAAATCTCCATTAGAGGTAACTGTAGTTAAATTGGTTTGTCGTGTAAACAAATCTAGCATATCTTGGGTAAAACGCTGACTTAAAGTAGGCTCTACTAAAGATGCTTGGTTAGGGAAAAAATCTATCTGCAATGTTTTTGCATCACCTGTACTTCCTCCAGTAAAAGAGTAGGCACCACAAGCTATAAAGAACAATGTACTTAACGTAAATAGTGATATGTATAGTAGTTTTTTCATCGATTTTGTGTGTTCGAACGCAGTCGAAACTTCATAAAAGTTATTTATTACAACCTCTCGACTGCGCTCGAGTGGATGATTTTACAAATCGTATTGCTTAATTTTTCTGTATAAAGTTCTTTCAGAGATTCCTAACTCTTTTGCTGCTAACTTACGCTTATTGCTGTTTTTCTCTAAAGATTTTTTTATCATTTCTACTTCTTTGTCTTGTAAAGATAAAGACTCATCTTCTTCAATAGTCTCAATAAAATCATAATCTTTTTCTGTGGATGAATTTTGTGGGATATTCATTACTTCCACATTAGATTTATGTGCATCTTTATTTTCGTACATCTTTTCAATTAACTGATGATGTTCTTCTTGCACTTCCTCTACATTTCCGCTTTTCATTAAGTCTAGCGTTAACTTCTTTAAATCGTTAATGTCATTACGCATATCAAATAATATTTTATACATAATATCACGTTCAGTAGAAAAATCATTTTCTTTTTTACTGCCAATTACAGCTGGTAAATTACCATTGTTGTTAGGTAGGTATTGTTGTAATTTTGGGCCGGTAATGGTTCTACTTTCTTCGATAACTGAAATTTGTTCTGCTAAATTTTTTAACTGACGAATGTTACCTGGAAAACGATAGTTTAACAATACTTTCACCGCATTGTCATCTAATCGAATAGAGGGCATCCTGTATTTCTGAGCAAAATCTGCAGCAAATTTTCTAAATAATAGATGAATATCTTCATTACGGTCTCTTAAAGCTGGTAAATGAATTTCTACAGTACTTAATCTATAATATAAATCTTCTCTAAATTTTTCTGTTTGAATTGCAGTTTGCATATTAACGTTTGTTGCAGCTACAATTCTAACATTTGTCTTTATTACTTTAGAAGAACCTACTTTTATAAATTCGCCATTTTCTAAAACACGTAATAGGCGTACTTGCGTTGTTAAGGGGAGCTCACCAACTTCATCTAAAAAAATAGTTCCGCCATCGGCAACTTCAAAATATCCTTTTCTGTCTTGTGTTGCACCTGTAAAAGAACCTTTTTCGTGTCCGAATAATTCACTATCAATAGTGCCTTCAGGGATTGCACCACAGTTTACAGCAATATATTTTGCATGCTTTCTGTGTGATAATTGATGTACAATTCTTGGTATATTTTCTTTACCAACACCACTTTCTCCGGTAACTAAAACAGAGATATCTGTAGGTGCTACTCTAAGTGCTTTTTCTAAAGCTCTGTTTAAGTGAATATCGTTACCAATAATTCCAAAACGCTGTTTTAATGTTTGTAAGTTTTCCATATTTTCTTTTTTTGAAACAGGATTATTTTGATGTAAAGATCAAGGTGTTTGTTACTTGATCCTTTTTATCAATTAATAATTAAAAAGTATTTTAGTTTCTTAATGCTATGTCTACCATAGATATGCTTAGCCCTGATTGAAGTGACATCCTTTTTATTCTTTTATAAAAAATACAACCTTTCGGCTACGCTCAAGATGAACTACAAGCAGGAAATAGCTTCTAATTATTGTCGGAATATCCAACAACAGTTCCCTTTAAGGTTGCAGACGTACAATCTTCTACTTTTACCATAACAAAATCACCTAATTTATAATCACCTTTATCAAAAACAGCTACGGTATTTTGTGTATTTCTACCTTTCCACTCATTTGGATTTTTCTTAGAAGTACCTTCAATTAAAAATTCTTCTACTTTTCCTAAATGCTGTTGTGTTCTGTATAAAGCGTGTTCTTGTTGTAGGTCGATAATTTCTTGTAATCTACGTTTTTTAACAGCAAAAGGTACATCATCTACCATTTTCTTAGCGGCTAAAGTTCCTGGTCTTTCTGAATAGGTAAACATAAAACCGAAATCGTATTTTACATATTTCATTAAGTCTAAAGTGTCTTGATGGTCTTCTTCTGTTTCTCCGCAAAAGCCAACAATCATATCTTGACTTAAAGACATTTCTGGAACTATTCTAAAAATATTATCAATTAGTTCTATATATTCTTCACGTGTGTGCTGTCTGTTCATAGCTTTCAGCATATTGTTACTTCCACTTTGTACAGGTAAATGAAGGTATTTACATATATTTTTGTGTTTAGCCATTGCGTGAATCACATCTAAACTAATGTCTTGAGGATTGGAAGTAGCGAAACGAAAGCGTGTTTTTGGAAATTCTGTAGCACACATGTCTAACAATTGTGCAAAATTAACAGCGGTTGCTTGTGCCATTTCAGACGCTTTGCTAAAGTCTTTTTTCAACCCTCCACCAAACCATAAAAAACTATCTACGTTCTGACCTAAAAGAGTAATTTCTTTAAAGTTTCTATCTACCATAGATTGAATTTCTTCTATAATACTCTTCGGATCACGGCTTCTTTCTCGTCCACGAGTAAACGGAACTACACAAAAAGTACACATATTATCACAACCTCTTGTTATAGAAACAAAGGCTGTAACTCCGTTAGAATTTAAACGAACAGGAGAAATATCTCCATAGGTTTCTTCTTTAGATAAAATTACATTTACGGCATCTCTACCCGCATTTACTTCTTCTAATAAGTTAGGTAAATCTTTGTAAGCATCTGGACCAACAACTAAGTCTACTATCTTTTCTTCTTCTAAAAACTTTTCTTTTAAGCGTTCTGCCATACAGCCTAAAACCCCCACTTTCATGTTTTTGTTCACTTGTTTTACAGCGTTGTATTTCTGTAACCTTTTACGAACAGTGGTTTCTGCTTTTTCTCTAATAGAACAGGTGTTTACTAACACTAAATCTGCTTCTTCTAGAATTTGGGTTGTATTGTAACCTTCTTTGTCTAAAATAGCGGCTACAATTTCACTATCATTCATATTCATTTGGCAGCCGTAGCTTTCTATGAATAGTTTTTTAGTGTTATTTTTTTTATTTTCGGTTACAAGAGCCTTGCCTTGTATTTTCTCGTCTATGATTTTTTCTACGTATTCCATCTCTCAATTTATCATTTAAAGGTGAGCAAAGATACAACCAAATTTGAATTGTTGTGACAAATTGGCAGAAAAATTATTATACTAATTCTAACAATTTTTTATTGAAAAATGGTGAAATAATTTTTTTTTACAAAAAACTAACTACTTTTGCAATCAAAAATAGTACGTTTTTAAAGCGTTTTAGCGACAAAAGAGAGATAAATGGCAAAGAATTTAGTAATTGTAGAGTCACCAGCAAAGGCAAAAACCATCGAGAAATTTCTTGGAAAAGATTTTCAAGTAGAATCTAGTTATGGTCATATTGCAGACTTACCATCCAAAGAATTGGGTATTGATGTAGAAGGAGATTTTAGTCCTAAATATATTATTTCTGATGATAAAAAACCAGTAGTAAAAAAGTTGAAAGCTTTAGCAAAGAAAGCAGACACTGTATGGTTAGCGAGTGATGAGGATCGTGAGGGTGAGGCAATTGCGTGGCATTTAAAAGAGCAATTAAATTTAAAAGATGAAAATACAAAACGTATTGTTTTTCATGAAATAACAAAAAACGCCATTTTAAAAGCAGTCGAAAATCCAAGAGATATAGACTATAATATGGTAAATGCACAACAAGCACGTAGAGTTTTAGACAGACTTGTTGGGTATGAGTTATCGCCAGTTTTATGGCGTAAAGTTAAAGGAGGTTTGTCTGCAGGTCGAGTACAATCTGTAGCGGTTCGTTTAATTGTAGAGAAAGAAAGAAGCATTCAAGAATTTAATGCAGAAACACATTATAAAGTAGTAGCAGAGTTTTCTAATGTAGACGGAAAAACGTTTAAAGCAACCATTCCAAAGAATTTTGATACTAAAAAAACAGCTGAAAATTTCTTAAAATCGTGTGCAAATGCAGATTTTTCTATCGCAGAGTTAACGAAGAAACCAGCAAAGAAATCTCCAGCAGCACCTTTTACAACTTCTACGTTACAACAAGAAGCATCTAGAAAATTAGGTTTTCCGGTTGCTAAAACAATGCAAGTTGCACAACGTTTGTATGAAGCCGGTTTAATAACCTATATGAGAACAGATAGTTTAAACTTATCTGTGGATGCAAGAAACGCTGCCGAAGAAGAAATCACCAATTATTACGGTAAAGAATATAGCAAACAACGTGTTTTTAAGACGAAGGCAAAAGGTGCTCAAGAAGCGCATGAGGCTATTCGACCTACCAACATGAAAATGCATTCTATTGATACAGAATACGACCAAACTAGATTGTATGATTTAATTTGGAAAAGAACATTGGCTTCTCAAATGAGTGATGCTCAGTTAGAAAGAACCAATTTTAAGATAGAAAATTCTGAAAACTCAAAAATATTCACTGCAAATGGTGAAATGATAAAGTTTGATGGTTTCTTAAAAGTGTATTTAGAAGGAAAAGATGATGACGAAGAAGAGCAAGCAGGAATGCTACCAAATTTAAAAGTTGGTGAAGCTTTAGAGTATTCTTTTATAAACGCAACACAGCGTTTTACGAGTCCGCCTTACCGATTTACAGAAGCTTCTTTGGTAAAACAGTTAGAAGAATTAGGTATTGGTAGACCATCTACGTATGCGCCAACAATTTCTACTGTACAAAGAAGAGGATATGTAGAAAAAGGAGAAGATGAAGGGATCGAAAGAAATTACGAACAAATGATTTTAGTTTCAGGTACTGTAAAAAGTGAAACTTTGACTGAGAAAACGGGTTCAAATAAAAATAAATTAATTCCAACAGATATTGGTAATATTGTTAATGACTTTTTAGTTGCTAACTTTTCTAATGTTTTAGATTTTGGTTTTACAGCCAAAGTTGAATCTTCTTTTGATGATATCTCTGAAGGAAATGAAGATTGGATAGAAATGATTAAAGGTTTCTATAGCAGGTTTCATGTCATTGTAGAAGATGTAAAAGAAAATGCAGAAAGAGAAAGTGGAGAACGTATTTTAGGAAAGCATCCAGAAACAGGAAAAACAGTTTTAGTTCGTTTAGGTAAGTTTGGACCAATTGCACAAATTGGAGCGCCAGAAGACGAAGAAAAAGTGTTTGCTAGCTTAAATAAAGATCAGAATTTAGGAACCATCACTATGGAAGAGGCTTTAGAGTTATTCTTGCTTCCAAAAACATTAGGTGGTTATGAAGATGAAGAGGTAATTGTTTCTAATGGTCGTTTTGGTCCTTATATTCGTTTTGGAACTATGTTTGTTTCTTTAGATAAAGGAGAAAACCCAATGGAGGTTGATTTGCCAAGAGCAATAGAATTAATTGTAGCAAAACAAAAAGCAGATGCACCAATTTATCACTATGAAGACTTACCAGTACAAAAGGGAGTTGGTCGTTTTGGGCCTTTCTTAAAATGGAATAATATATTTATCAACGTAAATAAAAAATACGATTTTGATAATCTTACTGATGACGATATTATCGAGTTAATTGAGGTTAAAAAGCAAAAAGAGATAGATAAAGTAATTCATAATTGGGAAGACGTAGAAATTCGTGTAGAAAAAGCACGTTGGGGGCGTTTTAATGTGATTAAAGGAAAGATTAAAATAGAGCTACCTAAAACTACCGAAATAGAAAAATTATCTAAGGAAGAAGCTGTTAAGATGATTGAAGCTAAAACACCTAAGAAAAAAGTAGCGAAGAAAAAAGCTGTCAAGAAAAAGGTAGTAAAGAAGAAAGTAGCTAAAAAGAAATAATATTTTCATAAATTACATTTGATTTTAAAAATTTGATGAACCAAGACTTTTTAACTCCCGTAAAAGAATCGATTGTAACCTATTTAGAACAACATTCTAATGCCTGTTTAGGGAAGACTTTTAGAATACATACTCAAGAAGATGGTTTGCCTGATTTAGAGAATGTACAAATTGCAATTTTAGGAGTTCAAGAAGATAGAAATTCTGAAAATAATTTTGGATGCGGAGAAGATTTACATTTTATCCGAAGAAAATTATATGATTTATTTCCTGGAAATTGGAATACCCAAATAGCTGATTTAGGAAATGTTTTAAAAGGAAATTCAGTTACAGATACGTATTTTGCCGTTTCAGAAATTATCACAGAATTACTTAAGAAAAATATCATCCCTGTAATTATTGGTGGAGGTCAAGATCTCACCTACGTAAATTACAGAGCTTATGACTCTTTAGAGCAAACTGTTAATATTGCTGCTGTAGATAGTCGTTTCGATTTAGGTAAGCTAGATGATGCATTAACTTCTCAGTCTTATTTAAGTAAAATAATTATGCAAGAGCCTAATAACTTGTTTAATTATAGTAATGTAGGATATCAAACATATTTTAACTCGCAAGATGAAATACAGTTGTTAGATAGCTTATTTTTTGATGCTTATAGATTAGGAAATGCAAAAGAATTAAAAAATATTGAACCTGTTTTTAGAAATGCCGATATTGTTTCTATAGATTTGGGTTCTGTAAGACAAAGTGAAGCACCGGCAAACAACAATGCTTCTCCAAATGGGTTTTACGGAGAAGAAATATGTGCCATTGCTCGTTATGCAGGTCTAAGTGACAAGGTTACCTCTTTTGGTATTTATGAATACAATTCAAAGTTAGATAACAATCATCAGACAGCACATTTAATAGCTCAAATGATTTGGTATTTCATTGAAGGTGTTAATTTTAGAGTAAAAGATTATCCGTTTTCTGGAAAGGAAAATTATCAAAAATTTACTGTTTTATTAGATGATGATGATCCTTTAACATTTTATAAAAGTAATAAATCTGGAAGATGGTGGATAGAGATAAAAATTTTATCAGATAATAAATACAAAAGACATGCGTTAATACCATGTACATATAACGATTATACAGAAGCTACTAAGCAAAATATTCCTGAAAAGTGGTATAAAGCGATGCGAAAATTGGTGTAATAAATACAGATTAAAATATTAGAACGTTAAAAAGCAATTTGATTATTGTTTTTTAACAAAAAAAATAATAGGTTTACGGACTTTACAGTAAAGACATTTTTAAATATGAAGAAAGCAGCAATATTTGCACTTTTAATAGTAGTTTTTTACAGTTGTGGCTCTAATGATAGAGGAGAACTGGTTGGAGTTAAATCGAAGAAAAAATGGTTTTCAGAAAAACCATTTGGTATGGCGTTGATTCCTGGAGGTGCTTTTACAATGGGTAAACAAGACGAGGACCTTATAGGTACAATGAATTCACCTACTAAAACAGTTACTTTAAGACCATATTATATGGACGAAACAGAAATAACCAATAACGAATATAAAGAATTTGTTCAGTGGGTTAGAGATTCTGTTGTAAGAACTAGATTAGGTTACCAACAAGAATTTGCAAGTATGATGGGGACACCAGACCCTAATGGAGAACCACTTTCTGGAGGTATTAATGATTATGCATTTGCTGTATTAAAAGATACTACAGGAGCTAATGCTTATGAAAAATACATGTACGAAAACTACACAAGTTTAGAATATGATTCAGATTCTATAAGACCATTAAACTGGGAAAATGATATTATTTGGGAAAAAGAAGATTTTCCGGATGCAGATTACGTAGAGGTAATGGATACTTTATTTGTAGCTAGAGATGAAGCTGTAGATGGTGTTAGAACTTTTAACGTAAAATACTTAAAATATAAATACACTTGGTTTGATAGAGATAATGCTGCAAGACAAGGTGGTAATAGAAAAGATTTTGTAAAACACGAGAAATTAAATATTTATCCAGATACTACTGTTTGGGTAAAAGATTTTAATTATTCTTATAACGACCCAATGCACCAAGATTACTTTTATCACCAATCTTATGGAGATTATCCTGTTGTTGGGGTAAACTGGGAGCAAGCAACTGCTTTTTGTAATTGGAGAACAAAGAAGAAAAATAATTATCTAAAAAGTAGAAAAAATTCAATTGGTGTTCCAGACTTTAGATTACCTACAGAAGCAGAATGGGAATATGCTGCAAGAGGTGGTTTAGAATTTGCTACATATCCATGGGGTACAGGTAATACTACCTCAGATAGAGGTTGTTTCTTAGCTAACTTTAAACCTGTAAGGGGAGACTATGCTGTAGATGGAGCTTTGTATACTATGGAAGCTAAATCTTTTAACGCAAATGATTACGGTTTGTATAATATGGCAGGTAATGTTTCTGAATGGACAAATACTGCTTATAACTTATCTTCTTACTATATGGCTTCTACAATGAACCCTAATGTAGAGGATAGAAAAAACAAAAGAAAAATAATTCGTGGAGGTTCTTGGAAAGATGTAGCGTACTTTTTAGAAGTTAGTTCTAGAGATTATGAATATGCAGATACTGCTAGAAGTTACATTGGGTTTAGAACAGTACAGAACTATATTGGTACAACAAATAATTAAAAAAAAATAAACAAGAAAAGAAATTATGGCACAGTCAAAAACAAAAAAAGTATTATTCAACATGGCTTACAATATTGGAGCCTCAATTGTAATATTAGGAGCATTATTTAAATTAAACCACATTAGTTTTGGTTGGTTTAATGGTTCTAACGTTTTAGCTGTTGGATTAATTGCGGAAGCTCTTATTTTCTTAATGTCTGCTTTTGAGACACCAGAAGATGATTTTGATTGGTCTAAAGTATATCCAGAGTTAGGAGAAGATAGTCTTAAAACTGTAAAAGTAGAAAAAGAAGAAGTTGGATCTCAAGGCTTATTATCTGAAAAGTTAGATAATTTATTAAAAGAAGCAAAAATTGATGCTAGCTTAATGACTAGTTTAGGAAATAGTATGAAAAACTTTCAAGGAGCAGCAGAAGGATTATCTGCAGCATCAGAATCTATTTCATCTACTAACAAATACAACGAGCAAATGTCTAAAGCAGCTATTCAAATGGAGTCTTTAAACAATTTGTATAAAGTACAAGTAGAAAATGTAAGTAAACAGTCTGAATTAAATGGAGCTGTTGTAGAAAATACTGAAAAATTAAAAGATCAAATGGAATCTTTAGCAAAAAACTTATCTTCTTTAAACGGAGTTTATGGAGGTATGCTTTCTGCAATGTCTAAATAATAATTAGTTGCAAACAATAATTTTAACTTAAAAAACTAATTATAATGGCAGGAGGAAAAGTGTCCGCAAGACAGAAAATGATAAACTTAATGTACCTTGTATTTATTGCAATGTTGGCAATGAATATGAGTAAAGAAGTTTTATCTGCTTTTGGTTTTATGAATGAAAAGCTGATTGAAAATAATATTTCAACTACAGCAAAAAATAATGAAGCGTATGCTAATTTAGCAACAAAAGCATCAGAGCAAGCGGCAAAATTTGAAGAATTAAATAAAGATGCAATAAAAATAAAAGGGTATTCGTCTGAATTCTATACATATATAGAAGAGCTTAAATCAAAAATGTCTGCAGAAATTGAAGATAAAAGTGATTATGAAGCAATGGATAAAACTACTTTTTTAGATGAGTATTTCTTTAAAGGAGAAAATTTTACAGCAGAAGGTGAGGAGTTTTTAGCTAAAATAAATGGTTACAGAACAGATGTACTTAATGTTTTAGGAGAAAAAAGCAAGTTTGTACCAGTTCTAGCAAAAAGATTTTCTACAGAAGATGAAGTAAATAGAGATGGTAAAACCATTAAATGGTTAGATTACAGATATAAAGGGTTTCCTTTAGTAGCTTCTTTAACCAATTTAACTCAAATGCAAGCAGATATTAAAAACACAGAAAGTGATATAGTATCTGATTTGTTAGGAGGGAAAATGGAAGAGGCATTGTCTTTAAACAACTATAAAGGTATTGTTGCTTTAGACAAGAACGCTTATTTTGCTGGTGAAAAAGTAACAGGTAAAATTGTTTTAGGTCGTTATGATGCTACTATGATTCCTGATAATGTAACTTTAAATGGTAAAGATTATAAAAACATTCAATCGGGTCAAGTAATTATAGACATGCCTGCAGGTAATGTTGGTAGTCATGATATTAAAGGGAAAATAACTTTTACACAAGATGGTAAACCGGTAGATGTAGATTTCGAAAGTTCTTATTCTGTAATACCACAACCAGGTGATGCTGTTGTGTCTGCAGATAAAATGAATGTAGTTTATAGAGGATTAAGCAACCCAATATCAGTTTCTTTACCTGGTGTTAGTGATAACAACTTAAGAGTTTCTGCAACAGGAGGTAGTTTATCTGGCGGTAATGGTAAATATGTTTTAAAACCAGGTGGAGGTAACACAGCTGTTATTAATGTGAGCGCAACATTAAGCAATGGAAAATCTGTAAACTCTAAAGCTACCTTTAGAATTAAAGACATACCAGCAGCTATGGGATCTGTGAGAGGGCAATACGGAACTGTAAGAATGCCTAAGTCAGGTTTATCTAATGCACCAATTGCAGCAGGATTACCTGATTTTGAATTCGATTTAAGTATTAGAGTTCAGAGTTTTAAAATAAAAGTACCAGGAGAATTAACAATTATTGTAAATGGTTCTTCTTTAAACGCAGCAGCAAAACAAAAATTGGCTAAAGCAAAAAGAGGAGATCAAATTAATATTTTTGATATTAAGGCGACTGCTAACGGAGTTAATCTTAAACAAGTATTACCTGTTAGTATAGAATTAACAAACTAGAAGTTAAAAATAAAAATATGTTTAAAAATTGTTTAATATTATTTTTCGGTTTGATGATTAGTGGTTCAATAAACGCACAAGTAGGTTTATTGAATGCTACAACTGTAGATCAAATAGGAAAAAAAAATGAGGAACAAATTGCAGCCGATAATGATGCTCCATTAGCCTACGGATATGTAGATGATAGAGACGTATTATGGTCTAAAGTAGTTTGGGAATTTGTAGATTTAAATCAAAAAATAAATTTACCTTACTATTTCCCTATCGATAATTCAAGTATCTCTTCTAATAGAAGATCTTTATTTGATACTTTAATTAAAGGAATTAAACAAGGCAATATAGAAGAGGTATATTCAGATTCTTTCTTTACTTCTAAGATTACTCAGAATGAAATAGATTCTAGAATGTCCAGTATAAGAGAATCTAATGGGTATAGTGATACTATTAGACTACAATCTCAAGATGTAGAAGGCTACATGATTAAAGGAATGTGGTATTTTGATAAACGCCAAGGAGAATTAAAATACAGATTGTTAGCAATTGCACCAATGGGTAAAGATGTTCAAACTTTAGGGTTAGGACTTGATGGTGGAAATGAAGACGAATTGTATGAGTTATTTTGGGTTTTCTACCCATCTGCAAGAGATGTTTTACATGATGCAAAAGTGTTTAATCCCAAAAATGCATCACAACCAATTTCTTTTGATCACATGTTAAATGCAAGACGATTTAGCAGTACCATTGTTAGAGAAGAAAATATTTATGGAGATAGAGCAATTTCAGATTATGTAAGAGGTAATTCTTTATTCCAGTTATTAGAAGCTAATAAAATTAAAGAAGGCATTAGAAATAGAGAAATGGATATGTGGAATTACTAATATTCTACCATTTTTTTTAAATATAAAAACGTTCCAAATCTTTGGGACGTTTTTTTTTGAAGCTATTTCCCGCTTTCACTACTCGCTTTTTTTACTACTCCTTTTCGATACAAATTTCTCATCCTTCAAAATTCACTCAAAGAAGCAGTAAAAAAGAGCTCAAACACACCGTTCAATCGGGGCTAAACATTTTAATAAAGATTAGTAATAACATCATAATTATTGCAAATTCACGTATTTTTATCCCATGAAAGTAGATTACATAATAGTAGGTTTAGGATTAGCAGGTTTGGCTTTTGCAGAAGAATTAATTGCTGCAAAAAAAACGTTTATAGTTTTTGAAGACGATTCTCAAACTTCGTCCTTAGTTGCTGGTGGTGTTTACAATCCAGTAATTTTAAAACGTTTTACACCAGTTTGGAATGCTAAAGAACAATTAGATATTGCTTTGCCTTTTTATAAAAGGATAGAAGAAAAACTAAATATAATTATAGACCAAAAATTTGTAATCAAGAAATCTTTTAAATCAGTAGAAGATCAAAACAATTGGTTTGGAGCTTTAGATAAACCAAAATTAACTGATTATTTAGATCCTAAATTAGATACCAATTCTTATCACGGAGTTTTAGCCGATTTCAGTTTTGGTAATGTAAATGAAACAGGAAGAATCGATACTGAAAAGTTAATACAAGCCTATAGAGCCTATTTAGAATCAGAGAATTTAATTCGCTTTGAACAATTTAAACATAAAGAATTAAATATTGAAGAAGAATCTCTAACATATAAAGACCTTAAAGCCTCTAAAATTGTTTTTTGTGAAGGTTTTGGAGTTGTAGAAAACCCTTACTTTAATTATTTACCAATAAATGAAGCAAAAGGAGAACTATTAACCATACATGCTCCAGAATTAAATATCGACTTTTTATTAAAGTCTACACTTTTTGTAATGCCTTTGGGAGACCATACATATAAAGTAGGAGCAACGTTTAACTGGACAGACAAAACATCGGATCCTTCAGAGGAAGGAAAAGAAGAATTGGTAGAAAAGTTAAAGAAAGTACTTAATGTTCCTTATACCATTGTTTCTCAATCAGCAGGAATAAGACCTACGGTTTCAGGCAGAAGACCTTTGGTTGGTATTCATCCAGATTATGCACAATTAATTGTTTTAAATGGATTAGGAACACGAGGAGTAATGATTGCACCTACGGTTGCTAAAAATCTATTCAACCATATTTATAATGATGAATCTTTAGACGAAGAAATAGATATTATTCGTTTTAAGCACTTGAAGGATAAAAGGTAGTAATAATAAAAAACATGCTGATACGTTGAACCATCGTTTTTATAATAAGAATGAAAAAGAGCAAAAAAGAATACTAATTGCGATAGCAACTTGTTCTCTTATAATTATTGTGTTGTCAATTATTATATCAATATATTCAAGAATATATGTGATTGGAATTTTAACATTTGCTATTACTTTATCAATAATTGCTCCATTCTTTGACATGTCATCCTTAAAAAAAAGTGGTAGAATAATTTATTGTTCATCTTTATTCGTAATCGAAAAACCTAAAAATAGCCGAATCAAAATTCACGGAGGAACTTTATTTGATTACTATTTCGTAATTGAAAATCAAATGAATGGAAAACAAAGAACTGATTTTATAATCCAACAATATTTAGAAGGACTTTTACATCTACTTAAAAAGTATGAGAAGGATAAAAGAATGAAAATTAGTGGTACAAGCTATATTATAAATAGGAGAACAGCCGAAAAAATTGGCTTTAAAATTATTGAAACTGATTTTTTACAAATAATAATCCTAACTTATAATTACTTTAATATTTTAATTTCAAATTCAATAGCAAAAAATAAATTATCATTTCCTAAATTAAATAATACTAAAACATTTGAGGCCGACATAGGTCAATTACTAGAGCGGAAAGAATATATTGAAAAATTAAATAATTTGTTAAAAAGAAAAATATTGCTAATTCTTGATAAGGTTGGTTATTAGCTGTATGCTTTTAGTGGGTTTTCATGAATTTTCTTCTCGGTTGGCAATATGCGCTAAGGATAGAGCGGCATGTTTGAGCTCTTTTTTAGTGTCAGTTAGAGAGAATTTGTTTTCAACAAATTTGTATCGAGAACTGGCACTAAAAAAAGCGAGTGGCGAGAGCCTGTTAAAGCGCCCAAAAAATATTTATGATTGTTTTTTCTTGAATTTTTTATCAAAATGGACAAACATATTTATCCAAATTATTCTAGATAAGCGTAAATTAAAAGGTGCTAATATTAACAATGCTATTACAATTGCCGCAAAACATTGTAAAAGACTCAAGCTAAAAATTAAAGTGCTTATTACAAATGTAGCAACAGAAAGAGCAACAGTTAAACCATAATTAACATACATAGCTCCGTAAAAGAAAGAAGGTTCCATCATATATTTTAAATTACAGTTCGGACAATTGTCATGTAACTTGGTTACTTTATTAGGGTTAAAAGTAAATTTATGTGTAAAGAATTCGCCTTCATGACATCTCGGACACTTAGCTTTAAAAATACTATATAACTTGGTTCCCTTTTTCAACATAATAGACCTTAAATTTGTATACTTTTGCAAATATAGAGTTTTAAACTTTTTTTTAAGTAACAATTATTACATTAGATGCTAAACGTACACAACTTGTCAGTTTCTTTTATGGGAACTGATTTATTTTCAGGAATTACTTTCAAATTAAATAAAGGAGATAGAATTGGTCTTATCGGAAAAAATGGAGCAGGGAAATCTACGCTTTTAAAAGTGCTTTCTAAAGATATAGAAACAAGTGGTGGTACCATGGCTTTTGATAAAGATATTAGAATGGGGTTTTTAAGACAAGATATAGATTTTGTTGAAGGAAGAACTATTTTAGAAGAAGCATACCAGGCGTTTGTTGAAATTAAAGAAATTGAGGTAAAACTTGATGAAATTAATGAGCAACTTGCTACTAGAACCGATTATGAAAGTGAAGGGTACACAGAATTGATTCATGATTTAACGGATAATACAGAACGTTATGAGTTGCTTGGTGGGTATAATTACCAAGGTGATACCGAAAAGATTTTACAAGGTTTAGGTTTTCAGAGAGAAGATTTTGATAAAAAAACAGATACTTTTTCTGGAGGTTGGAGAATGCGTATAGAATTGGCAAAATTACTTTTACAAAATAATGATATTTTGTTATTAGATGAGCCAACAAATCACTTAGATATTGAATCTATTATTTGGTTAGAGAATTTCTTAAAAGGATATTCTGGTGCTATTGTATTGGTATCGCATGATAAAATGTTTTTAGATAATGTAACCAATAGAACTATAGAAATTTCTTTAGGTCAGATTTACGATTATAAAAAACCATATTCTGAATTCTTGGTATTAAGAGCAGAAATTAAAGAAAAGCAATTACAGGCACAGAAAAACCAAGAGAAAGAAATAAAACAAAAGCAACACTTAATTAATAAATTTAAAGCAAAAGCTAGTAAGGCTTCTATGGCGCAATCCTTAATGAAACAACTTGATAAAGTTGAGTTAATTGAGGTTGACCAAGATGATAACCAAGCAATGAATGTTAAGTTTGCTATTTCTAAAGAACCTGGTAAAATTATTGTTGAAGCAGAAAAACTTTGTAAAAGTTATGGAGATAAACATGTTTTAGAAGACGTAGATTTATTAATAGAAAAAAACAGTAAAATTGCTTTTGTTGGTCAAAACGGACAAGGAAAATCTACTTTGGCAAAAATGATGGTAGGTGAAATTCCGTTTGAAGGATATTTAAAACTTGGTCATAATGTAGAAGTTGGATATTTTGCTCAGAATCAATCTGAGGAATTACCGCCAGAAAAAACGGTATTGGAGATAATGGAAGATGCTGCTACTGATACTAACAGAATGCGCGTTAGAGATATGTTAGGTTCTTTCTTATTTGGTGGAGATGCTGTAGATAAAAAAGCAAAAGTACTTTCTGGAGGGGAAAGAAATAGATTGGCATTATGTAAATTATTATTACAACCATTTAATGTTTTAATAATGGATGAGCCAACAAATCACTTAGATATTGCCTCTAAAACAGTGTTAAAAGAAGCTTTAAGGAATTTTAATGGAACCTTAATTGTAGTATCTCACGATAGAGATTTTTTACAAGGATTAACAGAAACTGTTTATGGGTTTAAAGACAAAGAAATTAAAGAATATTTAGGAGATATAGATTATTTCTTAGAGCAGCATAAAATAGAAAACCTTAGAGAAGCAGAAAAAAGAACGGTTGTAAAAGTTGATAAGGATACTTCTAAAAAAGAATCTCATCAATTATCTAGAGATCAAGAAAAGCAATTAAAGAAGTTAAAGAATAAATTGTCTAATATAGAAACTGAAATATCAGATTTAGAAAAAGAAATTGCAAAAATAGATTTAGAACTAGCACAGAATTATGATGAAGTTTCTGCTAGACCAAATTTCTTTGAAAAATACAAAGCTAAAAAAGCTAAATTAGATACCGTAATGGAAAACTGGGAAAAAATAGAAGCAGAAGTTTCTAATTTCTAGCTTTTTATTTTATTAAAAATATAAAAGCTCATTATTTAATAATGAGCTTTTTTTATACTTTATTATGTTGTAACAAAGACAAAAGTATCATCAGCATTTAAAAATTATAGTTTATCAAAAATAAATTCAATTTTAAAATCCTCTGCAGAAACAACTGCTTTTAATTGATCATTTTCTAAATAATATTTTATCTTTTTTGGAAACTCATTCCTTGGATTTTCACAAACAAAAGAAGTCGCTGATTGTTGTGTAAATTTAAATAATGTTGGGTTTTCATTTACTCCTTTTACTTTTAAAAATAAGGAGTCTTTTATAGTTACTATACTCAATTTTTCCTTAAATGTAGTGTCTTTTTCTTTTAAGGTATACCCTAAACCTTTAAGGTTTGTATGCCATGTTTCATAAGTAATACTGCCTTCTTTATCGTTTATACGAACCCAATCTCCAATTAAGAAAGTAGGCTTTTGTGGTTCTTTTTTTTCTTGATGACAAGAAACCAATAATAAAAAACAACAGGTAAATAGTAGTAATTTCATAAAATTAGTTCGCTTTGTTCAAATATAGCTATAAAAATTGTAAATTCGCAATCCAAGAAAAGACAGAAGATGTTAGATAAATTAAGAATTGTAAAGCAGCGTTATGATGAAGTTTCTGATTTAATTATTCAGCCAGAAATCATCATGGATCAAAAGCGTTATGCGCAATTGATGAAAGAATATAAAGATTTAGGAGATGTTGTTAAAAAGGGAGATGAATACCTAACTTTAACAAACAATATAGAGGAAGCAAAAGAAATTCTTGCTGATGGCTCTGATGCAGAAATGAATGAGATGGCGAAGATGGAAATTGACGAAGCCAACACTAGAATTCCTGAATTAGAAGATGAAATAAAAGTATTATTAATACCTAAAGACCCAGAAGACTCTAAGAATGCCGTTGTAGAATTACGTGCAGGAGCAGGAGGAGATGAAGCAAGTATTTTTGCGGGAGATTTATTTAGAATGTATACTAAATATTGCGAAAGTAAAGGGTGGAAAGTTTCTACTGTAGATTATTCTGAAGGAACAAATGGAGGTTTTAAAGAAATTCAGTTTGAAGTTACAGGTAATGATGTTTACGGAATTTTAAAATTTGAAGCGGGTGTACACCGTGTTCAAAGAGTTCCACAAACAGAAACTCAAGGTCGTGTGCATACATCTGCAGCAACTTGTATGGTTTTTCCGGAAGCTGAAGAATTTGATGTAGAAATTAATCCAAAAGAAGTTAGAATTGATTTTTTCTGTTCTTCTGGTCCTGGTGGTCAATCTGTAAATACTACGTATTCTGCAGTTCGTTTAACTCACCTTCCAACTGGTTTGGTTGCACAATGTCAAGATCAAAAATCGCAACATAAAAATAAAGAGAAAGCATTTAAAGTATTACGTTCTCGTTTGTATGACATGGAATTAGCGAAAAAGAATGCCGAAGATGCCTTAAAGCGTGGTTCTATGGTTTCTTCTGGAGATAGAAGTGCTAAGATTAGAACTTATAATTATGCACAAGGTAGAGTTACAGACCATAGAATTGGTTTATCTCTGTATGATTTACCTAATATTGTAAACGGTGATATTCAGAAAATTATTGATGAATTGATGTTGGCTGAAAACACACAAAAATTAAAAGGATTAGGAGACGGAATATAAGTTACTTAATAAAGTATAAGTAAGGCCTTAAAACATTGTTTTTAAGGCTTTTTTTATGAAACAAAAAAAGCGATTATAGTTTTAGGGAACTATAGATCGCTTTTGTATTAAGAAATCTTAAACAATTTAAAATTGTTTAGGGGGAAGATTACTTATGCTACAAATATATAGCAGTTATCTAGATCCCACAATCCCCATTAATGGGGTATTTTCATCTCACTGTTTTTGGTGAACTGACTCACTGAAAACAGTTAGAAGGAAGTTTTTTTTATTAGTTAAATGGCTTTATTTATAGGTTTAGATTTTGTTACTAATAGTTACGCAGTTCTATAGTTATTGGATAGGCCTAATTCTACCATTTTGAAATTATTTTTTTTGGAGATCTTGTAAAATAAAAAAAGCGATTATAGTTTTTAGGGAACTATAGATCGCTTTTGTATTAAGAAATCTTAAACAATTTAAAATTGTTTAGGGGGAAGATTACTTATGCTACAAATATATAGCAGTTATCTAGATCTCACAATCCCCATTTATGGGGTATTTTCATCTCACTGTTTTTGGTGAACTGACTCACTGAAAACAGTGAGAAGGAAGATTTTTTTATTAGTTAAACGGCCTTATCTATAGGTTTAGATTTAGTTAGTATTAGTTACCCAGTTTTATAGTTATTGGATAGGCCTAATTTTACCTTTGTGAAATTATTTTTTTTGGAGATTTTGTAAAATAAAAAAAGCGATTATAGTTTTTAGGGAACTATAGATCGCTTTTTGTGTAATTTAAAATACTTAAGAAATCTTAAACAATTTAAAATTGTTTAGGGGGAAGATTACTTATGCTACAAATATATAGCAGTTACCTAGATCACACAATACCCATTAATGGGGTATTTTCATCTCACTGTTTTTGGTGAACTGACTCACTGAAAACAGTGAGAAGGAAGATTTTTTTATTAGTTAAACGGCCTTATCTATAGGTTTAGATTTAGTTAGTATTAGTTACCCAGTTTTATAGTTATTGGATAGGCCTAATTTTACCTTTGTGAAATTATTTTTTTTGGAGATTTTGTAAAATAAAAAAAGCGATTATAGTTTTTAGGGAACTATAGATCGCTTTTGTATTAAGAAATCTTAAACAATTTAAAATTGTTTAGGGGGAAGATTACTTATGCTACAAATATATAGCAGTTACCTAGATCACACAATACCCATTAATGGGGTATTTTCATCTCACTGTTTTCAGTGAACTGACTCACTGAAAACAGTGAGATGAATTAATTTGTAATGAGTTATAGCTTATTGATTACTGCAACAAAGCTTATATAGATTTTAACTTCTAAGAAGATAACAGTTTCTGAATGTTTTATATTTTCCGGTTGATAAATTTTATATCAATAAGAATATAAACTAGGAGTAATAATTTTTATAGTAATAAAAAAAGCGATTAAAGTTTAGACAAACTATAATCGCTTTTGTATATTCAGAATATTTAAGAAACCTTAAACAAATTAAAATTTGCTTGGGGAAAAGATTACTTATGCTACAAATATATAGCAGTTACCTAGATCACACAATACCCATTAATGGGGTATTTTCACCTCACCATTTTCAGTGAGTGAATTCACTGAAAATGGTTAGGAAAAAAATTATTTTCCTATTAAATGTAATTCAGAAAACCCTTTATCTAGAAGTATAGATTGTGTATCTCCCGAGATAACACGGTCTATAGTTGTTTCAACATTATCTATTTGTATAGAAGTAATTTTAAAAGGTAAATTATGGAACACAATATTAAACTTGCTATAACCTGCATTAAAGTCACCACGTTTGTGTTGTTGAATAATTAATTCTTCTTTTTTACCTGTTACTTTAAAAGTACGTAAACTAAATCTACCTTTTTTATAATCATACCCATCATGAGCATCATCATATAATTGTGACGATTCTTTACCTTCTTTATAATATAGGTCTAAAGTAATTTCATCAAATTGTTTTTCATCAACATATTGTTGAACAGGATATTTTGGTATAACGGCTCCTTCTTTAATAAATATAGGCATGCTATCTATATCTGCATCTACCCACATTTCTTTTCCACCAATTACAAGTTCATTTGTCCAAAAATTATACCATTTACCTCTAGGTATATACATTCTTCTTCCTCTAGCATTTGGTTCTTGTATAGGGCAAACTAAAATTTGTTCACCATAAACAAATTCATCACTTCTATGATGTGTAGCAGTATCTTCTTGATCGTATAAAACTAAAGATTTTAGAATAGGTGTTCCGTCGTTAATATAATTCCAGAAACAAGTATATAGATATGGTAATAATTGATATCTAAGTTCAACAAACTTTCTTACAATGTTTGTAACTTCATCTCCAAATACCCAAGGTTCTTGATCTCCATGATCTCCAGAAGAATGTACTCTACAAAAAGCATGAAATACACCTAATTGAATCCAACGGGCAAAAAGCTCTCCTTGTGGTTGCTCTGCAAAACCACCAATATCTGAACCTGCAAAAGAGAAACCAGACATAGACATTCTTTGTGCTTGGTTATTGGCTATTGCTAAGTGTTCCCAAGTAGCAACATTGTCTCCCATCCAAGTAGAAGTATATCTTTGAGCACCAGAATAAGCAGATCTTGTAATTACAAATGGTCTTTTTGGGTATGCATATTTTTTTAAACCATGATACGTTGCACGTGCCATTTGAGTTCCATAAATATTATGTGCTTTTCTATGGCTACATGGGTTTCCATCATAATCATGACGAACATCATCTGGAAAAGATTTGTTAGGAACATCCATTACAGCTGGTTCATTCATATCATTCCAAACACCTTTTACACCAAAGTCTTCAATTAGTTCTTTAAACAAACCAGACCACCATTCTCTTACTTCTGGTTTTGTATAATCTGGAAAATAACATTCACCAGGCCAAACTTTACCTTTCATATAAGGTCCATCTGCACGTTTACAGAAATAATCTTTATCTAATGCTTCTTTAAAAACATCGTATTCTAAATCTATTTTAATCCCTGGATCTATAATAACTACAGTTTTAAAACCGTCTTCTTCTAATTCTCTAACCATTCTTTTAGGATCTGGAAAATGGTTTTTATCCCAAGTAAAACAACGGAAACCGTCCATATAGTCGATGTCTAAATAAATAGCATCACAAGGTATCTTTAAATCTCTAAAAGTATTTGTAACTTCTTTTACATTACTCTCTGGAAAATAACTCCATTTACATTGATGGAATCCTAAAGCCCATAATGGAGGTAAAGCATGAGGTTTTCCTGTTAAATCTGTATAGTTTTTAACTACATCTTCCATTTTAGGTCCGTAGATAAAATAATAATTCATTTCACCACCTTGTGCCCAAAAACTTGCTACATTTCTTCTTTCATGTGCAAAATCAAAATGTGATTTAAAAGTATTGTCAAAGAAAATACCATAAGATTTATCACCTTGTATAGCGGTGTAAAAAGGAATTGCTTTATATATTGGGTCTGTGTCTTTACCAAAAGCGTATGAGTCTGTAGCGTAGTTTTCAAAACGTTTCCCTTTTAAATTTACATCTACAGGCTTATCTCCTAAGCCATAAAAACTTTCTCCCCTTTGGCAAGCCTTACTCATTTTTACGATGTCTCCACCATATTCGTAACTTTCTTCCCAATGAAACCCAATTTCATCTTCGTTTATTAATTTAAAGTCTATAGCATCATAAAGTTTAACTTGTAAACTACTTTTTTCTACTTTACAGATTAATTTAGAAGTTGTAATAATATAATGAGTATCATCTTCAGTAACGTCTAAAAAATAATATCCTCTAGATGCATGAATTGTTACTCCGTAAGAAAAATCATTTTCAAATTTACCCGTTGTAGCATATCTAAATCTTATAACACTATCTCTTACAACAGTAAGTTGTAAGATTACATTGTTCTTTGTTGTAAAATATAAAGTGTCTATATCTTTTTTATAGCTCACTATCTCTGAAGGAAATAAGTTTCCTTTTTGTTCTAATTCTGTATTAACAATCATAATTTTGGTTGTTTATTGTGCTTGTAAAAATCGTAAATATTTGTAAATGACGATTGTTCTATACTATTTTACGATAATGTATTTGTTAAATTGATGAGCAAAAATATTGCTTATTTATTTAATTTTAAATAGAATAGATTTTCTTTTTAAAATTGGATGTATTTTTCTTAATGTCTTAAAAATGAGAAGTTTTATTATGAAGTTGTAAAAAAAAATCCTCTTTTTTTATCAGAATAATATAATGATAAAAAAAGAAGATTTGTAATTGAAATTTATTTGTACTTGTAAGCAATCATTCCTAATGGAGGTAAATTTAACTCTATAGAATGCTCCCTATTATTCCATACCTTTTTTTCTGAAGTTAACTTTTTACTTTTAAAGTTTCCGGTACCATTATATTTGGTATCATCACTATTAAAAACAGGTGTTAAGGTTCCTTTTTTAGGTAAGCCTATTCTGTAATTTTCTCTTGGAACAGGTGTTAAGTTTAAGATAACTATTATGTTATCTTTTTCATTTTCACCTTTTCTAATATAAGACATTACAGAGTTTTCATGATCTCCATGATCTATCCATTCAAAACCTTCATGAGAAAATTGCTTTTCATGTAATGCAGGTTCTTTTTTGTATAATTTGTTTAAGTCTTTTACTAAGTTTTGTGCTCCTTTATGTACACCGTAGTCTAATAAATGCCAGTCTAAACTTCCGTCAAAGTCCCATTCGCTCGTTTGTCCAAACTCTGCTCCCTGAAACAATAGTTTAGTTCCGGGATGTGTGTACATCAAACTATATAACATTCTTAAGTTTGCAAACTTTTGCCATTCATCACCAGGCATTTTATCTACTAAAGCTTTTTTACCATACACTACTTCGTCATGAGAAAGTGGAAGCATAAAGTTTTCTGTAAATGCATAATTTAAACTGAATGTTAATTCATTTTGATGATGCTTTCTGTATATAGGTTCTTTTGCAAAATAATCTAAAGTATCATGCATCCAACCCATCATCCATTTCATACCAAAACCTAAACCTCCATCATAAATTGGTTTAGAGACTTTTGGGAAAGAAGTAGATTCTTCTGCAATAGTTTGTACATCTGGGAAAGATTCATAGACTGCTGCATTCATTTCTTTAATAAAATTAATAGCATCTAGGTTTTCTCTTCCACCAAATTCATTTGGTTCCCATTCTCCTTCTTCTCTAGAATAATCTAAGAATAACATAGAGGCAACAGCATCTACTCTTAAACCATCTGCGTGGTATTGGTCTAACCAAAAGATAGCATTACTAATTAAAAATGCTTTTATTTCGTTTCTTCCGTAGTTAAAAATTAAACTTTTCCAATCTTGATGATAGCCTTTTCTTCTATCTGGATGTTCATATAAATGAGAACCATCAAAGAAACCTAATCCGTGATCGTCTGACGGAAAGTGAGAAGGAACCCAATCTAGTAAAACTCCAATTCCTTTTTCATGGAATTTATCTACTAAATATTTAAATTCATCTGGATAACCAAAACGAGATGTTGGTGCAAAATAACCAGTTAATTGATAGCCCCAACTTGGGTCGTACGGAAATTCCATAATTGGCATAAACTCTACATGTGTAAAATTCATTTCTGATACATAATTAACTAACTCCTCGGCTAATTCATGATAACTTAAAAATCGTCCTTCTTCAACTTGCTTTTTCCAAGAACCTAAATGAACTTCATAAACAGAAAAAGGAGCATCTAGTGCATTATTTTTCTTTCTATTTTTCATCCATTTCTTGTCGTTCCAAGCGTAGTCATCTTCCCATACTTCAGAAGCTGTTTTTGGTGGATGTTCACACCTTCTAGCAAAAGGATCTGCTTTTTCTGTTGTTATGTCATTATTAGTACTTCTTATTTTATATTTATATACGGTTCCTTTACCAATATTTGGAATAAAACCTTCCCAGATACCGCTACCGTCCCAACGTACATTTAAGTGATGTTCTCCTTCTAACCAAAAATTAAAATCACCAATTACTGAGACTGATTTAGCGCTTGGTGCCCAAACGGCAAAATAAGTTCCTTCTACACCATCTACAGTTATAAGATGTGAACCAAATTTTTCGTATAAACGATAGTGTTTTCCAGCTTTAAATAAATTAATATCAAATTCTGTAAAAAGACTGTGAGCTTTTGTTTTTGTCATAATTTTATGAGTTCAATATGTTTGCAATACCTTTTAATGGAATAATTGTCCATTTTGGTCTTGAGTTAAGTTCGTAACCTAATTCGTAAATTGCTTTTTCTAATAAGCAATATTTTAATAAAAATATTCTTTCGTTTCTATAACCTATATGTAGGTTTGCATTTTTTGTGGTTTCTATATAGGTGTCTAAAAAGATAGAAACCATGTATTTGTATAACAATTCTCCATACTCAAAAAGTTCTTCTTGAGTTTTTTTATATTCATTTTGATGATTAAAAATCGTTGAATAAATTGCGTAATGAAAAGATCTAAATAAACCTGCAACATCTTTTAATGGTGGTTGTTTTACTTTACGATCTCTAATTGTACTTTCTGGTTCGCCTTCGAAATCTAAAATACAAAAATCATCATCTTGTACTAAAACTTGCCCTAAATGATAATCGCCATGAATTCTAATTCTTTCTCCTTTTAGTTTTGTCCAATCAAAATTTACTAAGCGTTTTCTAATTTCGTTTTTTCTTTCTAAAAATTCTTTTGCAAGTTGTAAAGAATCTCCTTCTAATTTATGTAAATTATTTTCAGCAAGATGTAATCTATTTTGAAATTGATAGGTTAATCTATTTTTTAGCCAAACAGTATAATCGCTATTAAAACGAGTAGGAGTAAAGGAAGTGTCTGCAAATTCTGATCCTAAAGCAATATGCATTTCTGCTGTTCTTTGTGCTAATTTTTTTACTTTGGATACTAAATTAAGTCCAATCCAATCTATAATTTTCGGAGGAACTTCAGAAATCTTAACTCGTTTAAACATTTTTACATCTGGTAAATTTTTATAAGAAATATTTTTAGAATCTATTGTTTTATAGATTTTATGAATTTCCTTTAAAAAATACTCCCAAGCATCACCATTATTTTGCACTAATTTTTGCATTAAACCAATAGTAACATTGGTATTATCCGAATCAATAATATTGATACTTCCTAAATATGGAGGTGTGTGTTTAAACTCTTTTGTGTGTGATAAAAAACGACTCATTTCATAGTCAGGATTTTTATCAGCATAAATTCTTCTAAAAAATTTTAAGATAAATGCATCATTATATATAATAGAAGTATTGCTTTGTTCAACCCCCATAAATCTTGACGATTTGTAAGCAGGGAAATTGAAACCTTCTGTTTTATGATATTGTACAGGAGTTTTATCAACCGGTAAAGCAGAACTTATTCTTTCATAAACTACTTTTCTAAAACTTTCTATATGCATTGCATCTATAATATAACCTTCTTGATCTTTAAGTTTTATAGGTAATATTCTATTTTCTTTAGATATGCTTTCATCAGCAACAAATGCAATAGGTAAAAAATAGTGATGATAAAAAGCTTCTACAAAATTAACTTCTAGAATTAAACCAAAATAGATTTCTCCATCTTGCTGAATTTTAAAATATTCACTTAATTCAATGTATTTTAATTGGCTAGATTTACCTCCAAACCAACGTTGCTTTTGTATGTATTCTTCTAAAACATCAGATAAAAAAATAGATATAAAATCTTTATCGGCAATAATTTCCTCCCAATTATTTGAAGATGAAAAAATAGAAGATTTAGAAATTGTATTTTCTTCCTTGATCATTGATTATTTATTAATTTTAAAAATATGAAATGGTAATGTTGCATGTAACTGCACATAATTTCTTTCATTATACCAATTGTAAGTATTTCTTGTAACTAAATCTACAACTTCTACTTTATGACCATAAGGAACACCTAAATCATTAAGTGGTAATTGTACAGAACCCGTTTGTGCGTTGTAAGCATCTAAACTAATGACTGTTAATGTTTCATTTGTTTTATCTTGATTCCATTTATAGAAAGCAATTAATTGATCGTTACCAGTTTCTAAAAACTTAATATTGTTTGTTTGCTGATAAGATTCGTTTTCTTTTCTAATATGGTTAATTTTAGTAATTAAAGTTGTTACTTTATTTTCTTTAAACCAATCGTAATGACAAAGTTGAAATTTCTCTGACATGTAATATTCCTCTTTTCCAGCAATAGGAACATCAATCATTTGTTCAAAAACAGGACCATAAATACCAATATTAGAACACAAAGTTGCAGCCAAAGCATAACGTTGTAAGTATTTACTTTCTGGAGCGCCTTGTAAATGATACGGATTAATATCTGGCGTGTTTGGCCAAAAATTTGGTCTCATATATTCTTTTTGATCTGTTTGAGTCAATTCATTCATATATTCAATTAACTCATGTTTAGAATCTCGCCAAGTAAAATAAGTATACGATTGTGTATATCCTTGTTTTGCCAATTGATGCATTATTTTTGGTCTTGTAAAAGCTTCTGCTAAAAACAAAACATCAGGATGTTTTTTCTTAACTTCAGTAATAATCCAACCCCAAAAATAGTAAGGTTTTGTATGCGGATTATCAACTCTAAAAACGTTAATTCCACAATCAATCCAATAGAATAAAGTATCTAAACATTCTTGCCAAAGGTTTTTATAATCTTTGCTTTCCCAATAAATTGGAAGAATATCTTGGTATTTTTTAGGCGGATTTTCTGCATATTGTACAGTTCCGTCTGGTCTCCATTTAAACCAATCTGGATGTTCTGTAACCCAAGGATGATCTGGTGCTGCTTGCAAAGCATAATCCATTGCAACTTCAATTCCTAATTCTTTTGCTTTTGCAACTAAATGTTTAAAATCTTCTAAAGAACCCAATTCTGGATGAATATCTTTATGACCACCATATTTAGAACCAATTCCCCAAGTAGAACCAACATCTCCATCTTGTGCAACTGTAGTATTATTTTTTCCTTTTCTATTTACTTCACCAATTGGATGAATTGGAGGAAAATACAAAGTATCAAAACCCATTTGTGCAACTCTTGGCAACAATCTATGACAATCGTTAAAAGTACCATGTTTACCTTCATGTTCTGATGCAGAACGAGGGAAGAATTCGTACCAAGTAGAAAATCTAGCTTTTAAACGATCAACATAAACTTTATATTCTGGTGATGTTTGTGTTAAAGTTTTCTTCGGATTGTTTTTAAGAATTACGGTTAACCTTTTAGAAATAGCTTCTTTAATTGCTTCTGCGTATGTTTCTGTATTTTTAAAGATGAATATTAAGCGAAGAAGATATTCTTTATCATCAGCATTAACATCATCTAAAAGTGCAAATAAAAGTTCTGCACCTTCTAAAAGTTCAGAATTTACATGCTGATAATCATCTATTTTTCTTTCAATTCCATGTTGCCAGTTTAAGGCATAATCTACCCAACCTTCAATTTTATAAGAATAAAAACCTTGTTTTGTTGTTATAAAATTTGCTACATATTGATCGTTAGAAGTGGCGTCCATTCTATGTTCTGACCACTTTTTTTCTGATTCGTGCTTGAATAATAAATTTGCCTGAAGTACATCATGACCATCTACTAAAACATCTGCAGTTACATTTACAATTTCGTCTACAACACGTTTTATATATACTGTTCCTTCATTTAATTGTGGAGCAATATTTTCTATTACAATTCTACTTTGATTTTGCATTAAATTAGTTTAGTTTAAATAAAGAAAGTAAAAATATTTTCTAACCGATATTTGTGCCTCTTGGTATTGTTGCGTCTTTTTTAATAACTACGATTCCTTCTTTTACAAAATAGGTGTCAGTTTCTGTGTTTTTTATATGTGTACCTCCATTAATTCTAACATCATCACCAATTCTACAGTTTTTATCTACAATACAATTATGAATGTAACATCTATCACCAATTCCCATCATAATATCAATATGGTTTTCAGCAACTTCATCTAAAGATTCATAAGAATCATTCCCCATCATATAAGTATTAGAGATTAAAGAATTTTTACCAATTCTAGAACGAATTCCAATTACAGATCTTTCAATTTTTTCGGCATGAATTATACAACCATCTCCAATAACCGCTTTATTTAAAATAGAACCAGCAATTTTAGAAGTTGGTAATATTCTAGGTCTTGTGTAGACATGTTTATCATTATCATATAAATTAAATTGAGGAACATCATCTGTTAATCCTAAATTAGCTTCAAAGAATGAATCTATATTTCCAATATCTGTCCAATATCCTTCATATTGATAACTTAATGTTTTGTGAGAGTCTATTGCTTGAGGTATAATTTCTTTACCAAAATCATTCGTATCTGGGTTGCTCATTAAATCAACCAATAATTGACGATTAAAAATGTAAATACCCATAGAAGCTAAATAGTTTCTATTTTGAGCTTTCATTTCATCACCAACATCAGATGTCCAATCTGGTAATAATTCTGCAGCTGGTTTTTCTATGAATGAAGTAATTATATTTTCTTCATTCGTTTTTAATAAACCAAATGATGTAGCGTCTTTTGCGTTTACAGGATATGTAGCAATTGATATTTCTGCTCCACTTTCTTCATGTTTTTTAATCATATCATTAAAATCCATTTGATATAATTGGTCACCAGAAAGTATTAAAGCGTATTCGAAATCGTTTTGTAAAAAGTGATGCATACTTTGTCTAACTGCATCTGCGGTTCCTTGAAACCATTTATCACTATGAATAGTTTGCTCTGCAGCTAGTACATCAACAAAAGCAGAACTAAAAAAACTAAAGTGATAGGTGTTTTTTATATGTGCATTTAAAGAAGCAGAATTAAACTGAGTTAATACATACATTCTTTTTATGTCAGAATTAATACAATTAGAAATTGGGATATCTACGAGTCTATATTTACCTGCAATTGGTACAGCAGGTTTAGATCTATCCTTTGTTAGTGGGTATAATCTGGAGCCTTGTCCACCTCCTAAAATAATTCCTAATACTTTTTCATTTATCATTGCGTTATTTTTTTAGTGATTTATATAATTCTTCTACTTGCTTAGCTATTGATATCCAATCAAAATGTTCTTCTACTCTTTTTCTTCCTTTTTGGGCCATACTTTCCCTCAATTCAGGATTGTTTATTACCTGATTAACTCCATCAGCTAAGTCTCTTGCAAATTTATCTGGATTTATAGGTTCAAAAGGGGCAGAGTCTTGCTGTTCTACAGGGATTAGTAAACCTGTTTCTCCATGAACAACAACTTCTTTTATGCCACCAACAGCACTAGCCACCACAGCTGTATTACAAGCCATTGCTTCTATGTTTATAATTCCAAAAGGTTCATAAATTGATGGACAACAAAATACATCTGCATGAGAATACAATTGTATGATTTCTTCTTTAGTAACCATCTTATCTATCCAGATTACGTTCTTACGAGTTTTTTTAACCTCGTTAACGGCATCTTTCATTTCTTTACCAATTTCAGGAGTATCTGGTGCACCAGCACAAAGTACAATTTGAGTATCGGGATCTATATATTTTATAGCATTTACTAAATGAATGATTCCTTTTTGTCTTGTTATTCTCCCAACAAAAAGTACATAAGGTTTATTTTTATCTACACCATATTCATCTAGAGTAGTGGTTTTAGGAGTAGTAATATATTGTTGTAAGTTAATACCATTGTAGATAACCTTAATTTTAGTTTCATCTACATTAAAATGTTTTAAGACATCTTCTTTTGTTTCTTTAGAAACCGCAATTAAAGCGTCTGCCATTTCAATAGCTGTTTTCTCTATCCAAGAAGAAGCATCATAACCACGACCTAATTGTTCCCTTTTCCAAGGTCTTAATGGCTCTAAGGAGTGTGTAGTAATTACTAAAGGAATTCCGTAACAAAGTTTAGCAACAATACCCGCAAAGTGTGAATACCAAGTATGGCAGTGCACTACATCTGCATCTATAGGATCTGCATTCATATGCAGGCCTGTGCTTAAAGTTTTAAAGATTGCTTTAAGTTTATCGTCGGAGTTATCAAAAATTGGGTTTTCATAAGGAAAACCTTTTACAGTTGGGTTATTGTTACTGTCGTCCTGGTCTCCAAAACATCTAACATCTACAGACATAAGCTTAGCTAATTCTGCTGCAAGATATTCCACATGAACACCAGCACCACCATATACATAAGGAGGAAATTCTCTAGTATAAAAAAGGGCTTTCATAAAGTTTCAGTAATTAAGTTGGTTTAGTTTTTTTTAGAAATCCTAAGTTAACAAAATACTGTTAAATGGACTAAATAATTGAGGGTATTTTTATTTAAGTCATAAATATTACGAAAATGATAATATTAAGGTGTCAATTAAGATCCTTTCTATAAAATTATCATAGATTTTATAGTTTATGTTTAATTAATGAAACATAAACTATAAAAATTAACTATTTCTCTGTTTGTTTATCTCATCTTGTAATTGTCTTCTAAGTTTTTGCTCCTTTTCTAATGTGTTTTTTCTGTGTTTTTCAAACTCTTCTTCTATATCTGCTAAATTATCTTTGGCCTCTTTTGTTAACACGTTACTTCTAGAGAATTTAAAAATAAAATAAGAAAGTGCTAAAAGTAAGCCAATCACAATACTCCAAAGTATAAGATTATAAGTTATTTTACTTAATTGGAAACCTGCAACAGAAATTGAATTTTCTTTTATTAAAGCAGCTTCTAAATCTAATTGTGTTTTATTTAAAAGTATCTTATTCTTTTCAATATTTTCTTTTTCCGCTTTTAATAAAACATCTTTTTCAGAAATAATCTTTTTAGACGATTTAAGAGAGTCTAATACGTTAGACTTTAGATTTAAGTAGCTGTCTCTGCTTATTACTTTATACACCTGGTATGTGGTAGATACTCTATATATTTTATCAAACTGGTTTTCAATAGAGTTTGTTTCTTCTACAGTTTCTTGTGAAAAGGAAATAGTAGCAGTAAACAATAGTAAGGTAATTAATAATGATTTCATTGGTTGATTTTTTAATATTGTAAATCTATAAAAAAAACCCAAACGTAATTGTTTGGGTTTTTATTATAAGCAAGTATTATTATTTATTTTATTTTTTCTACAACTGCCTTAAAAGCGTCTGGGTTGTTAACAGCTAAATCAGCTAAAACCTTACGGTTTAATTCGATTTGGTTAGCTTTAACTTTCCCCATAAACTGAGAGTAAGACATTCCGTGTAAACGAGCTGCAGCGTTAATACGTACAATCCATAAAGAACGGAAGTTTCTCTTATTGTTTTTACGGTCTCTGTATGCATAAAGCATACCTTTTTCAACTGCATTTTTTGCTACTGTGTAAACGTTTTTTCTACGTCCGAAGTAACCTTTTGCAGCCTTCAAGATTTTTTTTCTTCTTTTTCTTGAGGCTACTGAATTTACTGATCTTGGCATAATTTCAATGTGTTTTGTAGTAGGCGATTCAATTAAGAATTCTTTTTATGATTTGCCTAACTCCATGGTTAATAATTAAATTCCCTTATTAAACTTACTTTAAGTTTAATTGTTGCTTAATGTTAGACTCGTCTGCTTTATGTACTAAACCGTCATGAGTTAACTTTAATTTACGTTTTTTAGACTTCTTTGTTAAGATGTGACTTTTAAACGCGTGCTTTCTTTTGATTTTCCCAGTACCAGTAACTTTAAATCGTTTTTTGGCGCTAGATTTGGTTTTCATTTTAGGCATCTCTCCTTCGTTTTTAACTTGCTTATTATCTTTAGTAATAAA